>JAWLFJ010000088.1:0-16770 GCA_041685625.1 Paracoccaceae bacterium | reverse complement strand
GAACGCCGCCGGGGCGCGTGGCGTTCGCGTTCCGTCCCGCCCTGCAGAGCTCCGGAAGCGACCGCGACCGGCCCCCTTGCGCGCACCGCCCCGGCCGTCGCCGCGACGACGTCGTCCACCGCGAGGACGTCCGGCGGCGCATCGCCCGGCCCGCCGAGGGCGGACGTCGACCGCGCCGGTTCCGAAGCCGAGGCGCCGATCTCCGGCGGCGGTCAAGGGCTGCAGATCCGCCGCCTCGGCCCGGACCCCGGCGAGGTCGCCGGCGGCCCGCCGCCGAGCCTGGTCCGCATCGACGACGTGCGGATCACCGAGCGCTCAATACGTCGCCCGCCCGCCGGAAACGTCGAACACCGCGCCCGTCGCGAAGCGCATCTCCTCGGAGGCGAGCCAGGCCACCATGCCCGCCACCTCGCCGACCTCCACGAACCGCCCCCGCGGGATCTTGGAGAGCATGAACTGGATGTGTTCCTCGGTCATCTGCTCGAAGATCGCGGTGCGCGCCGCCGCCGGCGTCACGCAGTTGACGCCGATGTCGTGGCCCGCGAGCTCCTTGCCGAGCGACTTGGTGATCGCGATCACGGCGGCCTTCGAGGCCGAATAGGCGGAGGCGTTCGGGTTGCCCTCCTTGCCCGCCACGCTGGCGACGTTGACGATGCGCCCGTAGCCGCGCTCGACCATCCCCGGCACGACGGCGCGGCAGCCGTGGAACACGCCGTCGACGTTCAGCCGCATCACCGCCGCCCAGGCGTCGGTCGGATATTCGGCGAGCGGCACGTTCGGCCCCGCGATCCCGGCGTTGTTCACCAGAACGTCGAGCCGGCCGTGCCGCGCCACCGTCTCGCGCTCGGCCGCCTCGACCGAGGCGAGGTCGGTCATGTCGACCGCCAGCGCCTCCGCGCCGATCTCGCCCGCCGTCGCCTCGGCGAGCCCCGCGTCGCGGTCCCAGATCACGACCTTCGCGCCCGAGGCGACGAAGCGCTCGGCCACCGCGCGCCCGATCCCCTGCGCGCCGCCCGTCACCGCCGCCACGCGGCCCTCCAGATCCACACGGTTCATCGCCGTTCCCTCCCCTAACGCCCTTTCGCACAGGGCTTTCCCGCCTCTGGCGCCCTGCGGCGCCGCGGTCCATGCTGCGGGCGCAGGTTGAAGGAGGAAGCCCGCCCATGTCCATCGCCGACGCCTACGACTCGAACGACGCCACCGGCCTCGCCGCCCTCGTCGCCAAGCGCGAGGTCACCCCGGGCGAACTCCTCGAGGAGGCGCTGCGCCGCGCCGAGGCGCTGAACCCGAAGCTCAACGCCCTCACCCTCATGCGCCCCGACACCGCCCGCGGCCATGTCGAGGCCGGGCTCCCCGACGGCCCGCTGAAGGGCGTGCCCTTCCTCCTGAAGGATCTCGGCGCGGAGGCGGTCGACTTCCCCTCCAACTCGGGCTCCCGCCTCGCCGCCGAGACCAAGGCCCCCGCCGACTCGCACTTCCACGAGCGCTGCCGCGCCGCCGGGCTCGTCACCTTCGGGCGCACCACCAGCCCAGAATTCGGCATCGGGCCGGCGACGGAGGCCGCGGTCTACGGCGGCCCGACCCGAAACCCCTGGAACCTCGAGCGCACCTCGGGCGGCTCCTCCGGCGGCTCCGGCGCCGCGGTGGCGGCCGGCATCCTGCCCGCCGCCCACGCCTCGGACGGCGCGGGCTCGATCCGCATCCCCGCCGCCTCCTGCGGCCTCTTCGGGATCAAGCCGACCCGCGGGCTGATGCCGAACGGGCCGCTGAAGGGCGAGGGCTGGGGCGGAATCGCCACCTACGGCTTCGTCTCGCGCACGGTGCGCGACCAGGCGGCCCTGCTCGACGCGACCGCGGGCGCCGATCTCGGCGCGCCCTACGCGGCGCCGCATCTCGGCGGGACCTTCCTCGAGGCGATCAAGGCGCCGCCCCGGCGCCTGCGCATCGGGTTCCTCGTCACCACCCTCACGGGCCTGCCCATCCACGCCGACACCCGCGCCGCGGTGCAGGCGGCGGCGAAGACGCTGGAGGCGCTCGGCCACCGGGTCGAGGAAGCGCCCCTGCCCGAGGCCGACACCGACGGCGTCACCGTCGGCGTCGCCAACATGATCGCCTGCGGCACCGCCGAGGGCATCCGCAGCCTCTGCGCCGCCAAGGGCATCCCGGTCGAGGAGGCGCCGATCGAGCCCGTCGCCCGCGGCGCCCTCGCGGTGGCCGAGGGCATCTCCGGCGGCGACGCCTTCGTCGAGATCGCGCGCCTGCACGCCTACGGCCGGGCGATGGCGCGCTGGATGCAGGGCTGGGACGCCATCGTCACCGCGACGCTGGCCGAGCCGCCCGCCGAGGTCGGCCGCTTCGCCCACGTCACCGAGGACTTCATGGACTACCGCCTCGGCCCGAAGGGGGTCTATGCCTACTCGCCCTTCACCGCGGCCTTCAACGCCTCGGGCCAGCCGGCCGCCTCGCTGCCGCTGCACTGGAACGAGGCGGGCCTGCCGATCGGCGTCCATGTCGCCATGCCCTTCGGCCGCGACCTCGAGCTGATCGCGCTCTCGGCCGAGCTCGAGCAGGCGGCGCCCTGGGCCTCCCGCCGGCCGCCGGTCCACGCCTCGGCGCTCTGAACCGGCGGCGCCGCCGCGCAAGGCGCGGCGGCACGCCATCCCCCCGCTCCGCCGCGTCCCGCGGCGAAGCGGGGCGCCGCCTCCCTCCGCCCGGGTGTCCGGGCGGGGCCGAAACGCGCCCCGCCGCCGTCTCCGCCGGGCGCCCCGCCCGGCGGCGGCGGTCCTCAGAGGCCGAGGCGCGCCCGCACCGCCGCCGCGGCCTCCGCGGTGCCGGCGCTCCCGCCGAGATCGGCCGTCCGCGCCTCGCCCGAGATCACCGCCGCCTGCGTCGCCTCGCGCAGCCGCGTGCCCGCCTCGGCGCAGGCGGCGACGCCCCGCGTCCCGCCCAGCCAGTCCAGCATCATCGCGCCCGAGAGGATCATCGCCACCGGGTTCGCCAGCCCCTTGCCCATGATGTCCGGCGCCGTGCCGTGGCAGGGCTGGAACACCGCATGGGCGTCCCCGATGTCGGCCGAGGGCGCGACGCCGAGCCCGCCCATCAGCCCCGCGCCGAGGTCGGAGAGGATGTCGCCGAACATGTTCTCGGTGACCATCACGTCGAAGCTCCCCGGCGCCGTGACCATGCGCAGCGCCATGGCGTCGACGTAGCCGGCCTCGGCCTCGAGCTCGGGCCAGGCCGCCGCCTCGGCCATGAACACCTCGCGCATGAAGGCGAAGGCGCGGAACACGTTGGCCTTGTCGATGCACATCACGCGGCCCGGCCCGAGCCCCTCGGCCTTGCGCTTCGCGGCGAGGCGAAAGGCGAAGGCCGAGACCTTGGCCGTGGTCGCGCGGGTGATGCGCAGCGTCTCCTCGGCCCGGTCGCGCTCCACCAGGCCCCGGCCCATGGTGTGGAACAGCCCCTCGGTCGATTCGCGGATCAGCACGAAGTCGACCGGCCCGGGCGCCTTCAGCGGGCTCGGCCAGCCCTCCGGCACGAACACCGGCCGCACGCCGGCGTAGAGGCCGAGTTCGATGCGCAGCGTGATCTGGGGCACGATCTCGGTGCCGTCCTCGTAGCGCACGCCCGGCAGCCCGCAGGCGCCGAGCAGGATCGCGTCCGCCTCCCGCGCCGCCTGCACCGAGGCGGGCGGCAGCGCCTCGCCGGTCTCGAGGTAATGGCCGGCGCCCGCCGGCAGCCTGCGGAAGTCGAAGCCGATCCCGTGCGCCCGGCCCAGCGCCTCCAGGATCTCCAGCGTCGGCGCCGTCACCTCCGGCCCGATGCCGTCGCCCTCGAACACCGCGATCGCGAATTCCGTCATGGCCGATCCTTCCTCGCTCCTCAGGGGCACGAGAAGGCCATGCGCGCCCCGCCGAGGCAATCCGCCGTTCACCGGATCTCGACCCTGCGCCGGCCACCCTCCGCCGGCGCGCCCCCGGCCCGAGACCCTCTCCGACCCGGGGCCGGGGTCCGACCGCGTCGGCGCCGAAGCCCGACAGGGGCGGCATCGAGGGCCGACGCCGGGCCGCCCGCAGCCCGACGAAGGGCCGACGAAAAGCCGACGAAAGGCCGACGCGGTCGGTACGTTCCGGGCACGGGACATGCACGCCGGCGGCACGAAGGCGGGACCGGTCGCCGCCCCTCCGACCGCCCTTCCCCCCCGCGCCGGCGCGCCGTAGGCTCGCGCGCAAAGGCAAGGGGAGGAGACGGATGGACGATCTCTGGGAGGTCTACAGTCTGAAATACGCGGCGAACCCGAAGCGCCGGCGCGTCGACAACTTCATCATGGACGACGACCACGCCGCGCCGATGCCGATCGAGTTCTTCGTCTGGATGCTGGTGCAACCCGAGACCGGCCGCCGCATCCTCGTCGACACCGGCTTCGACGCGGCCGAGGCGGCCTCCCGCGGGCGCAGCATCGAACGCGACCCGACCGAGGTGCTGACGGCCTTCGGCGTCGCGCCCGAGAGCCTCTCCGAAGTGATCGTCACGCACCTGCATTTCGACCACGCCGGCGGGCTCGACCGCTACCCGAACGCCCGTTTCCACCTGCAGGCGGCGGAGATGGCCTACGCCACCGGGCCCTGCATGTGCCACGACGCCCTCCGCCATCCCTTCACCGCCGCCCATGTCTGCGAGATGGTGAAGAGCGTCTATTCGGGGCGGGTCACGTTCCACGACGGCGCCGGCCAGGTCGCGCCGGGCGTCGAGGTCCACCGCACCGGCGGCCACTCCCGCGGTCTGCAGGCGGTGCGGGTCAAGACCCGCGAGGGCTGGCTCTGCCTCGCCTCGGACGCCTCGCATTTCTACGAGAACTATCTCCGCGCGAAGCCCTTCGTCCTCGTGGTCGACGTCGAGGACATGCTGGAGGGCTTCAAGACGATCCAGCGGCTCGCCTCCGCCCCGCATCTGGTGATCCCCGGGCACGACCCCGCGGTGCGCCGCATCTTCCCCGAGGTCGTGCCCGGCCTCGTCAACCGCCTCGACGCGCCCGTCGCGCGCTTCGACCCCCTTGGAGAGACCGCATGATCGAGGAACCGCCCCTGCTGACGGTGAAGGACCGCCCCGTGGCCGCGCCGGGCGAGGCGCTGCTGAAGCTCGCCGCCCGGCTCGGCGCGCATCCCACCTCCGTCCTCTGCGACGCGATGTCGGGCCGCGGCGCGCTGTCGCCCGAGATCAAGCCGCTGGCGCCCGGAACGCTGCCGGAGGGCCTCGCCGCGCCCGTGCTGACGGTGGATTGCGGCCCGGACGACATCCTCGCCCTCGCCGGCGCACTGACCGAGGTCCGTCCGGGAGAGGCCCTCGTCGTCGCGACCCACGGCTGGCGCGGCTCCGCCGCCTTCGGCGACCGGGTCGCCGGCATGGCCCGCAACAACGGCTGCGTCGGCCTCGTCACCGACGGCCTCGTGCGGGACCGCGCCGGGCTGATCGGGGTCGGCCTGCCGATCTTCTGCGCCGGCCTCTCGCCGAACTCGCCGTTCTCCAAGGGACCCGGCCGCATCGGCCTGCCGGTGCCGCTCGGCGGTCTTTCGGTCGAGACGGGCGACATCGTGGTCGGCGACCGCGACGGCGCCGTGATCGTCCCCGGCGCCCGGGCCGAGGAGATCGCCGACAGGGCGGACGCCGTCGCGCAGCTCGAGACGGCCCTCGACCGGGAGGTCGCGGAGGGCCGCAAGGCCGCCGACCCGATCCTCGAGCTGATGCGCTCGGACCGTGTTCGGCGGGTCTAGCCGTCCGGCATCGACCGCGGCCCGCACGCGGCCATGTCGTCGAAGCGACGACCTCCGGCGCGTCGAGCCTCGGCGCCGGCTGGAGCGCGGCCCGCGCGGCCGGGGCGGCGACGCGACGCGAAGATAGGCCTTCGCCGCCTGATCCGGCGTCGGCGACGCGGCCCGGCGGGCGAGCGTGAGGTGGGGCGCGCATGCCTCGTGTCCCGGCGGGCCGCGGCTCGCCGGGATCGCAGCCGCGATCCGGTCGGCCAGCGTCATCGCGCAGCCGGCGCGGTTCTCGAGGCCCAACTCCGTCGGGTTTCCGAAGGACCGATGCAGGATTCGGCATGGGGACAGCACCGCCTCGGCCGAACGCCATGGGAAGACCGCCGCGACGGTCGCCGTCTGCGGCGTCAGGGGCGGATGCGGCGCGACCGGCTCCTGAACCGGCCCTTCTTCGTCGGCGTTGCGTCTGGCGCGGCCGAAGATCCGCCCGCCGTCTCGCCGGAGAAGACGCGGCCCTGGTCGCGGCGATGAAGGTGGGAATCCGAACCGGCAGTGCTGTGTCCCGTCGCCGCGCGGCACCATCGGCGGCCGGATGCCGAGCTCGGCCTGCGGGCTGTCCCGGCGGTCGCCTTCGGCCTTGGCCGCCTCGACGGCGGCCGTGGTGATCGCGACGCAGCCGGTGTCCGTCCGGAACTGCATCCGCGCCGCGGGCGACGCCGGGGCGCCCGGCATAGGCTGACGTGGGCGCCAGGGTGACGTCGCGCAGCATGGTGTCGCGCTCCCCCGCGCATGTTATGGGACGGGAAAGCCTCTGCCCGCATCCTTGACGCCCGCTCCAAGGCCCGACGACGAAACCGCCTCGAAGGCATCGTGACCGCATGACACGGAGGATCGCCCGCCGATGACCGCCGCCCCGGATCCCGCCGGAGGCCGCGACGACGCGGTCGCCGCCGCCCGCGCGCGTTTCGCCTCCGGCGCCTTCGAGGCGGCGCTGGCGAGCCTCGTCGCACGCCGCACCGACGGCTCGGACCCCGGCGCCCTGCGGGATTATCTCGAGGAGGAGATCGCGCCGCGCTTCGCCGCCCTCGGCGCGGACACGGAGATCCTCGCGCCGCCCGACGACGCGCCGCCCCTGCTCCGGGCCGAGCGGATCGAGGATCCGGCGCTTCCGACCGTGCTGCTCTACGGTCACGGCGACACCGTGCCGGCGATGGAGGGGCGCTGGTCGGAGGACCGGGATCCGCTGACGCTGACCCGCGAGGGAGAACGCCTCTACGGCCGCGGGGTCGTCGACAACAAGGGCCAGCACCTGATCGGCCTCGAGGCGCTCGCCGTCGTCCATGCGGCGCGCGGCGGAAGGCTGGGATTCAATTTCCGCGCGGCGATCGAGATGGGCGAGGAACGCGGCTCGCCCGGGCTCGCGGCGCTGTTCGCGGCCGATCCGGCGCGCTTCGCCGCCGACGTGCTGATCGCCTCGGACGGCCCGCGGGTCCGCGCCGAGCGACCCACGCTGTTTCTCGGCGCGCGCGGGGCGGCGAACCTGGCGCTTCACTGCCGCTTGCGCGAGGGCGGGCATCATTCCGGCAACTGGGGCGGCCTGCTGCGCGATCCGGGGATCCGGCTCGCGCATGCGCTCGCCGCGATCACCGGGCCGACGGGGGAGATCCGGGTTCCGGAATGGCGGCCCGATTCCCTGACACCCGCGGTGCGGGCGGCGCTGGCGGACTGCCCGGTGGACGACTCCGGCCCCGCGATCGATCCCGACTGGGGCGAGCCCGGCCTGACGCCGGCCGAGCGGGTCTGGGGCTGGAACGCCGTGACGGTCCGCGCCGCGCTCGCGGGCGATCCCGCGGCGCCGGTGAACGCGGTGCCCCCCTCCGCCTCCGCCTGGATCCAGCTGCGTTTCGTCGTCGGCACCGACGAGGCCGACATCGTGCCCGCCCTGCGCCGCCATCTGGACCGCGAGGGGTTCGAGGACGTCGAGATCGAGGGCGACGCGCGGCCGATGTTCCGTGCGACACGCCTCGACCCCGACAGCCCATGGGCGCTCTGGGCGCGCGAATCGCTGACCCGCACCCTCGGAGCGGCGCCGGCCGTGCTGCCCAATCTCGGCGGCTCGCTTCCCAACGACGTCTTCGCCGAGACGCTGGGCCTGCCGACGGTCTGGGTGCCGCATTCGCATCCCGCCTGCTCGCAGCACGCGCCGGACGAGCACGCGCTGGCCTCCACGCTCGAGGAGGGGCTGGCGATCATGGCCGGTCTCTGGTGGGACCTCGGCGAGCGGGGCGGACCGCCGGCGTCACGGGACGTCGGCGCGGCGGCGCGCGCTTGAAGGCGCAGGTCCGCCGACGCATCTTGCCTCTCATGCGCCGAAGCCCGCTCTTCACCGGACGTTCCGCCGCAGCGCTGCTCGCCGCGCTGATCGCGCTCGCGACGTCCGGTCCCGCGGTCTCGGTCGAGGGCGACGTGCGGTCGCCGCGACACGTGACGGAGCTGCCCGTGTTCGAGCGGCCGTCGGCCGAGCGGCTGCTTTTGGCGCTGCGCCGCGCCTCGCAGGCGGGCGACCTGATCGAGGCGGAGCGCAACCTCCACCGGCTTCACGCCCGGTTCCCCACTTTGGCCGAGCCGCCCTTCGCGCTCGCGGCGCTCGCCGCGCGGCAGGGCCGGTCGGACGCCGCCGTCGCCCTGCTGCAGCGCGCCGCGGCGAACGGTCTGCGCGGGCCCGAGCGGCTGGCCGCGCCGGACTTCACGGGCCTCCGCGAACGGCCCGACTGGCCGGAGATCGAGGCCGCCTTCGCCGCGGAGCCGCCGCCGCCGCGACCGCCGCGCCCGCCCGCCCTGCCCTCGCCCCCCATCGAGGGCGCCGCGATCGTCGCCGAGGGCTCCGCGGAATGGTCGCCGGAGGACCGCGCGGTGCGGACCTACGTCGTCGCGCCGTCGCCCGAGGCGCTGGCCGCCCTCGCCGAAGGGCCGCCGGGCCTCGTGGCCGGCGGACGGACCGAGGCGGCGCGCAAGGTCAACCGCTGGTTCGCCGAAGGCCGCGTCGCCGGCAACCGCGGCGACTTCTACGAGAACCGCGACGGCGACCATGCCGCCCTCCGGCGCGAGAGCTTCCCGCAGCTCACCCCGATCGAGCACGGTCCCGCGGCCGTCGCCGCCGGCTGGGACCGCGGCGCCGCGCCCGGCCTCGTCGTCGCATACGGCCGGGAGGAGGCGCCGCCGCTGATCGGCAACTCCTCGACCGCCATCGTCTCGGGTCCGCTCTGGCGCAGCCTGGCGCGCCACGCGCTGACGCAGCCCGGCGGCCCGGAGGAACTCTGGCGGCAATACGCGTCGAACCAGCTCTACGTCTATCCCGAGCACAAGGACCACGACGGCTTCCAAGGCGACGTCTTCCACGCGGCGACGCCCTACTCGATCGTCACCCAAGGCTCGTCCTGGTCCGACCAGGAGCCGCTGAAGGCGCTGGCGCTGGCGCTCGCCGCCTTCCGGCCCGAGACCAAGGCGCGCCTGATCGAGACGCGGCTGATCGCGCCGACGCTGCAGATGCTGTTCCGCCGCAGCCAGAAGGGGATCGGCGACGACGACGACGCCTATCTCTCGCCCCGCGCGCATCCCACCGCGTTCGATCCCGAGCGGCTCGACGTCCTCGCCATGGTGGACCGGGCGCAGGCGATGGCGCCGGACGCGATCCCGCCCGTGGTGCGTCTGCGCGTCGTGCAGGAGGACCGGCCGACGCAGAGCGTCACGCTGTTCGGCCAGGGGCTGAGCGAGACGCTGTTCGACACCCCGTCCGCCATCGCGCGGGCGCACCGCACGACGGCGCGCAGCCGGAGCATGACGATCTCGGCCGAAGCGACGGAGGATCCGAACGGCCGGCCGCTGAGCTTCCGCTGGGTGCTGCTGCGCGGCGATCCCGACAAGGTCTCGATCACGCCGCTCGACGCCCGCGGCGCGACCGCGGAGATCGACATCGCCTGGCACGAGCGGACGGAGAGCCCGATCCTCGGTCTGCGGTCGCAGCGGGTCGACGTCGGCGTGTTCGCCGACAACGGCGCGACGCTCTCGGCGCCGGCCTTCGTCTCGGTCGCCTTTCCGCCGCGCCAGCGGCGGGTCTGGGACGCCGACGGGCGGCTCGAGATGATCGACTACGACGCCGTCGGATTGCAGGACGTCTACGCCGATCCGGAGCTCTGGCCGGTCCGCGAGTGGCGCGACGTCTACGCCTGGGACGACGACGGCCGCCCCCTCGGCTGGCGGCGCGAGGGGAACGGCCGGGTCGACCGGTTCACCCGCCACGGCGCCCGCGTCGAGGAGATCGACGCGGAAGGACGCCCGGTGCTGGCCGAGCGCATGCTGCATCCGATGCCCTACGAGGCGGAGGCCCGCCGCCGGGTGCGGCCCGTGGGACGCGGCGCCTGGCTCGCCTATCGCTACGACGGTCCGTCGGACCGGCAGGGCGTCGCCTCCCCGGCGCCGCCGCCCGACAGCGAGGGCGAAGAGCGCGCCGACGCCCCGGCGACGCGATGAGCGCGGAGGACGACGAGGCGGCGCTCTCCGCGCTCGCGGAGGCCTACGAGCGCGCGCTGGCGCTGGAGAAGGCCGGCGACGCCGGCGCGAGCGCGGCTTGGCGCGAGGTGCTCGCGCTGGACCCGGAGGATCGCGGCGGCGCGGCGGTGCGCCTCGCCGCGCTCGGCGCCGCATCGGCGCCGGAGCGGGCTTCGCCGGCCTATGTCGCCACGCTCTTCGACCAGCACGCCGAGGCCTTCGAGGATATCCTGGTCGGGCGGCTCGGCTACCGCGTGCCGGAGGCGCTGGCGGATCGGCTGCGCGCGCGTCTGCCGGCCGAGGCGCGCCTGAGGGTGCTGGACCTCGGCTGCGGCACCGGCCTCGCGGTCGCCGCGCTCGGCCCCCTCGCGGCCGAGGCGACGGGGGTCGACCTCTCGGAGGAGATGCTCGGCATCGCGCACGACAAGGGACTCTACGACGCGCTCTATCTCGACGACGCGGTGGGGTTCCTGGTGGCCGACCCCGACGACCCCGGTGCACCGGCGGTCGATTCGGACGGCGACCCGCTCGGCCCGTGGGATCTGATCGTGGCGGCGGACGTGCTGCCCTATCTGGGCGACGTGACGCCCTTGGCGGTCGCGGCGGCGCGGCGTCTCGCGCCGGGGGGCCGGCTCGCGCTGTCGTGCGAAAGCCCGCCCGAAGGGACGGACGTCGACGCCCGCGGCTGGATCGTCGGTCCGCATCAGCGCTTCCATCATGCCGACCGGCATCTCGAGGCGGCGGTCGTCGCCGCCGGTCTCGTCGTCGAACTGCTGGAGCCCTGGACGATCCGCACCAACGAGGGCCGACCCGAGCCCGGACGCCTGATGCTCGCGGTGAAGCCGCGATGAAGCGTTGACACGTCACTCCTGACATCTAGGGTCAAGCGGTCAAAGTGTGGCCGAAGCGTGAAGATCGGAGGGCGAACGTGGCGAAGATGGCAGGCGACGGCGGATGGGCGCGCTATGCCCCGGAGGCCGAGGCTCGGCAGGTTCACGCGTCGAACGGAGCTCCGCTCTTCCATCAGATCGCGGTCATCCTGCGTGACAGGATCGTTTCGGGAGAACTCGGCCCCGGCGCCCGCCTGCCCTCGGAAGCCGACATCTGCGGCCTCTGGAACGTCTCGCGGATCACCGCGAAGCGGGCGCTCGACACGCTCGCCGTCGAAGGGCTCGTCGCGCGGGCGCGCGGCCGGGGCACGACGGTCCTGCAGCGCGCGCACCCTCCCTCGGCGACCACGCGGCTCGACGGCTGGTTCGAGAACGCCTCGCGGATGGCCGAGGCCACGACGATCCACGTCCTGAGCTTCGGCTATCGCCCGGCGCCGGCTCATGTCGCGAAGGAGCTCGATCTGGCGCCGGGGGTCGAGGTGCAGCACGCGCGTCGCGTGCGGCGGCTCGACGGCCGGGCGCTGTCGCATCTGGAGAGCTGGGTGCCGGCCGAGATCGGCCGCAGATGGACCGAGCAGGCGATGCGCGCGACGCCCCTCATGCGCCTCCTCGCCGAGCATGGCGCGGCCCCGGCGACGGCGCGCCAGACGATCAGCGCCACGACGGCCCCCCCGGACGTCGCCGGGGCGCTCGACATGGCCTCCGGAGCGGCGCTTCTGGATGTTCGTCGGCGGGTGGTCGACGCCTCCGGACGGGTCGTCCAGTTCATGCGCGCCCTCTATCGGCCCGACCTCTATCGCTTCGAGATGGAGCTCGGGCGCGCCGAGGGAGAGGGGGGCTGGCGCGCCGACCCGCCCTCGGCCCCGGAGCCCATGGCCGGCGTTTCACCGGCCTGAACGGACGGCGGCGCGGGGGATCCGGCTTCCGGCGGGCGCGGCGACGCCTGTTGGGAAAGGGTCCGCGATCCGAAGAGCGGACGCCGTCCCGATCACGCCCGACATCTCTGCGCAGGCGTCGGATCGGACCGTCGACGCGGCGGCTCGATGCCGTCCGGCCGAGCGAGCGTCAGAGTCCGGCGGCTTCGGCATCGGCGACCGTGCGGCGGATGGCTTCCGGCAGGATCTTGCCCATGGCGTTGCGCGGCAGCGTGTCGACGAAGACGACGCGGCGGGGGCGCTTGAAGCGGGCGAGGCGCCCCTCGAAGGCGGCGAGGACGTCGGCCTCGGTCAGGCCCTCCGCCGCGACGACGGCGACGGGGACGGCGCCCCAGCGCGCGTCCGGCATGCCGACGACGGCGGCCTCGCGGATGCCGGGCGTGCCGGCGAGGACGCGCTCGAGCTCGGCCGGCCAGATGTTCTCGCCGCCCGAGACGATGACGTTCTTCAGCCGGTCGGCGAACCAGAGCCAGCCTTCGGCGTCGCGGCGGGCGACGTCGCCGGAGCGCCACCAGCCGTCCTCGAAGCCCTCCCGCCCCTTGCGCCAGTAGCCGGAGGCGAGGGTGGGGGACTTCACGCGGATCTCGCCTTCGGCGCCGTCGGGGACGTCGCGCCCCTCGGCGTCGGTGAGGCGGATCTCGACGCCGGGGCCGGGGCGGCCGATGGAGCCGATGCGGACGAGCGCGTCGGCCTCGCGCTGGTAGACGACGACGGGGGCGGTCTCGGTCGCGCCGTAGATCTGCACGACGGGGATGCCCTTGGCGTGGACGGCCTCGATCAGCGGGACGGGGACGTCGGTGGAGCCGGTGGCGATCAGGCGGAGCGAGGCGAGGTCGGCCGAGGGCCAGTCGGGGCGGGCGATCATCGCCTGGAGGGTGGCGGGGACGTGCACGGAGAGCGTCGGGCGCAGGCGCGCGATCTGGTCGAGGCAGGCGGCGGGCTCGAAGCGCGGCATGAGGGAGACGCGGGCGCCGGCGAGGAGGGCCGGCAGCGTCTGGATGTCGAGCCCGCCGACATGGAACATCGGCAGGACCGTGTGGACGTGGTCGTCCTCGGTCAGGGCGTGCATGTCGGTCGAGAGGCGGGCGTTGGCGAGGAGCGAGGCCTGGCTGAGGAGCGCGCCCTTCGGGCGGCCGGTGGCGCCGGAGGTGTAGACGAGGAGGCAGGGATGTTCGGGCCGACTCTCGTCCGTCGGCGCGGGGTCCTCGGCGCCGGCGAGGATCGCCTGCGCGGGATGGACCGGGACGGCGCCGGCGACGCGGCGGGCGGTCTCGGCGTGGGTGTCGTCGGCGAGGAGGAGGCTCGGTTCGGCGTCCGCGACGATCCAGGCGAGCTCGGGCTCCGCGAGGCGCCAGTTGAGCGGGGCGGTCATGGCGCCGAGGCGGGCGGCGGCGAAGGTCAGGACGAGCTGCGCGGCGGCGTTGAGGCCGAGCCAGGCGACGCGGTCGCCGCGCCCGACGCCCTCACGCGCCAGCCAGGCGGCGGCGCGCTCTACCGTGCGGGCGAGCTCGGCATGGCTCAGAGTCGCGTCGGGGGCGGCCACCGCCGGGGCGTCGCGGCGCCGGTCGGCGGTGGCGAGGAGGCGGTCGCCGAGGCGTTCAGTCATCCGTCTCGCCGGGCTCGTAGAGCGCCTCCCGCCCGATGCGGTCGAGGCAGATCTCCGCCGTCCAGGGGAGCATGAGGGAGCCGCAGCGGCTGTCGCGGTAGAGCCGCTCCAGAGGCAGCGACTTCAGCATCGACTGCCCGCCGCAGGTGCGGATCGCGAGGCGGCAGAGGTCGTTCGAGGTCTCCATCGCGACGTGCTGGGCGGCGTAGGCGCGGAGGATCTGCTCCTTGGAGGGGTCGGCGCGCGCCTCGGAGACCGCCTGGAACCAGAGCGCCTTCATCTGCTCGAGCTTCACCCGCATCTCGGCCATGGCGAGCTGCTTGGTCGGGTACATGCGGCGCTTGACGGGGGGCAGGCCCGGGATCTCCCCCCGGAGATAGCGGACGGTGAAGTCGTACGCCGCCTGCGCGATGCCGACATAGGTGGGCGAGAGCGTCATGAACATGTGCGGCCAGCGCGTCGCGGCCTGGTGGTAGACGCCGCGGGGCATCAGCGCCGCCTCTTCGGGGACGAACACGTCCTCGAAGATCAGGGTGCGCGAGACGGTGCCGCGCATGCCGAGGGGATCCCAGTCGCCGACGACCTTCACGCCCTCGGCGTTCGCCGGGACGGCGACATACATGGTGTCGCGGCGCGAGGCGCGCTCGCCCGGCCGGATCTCGCCGCAGAGGATGCCGTAGCAGTCGGCGTGGCCGGAGAGGGAGGCGAAGATCTTCTTGCCGGTGATGCGCCAGCCGCCGGGCACGCGCTCGGCCCGGGTGCTGAAGGGCGCCGCGCCCGCCGCCGCCGCGCCGCCTTCGGAGAAGGGCTGAGAGTAGATCGCGCCGTCCTCGACGATGCGGCGGTAGTGGCCGGCGCGGCGGGCCTCGTGCGCCTCGCGTTCCTCGGGGGTCATGTCGAGGTCGTCCGCCAGCGGCCCGGTCCAGAGCGTCGAGCAGACGTGCATGTTCCAGGTGAGGGCGGTGGCGCCGCAGTAGCGGCCGAACTCCGCCGCCGTGAGCATGTAGGCGCGGTAGCCGGCGCCGAGGCCGCCCTCGGCCTCCGGGATGCAGACGGCGAGGAAGCCTTCGCGGTGGAGGTCGCGGTAGTTCTCGGTCGGGAAGGTCGCCTCGCGGTCCCATTCGGCGGCGCGGGCGGCGAAGGTGCCGGCGCCGAGGGCACGGGCGCGGGCGGTCAGGGCCGCCTCCTTGTCGGTGAGGCGCCAGGCGTCGGGGTCGAACATCGGGGGGTCGGGGAGAGGCGTCTCCGCTGTCGGACCGATCTCGGCGTGACGGTTCATGGCGTCTCCTCCAGGCGGGCGCGAAAGGCGGCGAGGTCGGCCGCGACGGCCTCGGGGGCCTCGAGCGGGATCAGGTGGCCGACGTCGTATTCGCGGTACTCGCCCTTCGGCAGCCGCTCGGCCATCTTCGCGACGGTCTTGGCGGGGGCCGCCTTGTCGTGCGTCCCGGCGAGGCAGAGCGCGGGCTGCGTGACCTGTCCGAGGTCATCGCGCCGATCGAAGGTGGTGAGGCAGCGCACGATGTCGCGATAGACCGCCTCGGGCGTATGCGCCATGCCGTCGGCGAAGAGGCGGATCAGCGCGTCCGGCGTGTCGGGCGCGACCATCGAGACCGCGGACTCGCGGGCGAGATCCTCCATCGTCGCACCGCGGTCGAGCGGGCCGAGGCGGGCTTCGAGGAACTGCTCGGCGAAGCTCGGGTCGCGTCCGCCGAAGGCCGGCGTCGCGCCGGCGAGGACGAGGGCGCGGACCTTGCCCGGATGCGTGATCGCCGTCTCGAGCGCAAGCATCCCCCCGAAGGAGTGGCCGAAGAGGATCGCCTCGCCGCCGGCCTCGGCGTCGATCTTCGCGGCGCACCAGTCCGCCAGCTTGCGGAAGGAGAGCGGCGGGTCCGCGGCCTCGTCGCCGAAGCCGGGGAGGTTCAGAGCCTCGGAATCCGGGACGTGCGGGCGCAGGCGAAGATAGCTGTCCGCGCCGGCGCCGATGCCGTGGAGGAAGAGCACCTTCGTCATCACACCGGCTCCCCGGCCCGGACCACGAGCTTGCCGTCTAGGGCGATGTCGCAGCCCCTGACCGGCAGGTCGAAATGCCCCTCGGTGAAGCGGCCGGCGAACTCGTTGGCGCCGGTGGAGAACAGGAAGTTCCCGGCGAAGCAGCGGAGCTCAGTCCCGTTGGTGTCGCGCTGGTCGTACATGGTCAGGGCCTCGTATCGCGCGGCCGGGTTCAGGCCCCAGCCGACATGGGAGATCGCGTAGGCGTCGGGGTCGCGCCAGGCGGCGAGGTAGCGGCGCATCAGCTCCGCCTCGGTCCCCTCGCCCTCGATGGAGGTGACGTAGTCGTTCTTCAGGGTCAGCGTGACGGGCCCCTGCAGGTAGCGCTTGAAGGTCAGGTTGACGTCGCCGGCGTCGAGGACGAGGCGGCCATCGGTCGTTCCGGCCTTGGGGAAGGCGACGACGACGCCGCCGGGCCAGTGGGCGATGGTGCCGGGACGGTCGGTCCAGCCCCAGACGCCGGCGGCGGCGGCGTCGGTCATGTCGACCGTGAGGTCTGTGCCCGCCGCGCTGGTGACGCGCATCTCGGAGGCGGCGCGGCAGGCGGCGACGGCGGCCTTCACGCGGTCCTTCATCGCCGGTTCGGGCACGAGGCGCTCGAGGCAGTCGGGGTGCTCGTCCGAGATCATCTGGACGCGGGTTCCGGCCTTGAGGATGGCGGGGAGTTCGGGGGCGTGGAGCAGCCCCTCCACCGTGCAGTCGAGCACGAGATCGGCGGCCTTCAACGCCTCCAGCGCCGCGCGCTGACCGCGGAGCGCCTGGGAGGCGCCGGTGGAGCGGACCGGGACGGGCGCGGTCTGCGGCGGGGTCGGCACGCGGACGTGGCAGACCGTGGCGCCGAGGGAGAGCGCGGCGAGCTCCGCGAGGTGGACGTTGAGCGCGCGGCTCTGCGTCTCCGACAGGATCGCGACCTGCTCCTCGGGCTTCAGGGCGCAGAGCTCCAGAACGCGGCGGAAGGCGTCGATCCAGCGGGCCTCTATGCGGTC
>JAWLFJ010000211.1:0-4094 GCA_041685625.1 Paracoccaceae bacterium | reverse complement strand
CGAACTTCCCCGCGATGGACGAGATCGCCGCCCACTGCGACGGCCGATCAGCCTGGTGCTCCGGAACCGTCCGCACGGCGCGCGCGCGCACTTCAGGCGTAAGCGGCGTCTCGCCCGCCTGACTGGCGCTATCGAGGTTTGCTTGATCCATTCGAGCAGTGATCGGCGACGGATGGGACCGCATCTTTGCAGGGAAGCGCGCAGTTTTTGTTGGCCGGCCGGGGCGAGGTTGTCGAGCGGCTGGAGGTGATGGCGGGCCCGACGGGCCGGCGGAGTTGGTCCGAGGAAGTGAAGGCCCGGATCGTGGCGGAGAGCTTCGAACCGGGGGCGCGGGTGGTCGACGTGGCCCGACGGCACGGGGTGGCGCCGCAGCAGGTCACGACGTGGCGACGGGAGGCGCGACAGGGCAAGCTCGCGCTGCCGGTCGACGATGCGCTGCCATTCGCTGCCCTGGTGGTGGACGAGCCACCGACGCCCACGAGAGGCCCGTCGGTGCCGCCCATGATCGAGATCGAGGCCGATGGGGTGGTGGTGCGGCTGGCGGCGGACGCGCCGGTGGCGCGGGTGGCGGAGATCGCCGCAGCTCTGCGCGCCAGCCGATGATCGTCCCGGCCCAGGCGGTGCGGGTGGTCATCGCCACCCGGCCGATCGACTTCCGTCGCGGGCATGACAGCCTTGCGGCCTACGCCCAGAACGAGCTCAAGCTCAACCCGCATTCCGGGGTGATCATGGTGTTCCGCTCGAAGCGCGGCGACCGGATCAAGGTGCTGGTGTGGGACGGCAGCGGGCTGGTGCTGACCTACAAGCGGCTGGAGGAGGGCAAGTTTGCCTGGCCCGCCATCCGTGACGGCGTGATGCGGCTGTCGCGGGCGCAGTTCGAGGCGCTGTTCGACGGGCTCGACTGGCGGCGGGTCTACGGGCCCCGGCGGGTGCGCCCGCCCGCTGCGGCGGAGTGACTCGGTTGCGCCGAAAGTGCGCCACAAGAGCGGCCAGCGACGATAAAATCTCCGGCGATGAGCGAGCCCGCCGAGATCGACCTCGCCAGCCTGCCGCCCGCGATCCGCGCCGCCTTCGAGGCCGAGCGCACGCGGCGGCTGGCGCTCGAGGACGACGTCGCGGCGCTGGCCGAGCGCAACCGCCGGCTCGAGCATTTGGTCGCCGAGTTCCGGCAGGTCCTCTACGGCAAGCGCTCCGAGAAGCTGGGCGAGGACGAGCGCCAGCTCGCCTTCGAGGACCTCGAGACCGCGCTCGCTGCCGCCGAGGAGGCCAAGGCCCGGTCCAGCGCGACGCCTCCAGCGTCGCGTCCGGCCCGCGCAGGGGTCAAGCGCAATCAGGGCCGGCTGCCCGAGGCGCTGCCGCGCGTCGAGCACGTGATCGAGCCCGCGAGCATTCTCTGCCCCTGCGGCTGTGGGGAGATGACCCGGATCGGCGAGGACCGCGTCGAGCGGCTCGACATCGTCCCTGCCCAGTTCCGCGCGCTCGTGACCATCCGGCCCAAGTATGCCTGCCGCCGCTGCGCGGGAGGCATCACCCAGGCGCCGGCGCCTGCCCATCTGATCGAGGGCGCACTGCCGACCGAGCGGCTGATCGCGCATGTGCTGGTCTCCAAATACGCCGACCACCTTCCCTTGTATCGCCAGTCGCAGATCTTCGCCCGCGCCGGGATCGAGTTGAACCGCTCGACGCTGGCGGACTGGGTCGGCAAGGCGGCCTTCCACCTCGCGCCCGTCGCCGCCCGCATGGCCGAGGTGTTGAAGCAGTCCACCAAGCTCTTCCTCGACGAGACCACCGCGCCGGTACTCGACCCGGGGCGGGGACGCACCAAGACCGGCTATCTCTGGGCGCTGGCCCGTGACGACCGACGCTGGGGCGGCGCCGATCCGCCGGGCGTGGTCTATCACTACGCCCCCGGCCGGGGCGCCGAGCATGCCGCCAGCGTGCTCGACGGCTTCAACGGCGTGCTGCAGGTCGACGGCTATCGCGCCTACAAGACCGAGCGCGACGCGC
This sequence comes from Paracoccaceae bacterium, assembly GCA_041685625.1. Lineage (GTDB taxonomy): Bacteria > Pseudomonadota > Alphaproteobacteria > Rhodobacterales > Rhodobacteraceae > Albimonas. Next base: position 2,087 of record JAWLFJ010000211.1, on the reverse strand, counting down.
GCGGCGGCAACAGGCGGCTGGTGCTCGCCCATTGCTGGGCGCACGGGCGGCGCAAGCTGCGCGAGATCTTCGAGCGCGACGCGTCGCCGCTCGCCGAGGAGGGCCTGCGCCGCATCGCCGAGCTCTACGCCATCGAGGCCGCCATCGCCGGCATGACGCCCGAGGCGCGCCGTACCGTCCGCCAGGCACGCTCGAAGCCTCTGGTCGAGGCCTTCGCCGTCTGGCTCGCCAGCGCCCGCGCGAAGGTCTCGGCGCGCTCGCGCATGGGCGAGAAGCTCACCTACTTCGCCAACCACTGGGAGGGGCTCACCGTCTTCCTCGACGACGGCCGCGTCGAGATGGACAGCAACGCCGTCGAGAACCTCATCAGGCCCCTGACCCTCCAGAGAAAGAACAGTCTCTTCGCCGGCCACGACGAGGGCGCCGCCAACTGGGCCTGCATCGCCTCGCTGATCGAGACCTGCAAGATCAACGGCGTCGATCCCCTCGCCTATCTTGTCGCCACCCTCGAGGCGATCGCCGCCGGCCACCCGACGAGCCGTATCGACGATCTCACGCCTTGGGCCTTCGCCGCGACGTCAAGCCCGCATTCACAGGGCGGGTAGACGCCGCTTACCTTCAGGCGAGCATCTCGATGCGGTCTTCGTCATGGCTCCACCTTCTCGAGGTCCGGAGCCTCCGGGAAACACGGGGCGGTTCAGTCTGGCGGTGCGCCAGCGGCCGATGGTAGTTGCCGGTCGCCTCGAAGCCGGCGACGACGGGAGCCTCGAACGCCGCGAGCGCCTCCACCAAACGGTCGTGGTCAGCCCGCGTGTTCAGCACCGTGAGGCGCCGTCGGCGGACCCGCCCGGGCGCCTCGATCAGGATCTCGTTGCGGTGCTTGGCGACGTCGATCGCTACCAGGACGGCGTGTTCGGGCATATCCTTGGCCAAGGTCATGGTCGGTCTCCTCTGCGGTGGCGTCTGGCCACATCACCGTAAGAGACCTCGAGCCCGGCCATGGCCGACCGCTGCGCTGTGTAGTGGCTCCGCAGTCGGCCATGGCGTCCTCAACCGAACGCTTCCCGATGTGCTATGGGACGGAGTTCACGTCGAGCGCGGTGCTGAAGTTCACCCAGGAACACAAGGTCGACTGGCGCTATATCGCCCCCGGCAAGCCGACCCAGAACGCCTTCGCCGAGAGCTTCCAAGGCCGGATGCGCGACGAATGCCTCAACGAGCACCTGCTCTTCTCGATGAACCACGCCCGCGCCGTGATCGGCGGCTGGGCCCACGACTACAACACCGCCCGCCCGCATTTCTCGCTGGGCTACCTCACCCCCGCAGCCTTCGCCGCCACGTTTCACCCGCACCGGGCATCGACGCTGCGCCATCTGAAAAGCTCCGCGCCGATGCCCGTTGGTCACGGCGCCGGCGCGCGTAATTCTCAACCCGCGATTCCAGTCGCCGCCGGATGAGCGACGGGGGGCAGGTCAGAGACGCCGCGGAGATGAAGAACCGGCAGCAGGGCATCGAGGCTCGTCGAGCACCGCGCCCATCTCGGCGGGATGCGCGACGTGAACCGCACCGTCTCCTCGGCGTCCGCCGCCCGGTCCCGGATCTCGGGACGGCGCACGGCGAGCGGCCCGATCCCGGTCTGGATCTCGCGCTCGGGGCCGTGTCCGTGGCGCACGACGCGCCGACGTCCGTCGGGCAGCCGCTCACCGGCGAGCCCGTCGAGGAACGCCCCGATCTCGACCTCGAGCGCGCTCGCGAGCATGCGCCGCGCCCCGACCCGGGCGATCTCGATGAGCAGGTCGTCGATGGTTTCCGGCTGGCGCGGGAGGAACGGGACGCGTGGGTGAACTGGCCCGCGCGCGCCGCGGCGCTGATGGCGGCCGAGCTCTCGGCCTCGCGCAACGAAGCAACGGGTCAGCAGGTCACCGTGGAGCCATCCGCAAGGGGATCGGTGGGCTGGGCCTTCGCCAAAACCGCCGCCTGACCCGACCAGGGTCGTGTCCCCGGAGGTGGTGTAGCTCGGGGCGGTCATCGAGGTCCTCGGTAGGGTCGGATTGCTGAGCCAACCTGGACCGAGGAAAGAGCCCGAT
>JAWLFJ010000087.1:0-16858 GCA_041685625.1 Paracoccaceae bacterium | reverse complement strand
CCATCGACTTGGCGAAGCCGTCGATGATGCGCGAGCCGAGCTGCGCCAGCTTGCCGCCGACCTTCGCCTCCACGTCGTAGTCGAGGCGGGTGTTGGCTTCGTCGATCTCCTCCAGCCTCACCGCCGCGGCGCCCTTGGCGAAGCCTGCGGCGCCGCCCTTGCCCTCGCCCACGATGCGGTAGCTGTGCCCCTCGACCACGTCCTCGAGCGTCACGCCGCCCTTGAAGGTGGCGCTGACCGGGCCGACCTTCTGCTTGACCGTGGCGGAGAACCCCTCCTCCGGGCTGCCCTCCATGTCCTGGCAGCCGGGGATGCAGTGCTTCAGCACCTCCGGGTCGTTCAGCGCCGCCCATACGGCGGCGCGCGGCGCCGCGATCTCCCTCGAGCCCTTGAGCTCCATGCCTTCGCCTCCTTCGGTCCGGCGCCGCCGGGGACGACGGCCATGGCCATCGATGCGCGTCCGGCGGCCGCGGCGCAAGTCCCGCGGGGCGACTGTCGGGTCCGCTTGACGGACGTCAAAGCGTTGGACGCGGACGCGCGGCGTGATACCGTCTTGTTTGAAAACCAAGGGAGAAGCGCTTGGCTCAGGACGTCCCCCCTTTCGATCAGGGCGACTCGACCCAGGACGCGCCGACGGCAGCCGCGCCGAGGGCGCGGACCGCCGCGGGGCCGTCCGCGCCCGTGATGATCGTCGAGGATCATCCCCTGTTCGCGGACGCCCTCGCGGTGACGCTGGAGACGCGGCTCGGCCTCGCCGAGGTGCGCCGGGCGGGCACGCTCGCGGCGGCGCTGGCGGCCATCGAGCAGGGCTTCGCGCCCGGCACCGTGCTTCTGGATCTGAACCTGCCCGACGTGACCGGCCTCGACGGCCTCGCGCGGATCCGCGACGCGGCGCCGGAGGCGGCGGTCGTCGTGGTCAGCTCCTTCGTCGACGCGCGGCTCGCCTCGGCGGCGCTGCGGCTCGGCGCGGACGGGGTGCTGGGCAAGGATTCGGCGCGCGACGCGATCGCCGGGGCGCTGCGCGCGGTCTGGGCCGGCGAGCGCGTGGCGCCGGAGGGCGTCACGCTGGACGGCGGCCCCGGCGACGATCCGGGCGGACCGGCCGCGGCCGACGCGGCGCGCCGCCTCGCCTCTCTCACGCCGCAGCAGACCCGGATCCTCGAGCTGGTCTGCCTCGGCATGCTCAACAAGCAGATCGCCTTCGAACTCGACATCGCCGAGACGACCGTCAAGGCGCACATCTCCGCCATCCTCCGCAAGCTGGGCGTGCAGAGCCGGACGCAGGCCGTGCTCGCCGCGCAGAAGGTGCGCTTCGACGGGGCCTCCGGCCCCGGCGAGCGGGCCTGAGGGCGAGGGGCGCGACGCCGGGAGCCGACCGCCATGTCGTTCGACGTCGAAAGCCGGGGGGAGAGGTTCGGTCTCGGCCGCGCCGCCGCGGGGGTGCGCCGCGCGGTCTCGGCCGCGCCCGGGGCGCGGGCGCTGGAGGCGCTGCGCGGCGGGCTCGGCGACGGGCCCTTCGCCCTGGTGATGCTGTTCGTCTCGCCCGACCGGGATCGCGAGGCGCTGGCCGCGGCGCTGCCGGGAGCGTTCGGGGACGCCGTGGTGATCGGCTGCACCACGGCGGGGGAGATCGGACCCGAGGGCTACGCGGGCGGCGCGATCGCCGCGGTCGGCCTGCCGCGGCGGGACTTCGCGGCGACCACCCGCACGATCGAGGCGGCGGGGTCGGTGCGCCTCTCCGACGCGACGGCGCTGGCGCGGGAGATGCAGGGCGAGCTGGAGCGGCGCCTGGCGGATGCGGCGCGTCCGCTGGGGCGGCGCTTCGGGCTGATGCTCTCGGACGGCGCGGCGGCGGGCGAGGACGCGCTGGCCTTCGCCTTCGGCGAGGCGCTGGGGCCGGCGCCGTTCCTCGGCGGCTCGGCCGGGGATCCGGACGGGATCGGGCCGGGCTTCGTGCTCTCGGGCGGGCGTTTCGCGTGCGGCGGCGCGACGCTGGCGCTGGTCGAGACGCGGTGCCGGCCGGCGCCGCTCCGGCTCGACCGCATGAAGGCGGGCGAGCCGCGCATGGTGGTGACGGGCGCCGACGCGTCCGGGCGCCGGGTGACGGAGCTGAACGGGGAGCCGGCGGCGGAGGAGTACGCCCGCCTCGCGGGGCTGTCCGTGGACGCGCTCGACGCGGCGGCGCTGGCGGCGCATCCGCTGGCGGCCGCGGCGGGGGGGCGGCTGCACCCGCGCGCGCTGCGCGGGGCGGACCCGGACGGGGCGCTGCGCTTCGCGGCGGCGGTGGAGGAGGGCATGGTGCTGCGCCTCGCCGAGCCGCCGGACGTGGCGACGGAGCTCGAGGACGCGCTGGGCGACCTCGCCCGCGGCGGGGCGCCCGAGGCGACGCTGGTGTTCGAGAGCGTGCTGCGCCGGCGCGAGGCGGAGGCGAGCCAGGCGGCGGCGCGGATCTCGGCGGCGTTCGCGGCGGCGAACGCGGTGGGGTTCACGAGCTGGGGCGAGCAGGCGGGCCGGCTGCACGGGTCGGGCACGCTGTCGGCTCTGGCGCTGTATCCGCCCGAAGGCGGCTCGCCCTCCACGCCCGGGGGCGCGCCGTGACGGGATCCACGCTGCTCAGGCCGGACGACGGTCCGGCGCGGCGGACCGAGAAGCTCCGCCGCATCGCCGCGGCCCTGATCCGCCGGGCCGAGGGCGGGGGCGCGGCCGCGGAGGGGACGGCGCCGGACGCGCTGTCCGGTCCCGCGCTGTTCCTGATGGCGGCGGCGAAGGAGACCGCGGCGGGTGCGCCGGGGCGGCCCGCCGCGCGGCGGGCGGAGGCGGCGCCGGGCGATCCCGCCTCCGAGACGCAGGCGGTGCTGGACGCGCTGCCCCTCGGCGTCTGCGTGTTCGACGGGGCGCGGCGGCTGAGTGCCTGGAACCGCCGGGCGGAGGACGCGGTCGCGGGCGCGGGCGTCAGGCTGACGCGGGGAACGGCGCTCGAGGCGCTGGCGGGCGATCTCGCGCGGCGGCGCTGGCAGGATCGCGACGCGCCGCGGCGGCTGGCGGGCTGGGCGGCGGGCGACGCGCCGCGCCCGCCGCTGACGGTGGAGCTGCGCGACGTCCGCGGCGGGACGCTCGACGTGCGGGCGCAGGCGATGCCGGCGGGGGGCGCCCTTCTGACCTTCGAGGACGTCGGCGCCGAGCGCGAGGCGCTGCGCCGGCTGCACGAGGTCAACGAGACGCTGGAGACGCGGGTGCTGGAGCGCACCGAGGCGCTGATCGCCGCCCGCGACGCGGCCGAGACGGCGAACCGGGAGAAGACGCGCTTCCTCGCCGCCGCCGGGCACGACCTGCTGCAGCCGCTGAACGCGGCGCGGCTGTTCCTCGCGGCGCTGCGGGAGACCGAGCTCGACCCCGGACAGGCGCGCATCGCGGAGCGGCTGGGCGGCGCCTTCGGCTCGGTCGACGCGCTGCTGGGCGCGCTGCTTGACATCTCGCGGCTCGAGGCGGGGGCGGCGCGGCCCGAGGTGCGGAGCTTTCCGCTCTCGCGCCTGTTCGATCCGCTCCGCGACGAGTTCGGAGCCCTGGCCGAGCAGAAGGGGCTGCGCTTCCGGATCGCGCCGAGCGCGGCGGAGGTGCGTTCCGACCCCGGGCTGCTGCGGCGGGCCTTGCAGAACCTCGCCGCGAACGCGGTGCGCTACACGCGCACGGGCACGGTGCTGATCGGCGCGCGGCGGCGCGGGTCCGACGTGGCGATCGAGATCCGCGACACCGGCCCCGGCATCCCGCGGGAGCTTCAGCGCGCGGTGTTCGAGGCGTTCCGCCGCCTGCATCCGGAGGACCCGGACCCGCAGGCCCGGCCGGACGGGGACGTGCCGGGCATGGGCCTCGGCCTCGCCATCGTGGAGCGGGCCTGCGGGCTTCTGGGGCATCCGCTGGAGGTGGAGAGCGCGCCGGGGCGCGGATCCTGCTTCCGCGTCCTGGTGCCGCGGGCGACGCCGGGCGTCGCCGGGGAGGTCGGACCGCCGTCGGCGATCGACTTCGACCTCGGAGAGATGATCGTGCTTCTGGCCATGCCCGAAGGCGGCGCGCGCACGGCGCTGCTGCGGCGGCTGGAGGCCTGGGGCGCCTGTCCGGTGGCGGCGGCTGACCTTGCGGGCGCGGTGGAGGCGGTGGCCGATCTGGGTGCGGCGCCGGAGATGATCCTGGCGGCGCCGGACCTCGAGGACGCCTCCGGCCTCGAGACGATCCGCACGCTGAGGGGGTATTTCGGCCGCTCGGCGGCGGCGCTGCTGGCGACCGACCCGTCTTCGGATCCGGCCTTGGGACGCGAGGCGGAGGCCGAGGACGTGGAGCTCCTGCCGCTGGGCGACGACGGCGGGCGGCTCCGCGCGGCGCTGGCCGTGGCGCGCGACTTCTGAGGCCCCGCGCGCCGCAGGCGATCAGAGGCCGAGGGGCGGCAGCGCGGCTTCGATCCGGGAGCGATGCGGCGCGTGGCGTTCCGGCAGGCGGAGCGCGGCGCCGAGGGTCTCGACGGGTTCGTCGATCGCGAAACCCGGCGTCTCCGTCGCCACTTCGAAGAGCACGCCGGCCGGCGTGCGGGCGTAGACGGCGTGGAAGTACTGCCGGTCGATCCGCGGCGTGACCGCGAGCTCGAGCGAGGCCAGCGCGGCGCGCACGCGGGCCTGCGCGTCCACGTCGGGCACGGAGAAGGCCACGTGGTGCACCGTGCCGATCCCCTCGCGGCCCGCGGGCATGGCGGGATCGACGTGCAGGTCGACGACGCCGGCGACGCCGCCGGGACACCGCAGGCGTGTCACCGTGCCGCCGCCGGCGGGCGCCGAGCCCTCCGCCTCGTAGCCGAAGGCGTCGCTCAGGATCCGGGTCGTGGTGTCGCCCTCGCGCAGCGCCAGCGTGACGCCGTGAAAGCCCCGGATCGCGACGTCCGCGCCGATTTCCCCGGTGGTCCAGGGGGTGCGGGGATCCTCGGTCTCCACGAGGGCCATGAGCAGGCCGTCGGGATCGGCGAAGACGGCGCGGGTCTCGCCGAACGCCGTCTCGGCTTCGGCGACGACATGCGTGTCCTCGGCGGCGAGGCGCGTGCGCCAGAAGGCGAGGGCGCCCGGCGGCACGGCGTATTGCGTGATCGAGACCTGGCCGGCGCCGACCCCGCCCCGGGGCGCGTGCGCCCAGGGGAAGACGGTCATCACGGTCCCGGCGGCGCCGGTCTCGTCGCCGTAGTAGAGATGCCAGGTTCCGGGATCGTCGAAGTTGACGGTGCGCTTGACCAGCCGGCGGCCGAGCGCGCGGACGTGGAAGTCGGCGTTGCGGGCGGCGTCGCCGGCGATGGCGGTGACGTGGTGCAGCCCGGTGACGGGCGAGGGATCGAGCGGCATGGCGGTCTCCCTTGGCTGAGCCTCCCGCGGCATGTGGCACGGCCCGGCGCGGATACGAAGGCCGGGCGCGTGGAAAGATCGTCTCCGATTTCGGTCCGTGTCCTGGATGACGCCGGCGTGTCCGGCGCTTTGCAACGCCGCGCCTTGCGCTAATTTGCATAAGGTCGCCCCAGAGGCGGCGTCCCGATCGGCCGGAGGCGAGGACGCATGGCCTCTTTGTTCAGACAGCTCCTTCTGCTCGGCCTGCTCGTCGCGGGCGGGACCTGGTTCGTGTTCGAGTATCTGGGCGAGCCGGAGGACATGCAGGCCCGCCGGGGCGAGCGGCCGCCGCCGCTGGTGGTCGCCGCCGAGGCGCGGAGCGCGTCGGTGGAGCGTGCGGTCTCGGCCGTCGGCTCGGGCCGGGCGCTGCGGTCGGTCGAACTGCGGGTGGCCGAGGACGGGCGCGTGACGTCGGTGCTGTTCGAGCCCGGCGAGCGGGTGAGCGCCGGCGAGCCGTTGCTGCAGCTCGACGACGATTCCGAGCGCGCGGCGCTGGCCGAGGCCGCGGCGGAGCTGACCGAGGCCGAGGCCGCCTACGAGCGGGCCGAGACGCTGAACGAGCAGGGGCGCGTCACCGGCTCGGCCTTCGATACCGCGCGCGCGGCGCTGCTGCGGGCCGAGGCGCGGATGCAGCGCGCGCGCTCCGACCTCGAGCGGCGGACGCTGCGCGCGCCCTTCGACGGGATGCTGGGCTTCACCGAGGTCGAGCCCGGCGCGCTCGTCACCAAGGCGGACGTGGTGGCGACGCTGGACGATCTCTCGTTCCTCGACGCCGACTTCACGATCCCGGAACGCTTCTTCGACGAGGTCGAGCCCGGCGCGGCGGTGCGGGCGGTGACGCGCGCCTTCCCCGACGAGACCTTCGAGGGGGAGGTGGTGGCCATCGACCGGCGGATCGACGAGGTCTCCCGCGCCTTCCGGGTGCGCGCGCGCTTCGCCAATCCGGGGTTCCGGCTGCCGGCGGGTCTGTTCCTGCAGGTCGAGCTGGTGCTCGATTCGCGCGTCGCGACGCTGGCGCCGGAGGAGGCGCTGGTGCTGGTCGGCGACGGCGCGCATGTCTACGTCCTCGGGGAAGGGGACGTCGTCGAGCGGCGGAGCGTGACGGTCGGCCAGCGCCGGGCGGGCGAGGCGGAGATCCTCGACGGGCTCGAGACCGGCGAGCGGGTGGTCGTGCGCGGCGTGCAGAAGGTGCGCGAGGGCCAGCCCGTGCGGGTCCGCGACGCCGAGGCCGGCGGCGACGTGACCGCCGCCGCCGGCGAGCCGGCGCCCAGTTGACCCCCGCCGCGCGGAGCGCCCCATGACCCTGCCCGAGCTGTGCCTGCGCCGGCCCGTCCTCGCGACGGTGCTCAGCCTCCTGATCGTGGCCTTCGGGCTGGTCTCGCTCGGTCGTCTGCCGATCCGCGAGCTGCCGGACGTGGACGCCGCGACCGTCACCATCTCCACCGACTATCGCGGCGCGGCGCCGGGGGTGGTGGACACCCAGATCACTGAGATCGTCGAGAGCGCGGTCTCCGGCGTCTCCGGGATCGACCGGATCGAGAGCGGGTCCGACCGCGGCAACAGCCGCGTGGTGGTCGCCTTCGCCTCCGGGCGCGACATCGACGAGGCGGCGAACGACGTGCGCGGCGCGGTGGCGCGGGTGGTCAACCGCCTGCCGCCCGAGGCGGACGAGCCGCAGGTCTTCAAGAACGATTCGAACGCCGACCCGGTGATGCGCATCGGCCTGACCTCCGACCGTCACGACATCCCGGCGCTGACCGACTACGCCGAGCGCTACGTGGTCGACCGTCTGGCGACGCTGCCGGGGGTCGCGCAGATCCAGATCTTCGGCGACCGGCGCTACGCGATGCGCGTGGCGCTCGACCCCGAGGCGATGGCGGCGCGCCGGCTGACCGCGACGGAGGTGGCCGAGGCGCTGCGGCGCAACAACGTCGAGCTGCCGGCCGGCGACGTGGAATCGCGCTGGCGGCGCTTCCAGGTGCGCGCCGAGGCGCGTCTCGACACGGCGCAGGAGTTCGCCGACGTGGTCGTCGCCACGGTCGACGGCGCGCCGGTGCGCCTCGGCGAGATCGCGGACGTGTTCGTGGGGGCGGAGGACGATTCGACGGTCGTGCGGACCGGGGGACGGGTGGCGATCAGCCTCGGGGTGCTGCGCCAGAGCCAGTCCAACACCATCGCCATCTCCGAGGCGGTGCGGGCGGAGCTGGACCGGCTGCGCGAGACGCTGCCCGCGGGCATGGAGATCGTCGTCGGCTCGGACGACGCGATCTTCATCAACCGCTCGATCGAGGAGGTGCTGAAGACGCTCGCCATCGCGGTGGCGCTGGTGGTGGGGGTGATCTTCGTCTTCCTCGGCTCGCCCCGCGCGACGCTGGCGCCGGCGGTGGTGATCCCGGTGGCGCTGATCGGGGCGCTGAGCGGGATCTACGCCTTCGGCTTCTCGATCAACATCCTGACGCTGTTCGCGCTGATCCTCGCGATCGGCATCGTCGTCGACGACGCCATCGTGGTGCTGGAGAACATCCAGCGGCGGGTCGCGAACGGGCAGCCGCCGGCGGCGGCGGCGCTGCTCGGCTCGAAGCAGGTGGTGTTCGCGGTGATCGCGACCTCGCTGACGCTGATGAGCGTGTTCGTGCCGATCAGCTTCCTCGAGGGGCAGGTGGGGCGGCTCTTCACCGAGTTCGGGATCGTGCTGGCGGTGGCCGTCGCCTTCTCGACCCTCGTGGCGCTGACGTTGACGCCGGTGATCTGCCGCGCGGTGCTGCGCGAGGGCTCGGGCGGCATGCTGGAGCGCGGCGTCAACTGGGTCTTCGCGCGGATCGAGGGCGGCTACCGGCGGGCGCTGAAGCTGGCGCTCGCCTGGCCGCTGATCGTGCTCGCGGTCGGGGGGGCGGTGGCGTGGTCCGCCTGGGAGCTGCAGCAGGACATCCCGCAGGAGCTCGCGCCGCGGGAGGATCGGGGCGTGTTCTTCATCGTGGTCTCGGCCCCCCAGGGCTCCACCGTCGAGTTCACCGACCGCGAGGTGCGCGAGGTCGAGGCGCGCCTGCAGCCGCTGCTCGACGACGGGACGGCCGAGCGGGTGTTCAGCGTCATCGGCTTCCGGCGCGAGACGCAGCGCGCCTTCGTGGTCGTGCGCCTCGCGGACTGGGACGAGCGCGAGCGCGGCTCGCCCGAGATCGTGCAGTCGCTCTACGGCCCGATGTCGAGCATTCCCGGGGCGCAGGCGTTCCCGATCCAGCCGACGGGCCTCGGCCTGCGCGGCTCGCGCACGCCGTTGCAGGTGAAGGTGCTGGGGCCGGACTTCGTCTCGGTGCAGGAGTGGTCGGACACGCTGCTGGCGGCGATGCGGGAGAACGAGGGGCTGACCAACGTCGACACCGACTACGAGGAGACGCAGCCCGAGTTGCGCATCGACATCGACCGGGCGCTGGCGGACGACCTCGGCGTCGCGGTGGAGGACGTGGCGGCGACGCTGCAGACCTTCTTCGCCGGACGCGAGGCGACGCAGTGGATCGACCGCGGGCGGGAATATCCGGTGATCCTGCGCGCCGACGCGGCGTCGCGGCGGACCTCCGAGGACCTCGAGCAGATGTACGTCCGCTCCCGCGTCTCGGGGGGGCTGATCCCGCTCTCCGCGCTGCTCGACGTCGCCGAGGGCGCGGCGCCGCCGGAGCTGAACCGCTTCAACCGGCTGCCGGCGATCGAGCTCTCGGCCTCGCTGGCGGAGGGCTACGACATGAGTTCGGCGATCGAGTTCGTGCGGGAGCGCGCGGCGGAGCTGCTGCCCTCCGAGGCGCGCATCGCCTTCGACGGGCAGAGCCGGGAGTTCCTCGAGACCTCGGGCGGGGCCTGGACCACCTTCGCCTTCGCGCTGGTGATCGTGTTCCTCGTGCTCGCGGCCCAGTTCGAGAGCTTCTGGGATCCGATCCCGATCCTGCTGACGGTGCCGCTCGGCGTCGCCGGGGCGCTGTTCGCGCTGCAGCAGTTCGGGATGAGCCTGAACATCTACAGCCAGGTCGGTCTGGTGCTGCTGATCGGGCTGATGGCGAAGAACGGCATCCTGATCGTCGAGTTCGCCAACCAGCTCCGCGATCAGGGCATGAGCGTCGCGGAGGCCGCGCTGGAGGGCTCCGTCGCGCGGCTCAGGGCGATCATGATGACGGTGGTCTCGACGGTGCTGGGCGCCCTGCCGCTGGTGCTCTCCTCCGGCGCGGGGGCGGAGGCGCGGCAGGCGATCGGGACCGTGGTGATCGGCGGCTTCGGCGTCGGCGCGCTGCTGACGCTGTTCCTGACGCCCGTGCTCTACGCGCTGCTGGCCGGCTTCACCAAGCCGCGGGCGGAGACGGCGGACGACCTCGACCGCGCGCTGGCCGACGTCGCCCGAGGGCGCGAGCCGGCCGAGTGATGCGGGGCCGCGGCGCCCTGCCGCGGCTTGATCGACGGTGTCGGGGGCACTACTCTGCCCTGCGAGCCTGCTGGGAGACGCCGGCGCCGGAGGGAGAGCCTCCGCAGCGTCGGGGCCGAAGGAGCAACCGCCCCGGAAACTCTCAGGCGAAAGGACCGGCGGGCCCGGACGACACGCTGGAGAGAGGCGCGGACTCGCGCCCGCCGAAGGGATAGCGATCTCAGGCGAAAGGACAGCGGGGGCGTCGGGCGCGCGGGTGGAACCGCGGGGCCCGGCCGACGGGTCCGGAACCGAGGGCATAATGAGTCACGACGGGGACGAGTCGCCGAAGCGCACGCCGCTTCATGCGCTGCATGAGAGGTTGGGGGCGCGCATGGTCCCCTTCGCCGGCTGGGAGATGCCGGTGCAGTACCCGACCGGCATCCTGAAGGAGCACGCCGCGGCGCGCGAGGGCGCGGCGCTGTTCGACGTCTCGCACATGGGGCAGGTGACGCTGACCGCGCGCGACGGCGGCGTCGAGGCCGCGGCGCTGGCGCTGGAGACGCTGACGCCGGCGGCGCTGGCCAAGCTGGCGCCGGGGCGGCAGAAATACGCGCTGCTGACCGACCAGACGGGCGGCATCCTCGACGACCTGATGGTCGCGAACCGGGGGGATCACCTTCACCTCGTGGTAAACGCGGCGAACGCCGACGCGGATTTCGCGCATCTGGCGGAGCAGCTTTCGGGGTCTTGCGAGCTCGCGCGCCTCGACCGGGCGCTGATCGCGCTGCAGGGGCCGGAGGCGGCCGGTATCGTGACGGCCTGCGGCGCCGACGTCTCGGCGATGACGTTCATGGACGTCGCCGAGATCGAGGTCGCGGGTCGGCCCGCGGTCGCGTCGCGTTCGGGCTACACGGGCGAGGACGGGTTCGAGATCTCGCTCGCGCCGGAGGACGCTCCGTCCGTGGCCGAGGCGCTGCTGTCGGCGGGCGCGACGCCGGCGGGCCTCGGCGCGCGGGACTCGCTCCGGCTCGAGGCCGGCCTGCCGCTGCACGGCGCCGACATCGACGAGACCACGTCGCCCGTCGAGGCGGCGCTGACCTTCGCGGTCGCCAAGGCGCGCCGGCCGGGCGGCGCCCGGCCGGGCGGTTTCCCGGGAGCCGAGCGCATCCTGGATGAGCTGGAGATGGGGCCGAAGCGGCTGCGCGTCGGGCTGACGCCCGAGGGCCGCGCGCCGTTCCGCGCGCACGTCCCCCTTTTCGAGAGCGAGGCGGCGGCCGCACCCGCGGGCGAGGTCACCTCCGGCGCCTATGGCGCCACCGCCGGCGGCCCGGTCGCCATGGGCTATCTGCCCCCCGCGCTCGCCGCCCCGGGGCGCGAGGTCTGGGGCGAGGTGCGCGGCAAGCGTCTTCGCGCGACCGTGCAGCCCCTGCCCTTCGTTCCGCATCGCTATCACCGCTGAGGGAGCCCCCCATGAAATTCACCGAGGATCACGAGTGGCTCGTGCTCGACGGCGACGTCGTCACCGTCGGGATCACCGAGCACGCGGCCGAGCAGCTCGGCGACGTCGTCTTCGTCGAGTTGCCGGAGGTCGGCGACGAGTTCGCCGAGAGCGCCGAGATCGCGACCATCGAGTCGGTCAAGGCGGCCTCCGAGATCAACGCGCCGGTGACCGGGGAGATCGTCGCGATCAACGCGGCGATCGTGGAGAACCCGGCGCTGGTGAACGAGGATCCGCTGGGCGAAGCCTGGTTCTTCAAGATGAAGATCGAGGACACCAGCGCGCTCGATTCGTTCATGTCCGAAGACGAATACAAGGCCTTCATCGCATGACCTTCGAATTCACAGACTACAAGCCCTACGACTTCGCCAACCGCCGGCATATCGGCCCCTCGCCCGACGAGATGGCCGAGATGCTGCGCGCCGTCGGCGCCGAGAGCCTCGACGCGCTGATCGACGAGACGCTGCCGCGCGACATCCGCCAGGCCGAGCCGCTCGCCTTCGGCCCGGCGTTGTCGGAGTCCGAGGTGCTGCTGCGCCTGCGCAGGACGGCGGCGCGCAACAAGGTGATGACCTCGCTGATCGGCATGGGCTACCACAACACCGTGACGCCGCCGGCGATCCAGCGGAACATCCTCGAGAACCCGGCTTGGTACACGGCCTACACGCCGTATCAGCCCGAGATCAGCCAGGGCCGGCTCGAGGCGCTGCTGAACTTCCAGACGCTGGTGGCGGACCTCACGGCGCTGGACGTCGCCAACGCCTCGCTGCTGGACGAGCCCACGGCGGCGGCGGAGGCGATGGCGCTCTGCCTGCGCTCGGCCAAGTCGAAGGCCAAGGCGTTCTTCGTGGACGCCGAGTGCCATCCGCAGACGATCAATCTCGTGAAGACGCGCGCCGAGCCGCTGGGGGTCGAGGTGATCGTCGGGGATCCCTTCGCCGATCTCGACCCGAAGGCGGTGTTCGGGGCGCTGTTCCAGTATCCCGGCACGCACGGCCATCTGCACGACTTCAGCGACCTCTGCGCCGCGCTGCACGCCGAGAAGGCGCTGGCGACGGTGGCGGCCGATCCGCTGGCGCTCACGCTTCTGAAGGCGCCGGGCGAGATGGGGGCGGACGTCGCCGTCGGCTCGATGCAGCGCTTCGGCGTGCCGATGGGCGCCGGCGGGCCGCATGCCGCCTACATCGCCTGCAAGGACCAGTACAAGCGGGCGCTGCCGGGGCGGCTCGTCGGCGTCTCGGTCGACGCGCGCGGCAACCGGGCCTACCGGCTGGCGCTGCAGACGCGCGAGCAGCACATCCGGCGCGAGAAGGCGACCTCGAACGTCTGCACGGCGCAGGCGCTTCTGGCGGTCGTCGCCTCGATGTACGCGGTGTTCCACGGGCCGAAGGGCCTGAAGGCCATCGCGCAGCGGGTGCATCTGGAGACCGCCAGGCTGGCGGCGGGCCTCGAGAGCCTCGGGTTCGAGGTCGAGCCGAAGGCGTTCTTCGACACCTTCACCGTGGAGTGCGGGCCGCTGCGCGACGTGATCCTGCGCTCGGCGCTCGCGGAGGGGATCAACCTGCGCAAGGTCGGCAAGACGCGCATCGGCGTCACGCTGGACGAGACGGTGCGGCCGGAGACGCTGGAAGGCGTCTGGCGGGCGTTCGGCGGCGACCTCCGCGCAGAGGGGCCGGCCCCGGCGGCGCGGCTGCCGGAAGGGCTGGGGCGGACCTCCGACTATCTGACGCATCCGGTGTTCCACATGAACCGGGCCGAGGCGGAGATGACGCGCTACATGCGTCGCCTCGCGGACCGGGACCTGGCGCTCGACCGGGCGATGATCCCGCTCGGCTCCTGCACCATGAAGCTGAACGCGACGGCCGAGATGCAGCCGATCTCCTGGCCGGAGTTCAACGCCATCCACCCCTTCGCGCCGGCCGATCAGCAGGCGGGCTACGCCGAGATGGTGGCCGATCTGTCGGCCAAGCTCTGCGCCGCGACGGGCTACGACGCGATGTCGATGCAGCCGAACTCCGGCGCGCAGGGCGAGTATGCGGGGCTGCTGACGATCCGCGCCTGGCATCGCAGCCGGGGCGAGGGACATCGCGACGTCTGCCTGATCCCGACCAACGCGCACGGCACCAACCCCGCTTCCGCCCAGATGTGCGGCATGGAGGTGGTCGCGGTGAAGGCGGCCGAGAACGGCGACGTCGATCTCGACGACTTCCGGGCGAAGGCCGAGAGGCACGCCGACCGGCTGGCGGCCTGCATGATCACCTATCCCTCGACCCACGGGGTGTTCGAGCCGACGGTGCGGGAGGTCTGCGCGATCACGCATCGGCACGGCGGGCAGGTGTATCTGGACGGCGCCAACCTCAACGCGATGGTCGGCGTCTCGCGTCCGGGCGACATCGGTGCCGACGTCAGCCATCTCAACCTGCACAAGACCTTCTGCATCCCGCACGGCGGCGGCGGGCCCGGCATGGGTCCGATCGGCGTCAAGGCCCATCTCGCGCCGCATCTGCCGGGGCATCCGGTGGAGGGCGAGGGGGCTGTCTCCGGCGCGCCCTGGGGCTCGGCCAGCATCCTCGCGATCAGCTGGGCCTACGTCCTGATGATGGGCGGGGAGGGGCTGACGCAGGCCACCAAGGTCGCGATCCTCAACGCCAACTACATCGCGGCGCGACTGAGCGGGGCCTACGACATCCTCTATACCGGGGCCGGCGGACACGTGGCGCATGAACTGATCGTGGACGTCCGGCCCTTGCAGGACTCGGCCGGCGTCACCGTCGACGACGTCGCCAAGCGGCTGATCGACTGCGGCTTTCACGCGCCGACGATGAGCTGGCCGGTCCCGGGCTGCCTGATGATCGAGCCGACCGAGAGCGAGCCCAAGGCGGAGCTGGACCGCTTCTGCGACGCCATGCTGGCGATCCGCGAGGAGGCGCGGGCGATCGAGCGCGGCGACCTCGACAAGGAGGACAACCCCCTGAAGCGCGCGCCGCACACGGTCGAGGACCTGGTGGGCGAGTGGGACCGGCCCTACAGCCGCGAGCAGGCCTGCTTCCCGCCGGGGGCGTTCCGGGTCGACAAGTTCTGGGCGCCGGTCAACCGGGTCGACAACGCCTATGGCGATCGGCATCTCGTCTGCACCTGCCCGCCGATGGAGGCGTATGCGGAAGCGGCCGAGTAGGCCGCGGCGGCGAGCGATTTCGGGGGCCGGCGCGCGACGTGCGCCGGCCCTTCGCGTTTCGGGGGGCGAGCATGGACGTGAAGACGGTCGAGCGGGTCTGGGCCGAGGTGGAGGCCTGGGGACCGGAGGTGCTGGTCTTCGACGTGGGCCAGGTGCTCGTGCGCTGGGACCCGATGCGGCCCTACCTGGATCTCCTGCCGGACGCCGCGGCGCGGGAGGCGTTCCGGGGCCGGGTCGGTCTCGACGCGATGAACCTGGAGGGCGACCGGGGGCGGCTCGACGAGGCCGTGGCGCTCTGGGCGGCGCGGCATCCGGCGGATGCGGCGCTGATCCGCGCCTGGCGGGCGCGCTGGGCGGAGATGTTCGGGCCGGCGATCCCCGAAGCGGCGGAGCTGATGCGGCGGGCGCGGGCGGCGGGGCTGACGGTCGCGGCGCTGTCGAACTTCGCGGCGGACACCTGGGAACTGGCGCGGGAGGGCTTTCCGGTGCTGCGGGTGTTCGACGTCGAGGTGATCTCGGGCCGCGAGGGCGTGGTGAAGCCGGAGCCGGAAATCTACGCGCTGATGGAGGCGCGGACCGGGGTCTCGGGCCGCGGTTTGTTCTTCCTCGACGACAGGGCGGAGAACGTGGCCGGCGCGCGGGCGCGGGGCTGGGGCGGTCTGGTCTGGACGTGAACCCGCCTGAAACGAGTCGCGCCGGCCCTTGAAGGGGCCGGCGCGGGGTGTCGGCTTCGCGGGATCCCGGCGGGCCTGGCCGCCGGGAAGCGCGATCAATCGAGCAGCTGAAGGTTCGCCGCGGACTGACGGCCCTGGCGGTCCGACTCGAGGTCGAAGCTGACCTTCTGGCCGTCGGCGAGGCCGGTCAGGCCCGCGCGCTCGACGGCGGAGATGTGGACGAACACGTCCTTCGCGCCGCCCTCGGGCTCGATGAAGCCGAAGCCCTTGGTGGCGTTGAACCATTTCACGTTGCCGGTGGCCATCGTGATGTCTCCTAGTCGTAGCACCGCCCGCAGAGTGCGGCGGCTGTCGGCTCAGTCGTTCGGGATCGAGAGACTGAAGCCGGTTAGGGAGACAGCGTCGATGGAAGAACTCAGCGAAAGGATACTTGGCGCGGCCGGCTCCGGATTGCAAGGGGTAATGCGCGGATCAGCGCGGCGAGACCTCGGCCAGGGTTTCGTAGAGCACGGGCTCGAAGGTGCGGCAGAGGGCGTTGAGGCGGCGCGAGAGAGCGCGCATCTTCTCGTCGCGGAGGAGGTCCATGAAGGCCTCGCGGTCGCCCCAGCGGGAGAGGACGGCGACGCGGGTCTGGGCGTCGTTGACGTGCAGGGCCGCGGAGCGAAAGCCGGGATGGTCCCGGATGAAGCCCTGATAGGCGGCGGTGAGTTCGTCGATCAGGTCCTGGCAGGTGCCGGGATTGACCTCGAAGGTGGTGATGACGGTCTGCATGGTCGGTCCCTTCCGGCGGCGTTCGGGGCAGGGTAGCAGGGCGGGGGCGGGTCGGGGAAGGGCGCTCACGCGCGAGCGCGGGGTCAGGGCCTTGATCCGGCTTGGATATTCAATTCACGATCTATGTGAGCCGTGGTCGCGCGTCTGCGCGGGGGGGCGTGGTGCGGGGCGCTGCGGGCGCCTATATTCACGACTCGTTCCGACGCCTGGCCGGAGGGTGCCGCGGGCGCGAGATGATCCGGCGGGGAGTGTGCCGCCATGGCCAAAGGCCAGAAGCGCAGCAATCGAGAGACCAAGAAGCCGAAGCAGGAGAAGAAGGCCGCCGTGGCGGAGCCCTCGAGCCTGACGACGCGTCTGCGCGAGTCGCAGGAGAAGGCGGCGAAGGGGAAGAAGTGACGGTCGCGGCCGGGCGGGGGCGTCCCCTCCGCCCGGCCTCGCGCGGCCGGGCGCCTCGGCGTCCGCCGGATCGCGGGCGGGCGCGCGGCCGGCCGGGACGTTGCGGAGGAAGGAGTGCGCGATGCACATCGAAGTGAGCACGGACAACACCATCGAGGGGGGCGAGTCGCTCACCGGCCGGATCGAGGGATGGGTGCGGCACGAGCTGTCGCATCTCGCGGACCGGATCACCCGGATCGAGGTGCATGTCCGGGACGTCAACGCGCAGAAGAGCGGCCCCGACGACATCCACTGCACGCTGGAGGCGCGGCTCGAAGGGATGCAGCCGACGGCGGTGAAGGAGACGGCGGAGACGGTGGAGAAGGCGGCGAAGGGCGCGGCGGCGAAGATGAAGCGGTCGCTGGAGAGCGCGCTGGGGAAGCTGTCGGACCGGCGGTGAGGGGGGGGGGGCGACGCCTGGCCGGGGGGGTGCCGCGGGCGCGAGGTGATCCGGCGGGGAGTGGACCGTGATGGCCAAGGGCCAGAAGCGCGGCAATCGAGAAG
>JAWLFJ010000210.1:0-4104 GCA_041685625.1 Paracoccaceae bacterium | reverse complement strand
CCATCGCGACGGCGCCCACCGCCTCGGCGCCCGCCACCCGGGGCACCAGCAGCAGCGGCGCCTGCCAGCTCGCCCCGCGGGCGGCGAGCGACAGCGTCAGCGGCAGCGCCTCGACCAGCGGCGCCCGCACCGGCCGCGCGCGCGGCCGCGGCAACGCGCGCAGAAGGCGCGTCGCCTGCCACGCCGCCGCGGCCCAGAGAGCCGTCGCCCACGCCGCGGCCGGATCCGCGCCCAGCGCGGCGCCCCCCGCCGCCGCCAGCGCCGCGGCGCCGAGAGGCAGCGCGGCGAGGGCGGGTCGCTCCAACGCCCGCGCCGCCTGCCCGCCGAAGAAGAGCGCACCGTATGCGGGCAGCGCCGCCGCCATCCAGCCGCCGTCGAGCGTCAGCCACAGCGCGCCGGCGAGCGAGCCGACCGTCAGCGCGACGCTCCAGCCGAGTGCGAGCGACCCCGCCACCGCCGCTCCGTCGGCGGCCTGCGGGATCCGCCGCATGACGCTCATCGCGAGACCCAGCGAGACCACGGGTCCGAGCAGCAGCACCGTCGCCCGCCCATGCGCGAAGCTCCCGAAAGCCTCCAGCGTCAGAATCGCGGCGAGGCCGGCGAACCCCGCCATGGCGGTCGCCCGCCCGACGCCCGCCCAAAGCGCCCCCGCCGCGAGCCGCCGAACCCAGCCATCGCCACGCATCATCTCACCGCCCCGCCTCGGCGAACGGCGCCCCGGACGCGGATCCCCCGAGCCCGCCGCCGCGAATGCCGCGTGCCGCCGAATCGCCCGTGGATGCCCTCCCGAACGGTCCTCGGTCTTTCGAGAGGAGCCCGCACGTCCAGGGCCGGCGCTCGCACGGTCGCGCCGCGAAGTCCGGCGAGTTCTGCCCGCCTCCCGCGAACGAGGCTCCGTGATCGGACCGCGCCGGCCGACGCGCGTCCGGGCCCGAAGCCCGGAGCGCGGAACGCAGGGTCGCGACCCGCCGGGAGGCGCCGCCGCGCGGCCACAGGTTTCGACGTCCCCCTTGGGCCAGGTCCCGCGAGGCCGACCCGCACCGTCATGGCCGCGATCCCGCACGGCGACGCCGAGCCTGCCGAGCGGCGCGAACCGGCGCGGCGCTCCGGCGCTTCGATCGGGCGCCGCAAGTTCCGCTCGCGATCGCCCGACCCGCGGCGGGTCCCGCCGGCGGCACGCGGCCGAGAACCGGTCAAGCCCGCCCGGCCCGCCGCGCGGCGGCGGGGGGGGCGGCGCGGCGACGGCTCGAGCCGGATGTTCCGACCGCTGCCGAGACGACCGCGCGTCTCGCCCGCCGCCGCCGCACGCCGCAGATGCGGCTCTCCCGACCGCGAGACCGACGCCGATTTCCCTGGCGCGTCATGACGCGACCGGGCCGCATCCTCCGTCCTGAGGCCCGCCTCGCACCCTCCGCGCCCGGCTTCGCCCGCCCGCATGCCCGCCTGACGCGGGTCCGACGATCTCTCGCCACGCGCCGGCGCCGGCGCCGGCGCCGCATCGGGCCGCCGCCGAGACGGACGATCCGAAACTCCGATCATCGCGTCGCTCCGGTGCGTCCGGGCCGGGCGATCCGACGCCGACGGCCGACCGGCATCGAGCGACGGGACGGCCGCCCGCCCTCGCCACTCGTGGCGGCCGGCCTCCACCGACCCGGGGTCCGCCCAACCGACGCTTCGCTCCGACGACGGCGGCCGCAGATCCTCCGCAGGCGGCCGCCCGGCAGTCGCCACCGCGTCGACGAACGCCGTCCCGCTCAGGCCCGCGCCATCCGCCACAGGCGCCCCCGCATGTCCGGCGACCGCAACGCCGCGCCCAGGTAGAACGCACCCGCCCGCCCGGTCGCCGTCGCGAGGCCGCCGAGCCCGAGGCCTTCGGCTGCGGGCGGCGGACCCGCCGACACCCGCCCCGCACGGCCGAGCGCCGCCCGCGCCGCCCAGATCTCCGCCCGCGACAGCCGGGCGCCGGACCCGGAGGCGTTGCGCTCCAGCGCCGCGGGATCCGCCAGGAAGGGCTCCACGCCGAGGAACCGCGCCAGCGCCGCGAGCGTCGCCTCCGGATCGGCGGTCAGCGCCTCGTAGTCCAGCCGATGCACCCGGCCGGGGGCCGCCGTGCGAAGCCGCGCCTCGCCCCGCGCCACCGCCGCCCAGGCGCGGGCCTGCAACGCCGG
Organism: Paracoccaceae bacterium; assembly: GCA_041685625.1. Lineage (GTDB taxonomy): Bacteria > Pseudomonadota > Alphaproteobacteria > Rhodobacterales > Rhodobacteraceae > Albimonas. The sequence goes on along the minus strand of JAWLFJ010000210.1, from coordinate 1,936 downwards.
ATGCCAGCGCGCGCGCTCGCGTCCCCAATGCTCCGGCAGCGCCTTGTAGGAACGCAGCACCGCCCAGAGCCCGCGCGAGACGAAGACGAAGCGCGCCCGCGGGAAGGCGGCGAGGATCTCCGCGGCGCGGGTCCAGTCCGGCGGCGTGTTCCAGCCCCAGAAGGCGCGCCCGCCGGCCGCGGCGGCGCCGTGCAGCATCGCGCCCCAGAGCCTCGCCCAGTCGTCGCCCTCCGCCGCCTCCGCCGCGCGGCGCATCGCCGGGGTCGTCACCGTCGGCCGGTGGATCGGCGGCTCGCCCCCCTCGACCGAGCGCGACGTCAGCCGCGCCAACGCCGCCGCGCGGAACCCGGCCAGCGCGGCCGCCCGCCCGCCGCCGCACGGGCCGAGCGCCCCCAGCCCCTCGGCGATCTGCGCGGCATAGGCGTCGTTCACCACCAGCCCGCCGCCGTGGTTCAGCAGCCAGGTCGCCAGCGTCGAGCCGGAGCGCGCCTGCCCGACCACCACCACCGGCGCCGACGGATCGAGCTCAGTCCTCGAAATACTCGGCGAACCGACCATAGCGCCCTCCCCGTCCGTCCCGGCCCGGCCGCGGATCGCTCCCGGCCGGCGTCGCCGTCAGCGCGAGGCCCGCGACCCGCGCCCCCGCCTCGCCCAGCGTCCGTAGCGCCGCGCGCGTCTCGGCCCGCGTCGTGCGCCCCCAGCGCAGCGCCAGCACCGCGCGATCCGCCGACGCCGCCGCCAGCCGCGCGTCCGCCACCGCCAGCAGCGGCGGCGTGTCGATCACGATCACCTCGAAGCGTCCGCGGAGCCCCGCCAGCGCCGCCGGAAAGGCCGGCCCCGCCAGAAGCTCCGCCCGCCGCGCCGGCGCGGGCTGCGCCGGCAGCACCGAAAGACCGGTCTCCGGATCCTGCCAGATCACCTCCTCCGGCAGCGCCGCGCCTTCCAGCAGGGCGCCGAAATCCTCCTCGCCGGAAAGGCCGAAGCGCGCCGCCTGCGACGGGTTCCGCAGATCCGCATCCACCAGCAGCGTGCGTCGCCCCAGCCGCGCGCAGCTCTCCGCCAGCATCGCCGCGAGCGAGGACTTGCCCTCCCCCGGACCGGGCGAGAGCACCGCGATCGTCAACGGCCCCTCGGCCCCCGCCAGCAGGCCGGCCCGCAGCTCCCGCAGCGCCTCAGCGAGGCGCGAGGCCGGCCGGGTGCGCGCCTGCGCCACCGGATCCCGCGCGCGCGGCAGCGCGGCGAGCACCGGCAGACCGGTCTCGCGCTCCGCCGCTTCGGCGGAATGATGCACGCCGCCCGCGCTCTCCAGCACGAAGGCGCCCGAGGCGCCGAAGGCGAGACCGGCCGCCAGCGACAGCGCCAGCACCAGCCGCGCGTTGGCGGCGGAGGGCTCCTGCGGCGGCGCCGCCTCGGCGATCAGGCGGGCGTCGGGCCGCTCCAGCCCCGCCTGCACCCGCGTCTCCTTCAGCCGCGCCAGGATCGCCTCATGCAGGGCCGAGAGCGCCTCGACCTCGCGCTCGGCCTGGCGCAGCGCGATCTCGGCCCGCGCCTGGGACCCGGCCTCGCGCTCCAACGCCGCCATCGCGCCGCGAAGCGCCGCCGCCCGCGCGCCCTCCGCGCCGGCCAGCGCCGCCGCCGTCTCCGCCATGCGCCGCCGGATCGCGCCCTGCGCCCCGGCCGGCCCCGCCGCCGCGCCGGCCCGCGCGGCCTCCGCCTCCGCCTCCGCCGCCTCGAGCCGGCCGGAGATCTCGCCCAGCCGATCGGTCAGGAACACCGCGGCGCGCTCGGTCGCCTCGAACTTCGCCTGCAGCTGATCGACCACGTAGCGGTCCGCCACGGCGTTCGCGAGCAGCGCCGCCGTCGCCGCGTCCTCGCTCTCCACCTGCACGGCGATCACGCGGCTCTCGCCCTGACGGCTCACCGTCAGCGCCCGGCG
>JAWLFJ010000209.1:0-4106 GCA_041685625.1 Paracoccaceae bacterium | reverse complement strand
GGCGCGGCGAGGCGCAGGCCCGGCGTCGGCTGTCCGAGCGTGTCCGGCGCCCCGAAGCGGGAGGCCGGGCGCCCTCCGTCCAGCGGCGACGCCAGCGTGCCCGGCGCCGGCGGGCGGGGCTGCGGCAATCGGCCGGGGGGCGCGCCGCCGGCGGCGTCCACGAACTCCGCCAGCGCCGCCTCAGCCGTCACGATCCGGGGCAACGGCGACGCGCCCGGTCCGCCTGCCGAGAGCTCCGCCCGCGCCGCCTGCAAGGTCGTCAGCGCGTCGCGCAGCGCCGCCCGCGCCGCGGCCTGGCGGGTCCGGCGCCGCCGTGCCCCGTCCAACCGCCGCGCCAGCGCCGCCTCGCGCCCCGCGGCGGCGTCGGCGCCCACCCGCCACAGCGCCGCCGTCCGGGCCGCGGCGAGCGGCGCGTCCCGCGCGCCCCAGGCCGCCGCCGGCGCCGTCGCCGCCGCGCGCAGCGCGGCGATACGGCGCAACCGCGCCCGGCCTTCGGTCGCCAAGGCCGCCTCCAGCGCCGCCTCGCGGGTCGTCGCCCGGCGCAGCCCCTCGCGCATCGCGGCGAGGCCGGCCTCCGCCGCCAGCGCCGCCGCGCCCAGCGCCTCGGCCCGCGCGACGGGCGTGGCGGCGTCATCCAGCCGCCCGGCCGCCGCGGTCAGCGCCGCGTCCGCCGCCAGCGCCGCCTCGATCGCCGTGATCGCGCCCGCCGGCCCGGACCAGAGACCCGACCCCAGGAAAAGCGCGACGGCGATCGCCCTCATGCGTCGGCGCGCTCGATCAGCGAGCGGCCGGTCATGGCGTCGGGCTGCGGCAGGCCCATCAGCTCCAGCACCGTCGGCGCGAGGTCGCCCAGCACGCCGCCGTCGCGCAGCCGCGCGCCCGCCGGCCCGCCGACCAGCAGGCAGGGCACCGGATTGAGCGTGTGCGCGGTATGCAATCCGCCGGTCTCGGGGTCGATCATGCACTCGCAGTTGCCGTGATCCGCGGTCACGATCATCGCGCCCCCGGCCTTCTCCAACGCCGCCAGCGCCTTGCCGAGGCCCCCGTCCACCGCCTCGCAGGCTGCGATCGCCGCCTTCAGGTCGCCGGTGTGCCCCACCATGTCCGGGTTGGCGTAGTTCACCACGATCAGGTCGTGCTTCCCGCGGCGGATCGCCTCCACCAGCCGGTGCGTCACCTCCGGCTCGGCCATCTCGGGCTGGGCGTCGTAGGTGCGGATGCTCGGCGAGGGCGCCATGTGCCGGTCCTCGCCGGGATCCGCCGTCTCCTCGCCGCCGTTGAGGAAAAAGGTGACGTGAGGATACTTCTCCGTCTCCGCCAGCCGCAGCTGCCGCCGGCCGTGGCGAGAGACCCAGGCGCCCAGCGTGTCCTCGATCTCCCGGTCGGGGAACAGGGCCGACATGAAGCGGTCGTGCCGCTCGGAATACTGCACCATCCCGGCGACGGCCGAGAACTCCGGACGCCACCCGACGTCGAAGGCGTCGAAGCCCGGCTCGGCCAGCGCCGACAGGATCTCCCGCGCCCGGTCCGCCCGGAAGTTGAAGAACAGCAGCCCGTCGCCATCCGCCATCCCCGCGTAATCGCCGAGGGCGGTCGGCAGCACGAACTCGTCCGTCTCGCCGCGGTCGTAGGCGCCCGCCACCGCCTCCGCCCAGCCATCGGCCCGCTCCCCCTCGCCCCGCGTCATCAGGGCGTGGGCGGCGGCCACCCGGTCCCAGCGCTCGTCGCGGTCCATGGCGTAGAACCGCCCGCAGACGGTGACGATCTCCGCCCCCTCCGGCAGCGCCGCCTCCAGCTCCGAAAGGAAGTCCTTCGCCGATTTCGGCCCCGTGTCGCGCCCGTCGAGGAAGGCGTGCAGCTTCACCTCGAGCCCCGCCGCGGTGAGCGCCTGCGCCGCCGCGACGGCGTGGCGCTGATGCGAATGCACGCCGCCGGGGCTCGTCAGCCCCGCCAGATGCGCGATGCCGCCGGCCTTCTTCACCGTCTCGGCGAAGTCGCGCAGCACCGGGTTCTCCGCGAAGCTCCCGTCCTCGATCGCCTTGTCGATGCGCGGCAGGTCCATCCACACCACGCGCCCCGCGCCGATGTTCGTGTGCCCGACCTCGGAGTTGCCCATCTGACCGTCGGGCAGGCCCACCGCCTCGCCATGCGCCTTCAGCGTCGTGCGCGGCGCCTCGCCCATCAGCCGGTCGAAGGTCGGCGTCCGCGCCTGCGCCACCGCGTTGCCCTCGACGCTCTCGCTCAGCCCCCAGCCGTCGAGGATGCACAGCACGACCGGCTTCGGAGCCGCGGGCCCGGAATCGCCGTCGCTCTCGGTCTCGTTCATCGGGAGTCCTCCTGCCACGCCCTCAGCCATAGCGCCGGGCGCCGCGGCCCGAAAGCCGGCCCCGAACTCAGGCGCGGTGATACGGCGTCCCGGCCAGGATCGTCGCCGCGCGATAGAGCTGCTCGGCCAGCATCGCGCGCGCCAGCATGTGCGGCCAGACCATCGGACCGAAGCTCAGCGTCAGGTCGGCGCGCGCGCGCACCGCCTCGGCGTGCCCGTCGGCCCCGCCGATCGCCAGCGCCGTCGCCCGCCGCCCCTCGTCCCGCCAGTCGGCGAGCCGCCGGGCGAGACCGGGCGAATCGAGCGTCACCCCGCGCTCGTCCAGAACGACGAAAGCCGCGCCCTGCGGCACGGCCCCCAACACCAGCGCGCCCTCCGCCTCGGCGCCGCGCAGCTTGCGCGACTCGACCTCGAGCAGCCGCGCCGGGCCGAGTCCCAGCGCCCGGCCGGTCCGGCCGAACCGCTCCAGCCGATCGGCGGTCAGCGCCGCCTCGGGCCCGCCGCGTGCGCGGCCGACCGCGATGATAACCGCCTCCAACGCCCGATCGGACGATCAGGCGTAGGCCGCCGCCCGGGCCGCCGCGGCCTCGGTCGGCATCCACATCTTCTCGAGCTGGTAGAACTCGCGCACCTCGGGGCGGAACACGTGGACGATCACGTCGCCCGCGTCGATCAGCACCCAGTCGCCCTGCTCCAGCCCTTCGGCCTTCGCCGGCGTGCCGCCTTCGTGCTTGAGCCGTTCCATCAGCTTCTCGCAGATCGCCGTGACCTGCCGCGTGGAGCGGCCGGAGGCGATCACCATGTGGTCGGCGATTTCGGATTTGCCCCGCAGCTCGACGGTGACCACGTCTTCGGCCTTCGCGTCGTCCAGGGAGTGGAGAATCAGGCCCAGCAGATCGTCACCCGACAGCCGCGCCGTCTCATGCAGGGGGTCGTCCCCCGCGGAAGTGCGTTCCGACAGAACGTCGCCCTCCTGATGTCGCGCCTGCAAAAGCCATCCCGACGCCGGACCTGCCGTCAAAGATAGTGCATCGGCGTGCCGCACTCAAGAAAGGCCGCTCACCGAAGGTCGATCCGCGCCGTCGCATAGCCCAGCGGCGACTGCACGCGCAGACGCACCGGAATCGCCCCGTCCTCGGTTCGCGCGACATAGAGCAGCCGCTCGTACTCGGACTCCTCCGCCCGCCGTTCGCGGTCCTCGGGAAAGCCGCCGACGCGCTCGAATCTCAGGCGGCAGACCAGCGCCTCGCCGCCCCAGGTCCAGTCGCGGTCCTTCTCCAGCGTCTCGACGCCGGCGTCCTCCAGCGCGATGTCGAAGCGCCGGACCCCGTCATAGACCCGGTAGCGCGACTCGCAGTCGCCGCCCGCCGCGATGCGCTGCAGCGAATCCCAGAACGGCCAGGCCGGATCGACGGTGCCCTCGAGCTCGGGCGCCGGAATCGGCGTCAGCGGCTCGGGATCCGTCGAGGCCAGCTCGACCGAGGGCGCGCCGGCCTCGTCCGGCGTGCCGTCCCAGCGCAGCGCCCGGCGGGAGGTGCGGTCGCCCCAGCGCGCCGTAGCCTCGTAACGGCGCATCCCCCCGTCCTTCGCGTAGACGGAGCGCTGCGTCACGTCGAAATCCGCCAGCATCGCCGCGAGGCCCGTGGAGCGCCCGGCGCCGGAGAGCGTCACCCGCTCCGCCCCGTGATCCACGACCAACTCGACCTCGGCCAGATGCACCGGCCCCCAGTCGACGTTGAACATGAAGCGCTTGGTCCCGGCGGCGTCGCCGCCCACGGCG
>JAWLFJ010000208.1:0-4111 GCA_041685625.1 Paracoccaceae bacterium | reverse complement strand
TCCGGAACGGGAAAGCGGCGATCATGCGGTCCCTATGCCCGGCCGGCCGGAGCGGCGCAACCCATGAAACGTCGCGCGGCCCCGGAGCCTCGAGCCCCGGGGCCGCGCCCGTCCCCGGCGGTGTTCCGCCGGCCGTCGCTAATAACGCCCGAACACCACCTCCGGCAGCCAGAGCGCGAGGCTCGGAAACTCCAGCACGAACGCGAGGCCGATGAGCTGCAGGATCACGAACGGGATGATGCCCCGATAGATCTCCGTCATCTTCACCGAGGAGGGGGCCGAGCCCTTCAGGTAGAACAGCGCGAAGCCGAAGGGCGGCGTCAGGAACGACGTCTGCAGGTTCACGGCCACCAATATCGCGAACCAGTATATGACCTGCGCCTCCAGGGCCTGAGTCTCGGCGACGTTGGTCGGCGGGTCGACGCCGAGATGGGCCGCGAAGGCGGGGGCCATGGCGCGGATGATGGGCGCGAAGACGGGCAGGATGATCAGCGTGATCTCGAGGAAGTCGAAGAAGAAGCCCAGCAGGAAGATCGTGAACATCAGCACGAACAGCAGCGCCCAGGGCGTGAGCTGAAGATGCTCGATCAGTTCGATGATCAGATCCTCGCCGTAGACGTTGCGGAACACCGTGGAGAACGCCGTAGCGCCCACGAAGATGAAGAAGATCATCGCCGTGGTCAGGCCGGTGCGGTTGACGACCGAACTCATCGTCTCCCAGGTCAGCGTCCGGTTCACCCAGGCCAGCAGGATCGAGCCGAAGGCGCCGACGCCGGCCGCCTCGGTCGGCGTGGCCCAGCCCGCGAAGATCGAGCCGAGAACGAGCACGATGAGGAACAGCGGCGGAAAGAAGCCCTTCAGGATCCCGCCGAGCAACGTGTTCCCCTCGCGCCGGCCCACGAGCGCGGAGGCGCCGAACATCACGAGGAAGGCGATCAGGTACCAGTTCACCGCGTCCGCGAGATGCGACGAGGCGGCCAGGAAAGCGACGACCCATCCCGCCGCGGTGATGCCGAGGAACAGGAACAGGTTCGAGCGCTGGTAGGGTTCGAGGTCGATCTCGTCCTTGCCGAGCGGCGGCGCCATCGACGGGCGCAGCGAGGCGACGGCGAGGATGTAGGCGAAGTAGAGACCCGAGAGCACCAGACCCGGCAGCAGCGCCCCGATGAAGAGGTTGCCCACCGAGACGGCGAGCAGGTTCGCCATCAGCACCAGCATGATCGAGGGCGGGATCAGGATGCCGAGGGTCGCCGAGGCCGCGATCGTCCCCGTCGCCAGCGAGGGCGAATAGCCCCGCGCCAGCATCGGCGCCAGCGCCAGCAGCGTCATCATCACGACCGAGGCGCCGATGATGCCGGTGGTCGCCGCCATGATCGTGCCCATCACCGTGACCGAGAGCGCGAGGCCCCCGGGCACGCGGCGCAGCAGCACCGTGAGGATCTGCAGCAGATCCTCCGCCACGCGCGACTTCTCCAGCATCGTGCCCATGAACACGAAACAGGGGATCGCCACCAGGATCGGGTTCTGGATCGCGCCCGAGGCGCCGTCGCCGCCGAAGATCCGGTTGACGATCTGGTAGAACACCGAGGCGCCGAGGAAGTCCATGTTGACGGCGATCAGCGCCGTGATGACCGAGATGCCGCCGAGCGCGATGGCGACGGGGATGCCGGTGAACAGCATCAGCCCCAGCGCGAGGAACATGTAGGCGCCGATGTAGACGAAGAGGTGGTCGTAGATCGCGGAGAGGAACTCGGTCATCAGTGGCGCGCCTTCCGCTTTTCCTCGGCGAGCGCACGCTCCGCCTCGAGGCGCGCGGACTCGAGCTCGTCGGCGGCGCTGGAGAAGATCTCGAGTTCGGCGAGGGCCGCCGCCTGCTGGCGGGTCGAACCGTAGAGATCGACGATGAGACGAAGGATCGTGGCGACCGCGGCGAAGGTCATGATCACGAAGCCGATGAACATCGACGACTTGACGATGTAGCGTGCGCCCATGCCGGTCATCGACTCGGAGCCTTCGTTCTGGAGCCAGGACACGGTGAACAGCTCCCACGAATACATCATCATCGCGATCAGGAACGGCATGGCGAACACGATCAGCAGGAACAGCTCCAGCTTCGCCTGTGACCGTCGGCTCAACATCTCGCGGAAGATGTCGACCCGGACGTGCGTGTTCGCGAGATAGCCGATCCCGAATGTCAGCATCAGCAGGAAGGCGTGCAGGTGCCACTGCATGTCCTGCATCACGGTCGAGACCGAGATGCCGCTGGTGGCGGTCCATTCCGAGAAGTAGAGGCGCGTCACGTCGATCTTCCGCGTCACCACGTCGAACATGATGATGGCGATCAGCGGCAGGATCAGCCAGCCGGCGGCCTTGCCGACCACCCGGGTGATCCGGTCGAGCGCGCGCGCCGCGCTCAGCATTCCGTCCATGATGCGTCGTCCGCCTGTTGCGGGCGCGATGCCTCCGCCGGCCCGCAGAGGGCGGCGGAGGGACCGGCCGGTTCCTCCCCTCGTCGGGGGCGGCGATCTCCGCCGCCGCGCCCCGGATGCGCCCCGCCCGCGCCCCCGGCGCGGGCGGGGCCTCGGCTCAGCGCTTCAGATAGCCGACCTCGGACCAGATCTTGTACTCCTCGGCGAAGGCCGAATAGCTGTCCCACATCCGCTTCAGGTCGGGGTTCTCCGCGAGCTGCTCGTCCAGGACCTCCTGCCAGGCGGCCTCGAACTCGTCGAGGATCTCGTCCGGCCAGACCATGATCTCGACGCCGTCCTCCTGGTTGGCGATCAGGGCCTGCGGCTGCGCGTATTCGCCGTCGGCGAGTTCGACGATCGCGTTGGCGAGGCAGGCCTGCTCGAGCATGGTCTTGTAGTGGTCCGGAAGCTCGTTCCACTTGTCCATGTTCACGAGCAGCTCGTTGGTCGTGGACTGCTGGTGCCAGCCTGGGAAGTAGTTGTACTTCGCGATCTGGTAGAAGCCGAGCGTGCGGTCCATCGACGGCATCGAGAACTCGGTCGCGTCCAGCGTACCGAGCTCCAGCGCCGGGTAGATGTCGCCCGGAGCGAGCTGCTGCGTGGAGACGCCGAGCTTCTGCATCACCAGCGCACCGAGCGCGAAGAAGCGCATCTTCAGGCCCTTGAGCTCGTCGAGGCTCTCGATCGGCTCGCGGAACCAGCCGGAGGTCTCCGGCGGGATCAGGCCGCAATACATGAACTTGATGTTGTCGCGGGCGTAGATCTCCTCCGCGATCTCGACGCCGCCGCCGCGCAGCAGCCAGGTGTTGAACTCCACCGGACCCGGGCCGAACGGCCAGGAGGCGAGGAAGCCGTAGGCCGAGTTCTTGCCTGAGTTGGCGCCCGGCGTGCCGTACGCGACGTCGACCGCGCCCTGGCTGACGGCGTCGTAGTAGGCGAATCCGCCGGTGAGCGCGCCCGGCTCGAAGACTCGGATGTCGAAGTCGCCCTGGCTCATCTCGCGCACCGCGTCGGCGATCCGCGGACCCACCGGGCCGAGCACGGAGACGTTGGTGCCGAACGCCGAGTGCATCCGCCAGCGCACCTTCTGCGCCTGCGCCTCGACGGTCGAGACCGCGAGCACGGCCCCGACCGCAACCGCCGATGTCAGCAGTCGCCCGGTCAAAGTTGAAAGTCTCATGTGCATCCTCCCTTGTTCATTGTTTTTTGCAGCAGCTGCGAAGCGAACCGTATTGCGTCCGCTGAACGGCGCCGCGGCGGGCCGGCCTCCCAACCGACGGGGCTGATTAACGTGGCGAATCCAAGCGATGTCAATGAATCCGATCGGTACGCGGCCGGAAGCTTGCGATCTGGTCCTGCAGCCCCCCCCACCGAAGCCGGGCGGCATTGCGCAACCCGCCCGCGCCCGACGTCGCGCGCCGATGCGGTGGCGACCCCGGCAGGACGACGCGAATTGCGCGAGTGCAATGGCATGTCCGCCGGAGTTCCAACTGCCCCCGGTGTAATGGATCAATCGGTTACGCCGAGCGGTTCCAACTGCGATCCACCGCCGCCGGAAAGCGAAAGCCCCGGCGCGCTGGCGGGCGCGACCGGGGCTAAAGCGGAGATCATTGCGGATCGGCAGACACTAGACCACGACCTGC
>JAWLFJ010000011.1:0-55815 GCA_041685625.1 Paracoccaceae bacterium | reverse complement strand
ACTCGAGCGGCAAATGGGCGGACGAGCCAACGTCGACCTCCTCAAGGCGAGAATGCTGCCCGCGGCCTGATCAAATGCACCGAGACTGCGACAGGGCCCAATCGGGACCCCGCTGGCATTTGGTTCCACGGTGCTCCCGAGGTTATCGGGGGCCGAGATTGGGATGCTGGTTGTAGAGACGATCGCGAAGATCCGCCGCGCGTATTTCGTTCAGGGAAAGTCGATCAAGGCGATCTGCCGGGAGCTGCGTGTGTCGCGGAAGACGGTGCGCGATCCGCCACCAAGAACTCGGTCTGCGCCAGCGACAGCCCGTGCATCGCCTGCAGCACCAGCATCCGGAACTTCAGCATCGGCTCGAACGGCGGGCGGCCGCCCTTCGAGCGGTCCCGCGGCCCCACAGCCGCGTCCAGCTCGCCGCGGAAGATCTCGGAGTCCGCCGTCGCGGCGACCCTCTCCAGCGGGTCGCCGCGCTCGGAGAGCTGACGCAGCCGATGCTCCACGTCCCGGAACCCCGGCTGCCCACCCCGCCATGTCCGATCCCTCCGCCTGTGCCTCAAGCGGCCGGAATCACACCAGATGCGTCAGCATCAACCCGGTTTCCGGAGGCCTTCAGCCTGCGACCGAGTAAAACCTGCGATGTCAGGGGCTTGACCCGTCAGACGTCCAGATTCTCCACGCTCAGCGCATTCTCTTGGATGAACTGCCGCCGCGGCTCCACCACGTCGCCCATCAGCTTGGAGAAGATCTCGTCGGCCTCGTCGGTATGCTCGATGCGCACCTGCAGCAGCGTCCGCGCCTCCGGGTCCAGCGTCGTCTCCCAGAGCTGGTCGGGGTTCATCTCGCCGAGGCCCTTGTAGCGCTGCAAGGAGACGCCGCGTTCACCCTCCGCCATCACCAGGTCGAGCAGTTCGGACGGCCCACGCACGGGATGGCGCCGTTCCTTGCGCAGCAGCACGGCGCCGGCGGCGCGGCCGCCCTCGCCCCCCGCATAGACCTCGGCGAGTGCCGGCGCCAAGGCCGCGAGCCGCCGCGCCTCGGCCGAGCGCAGGGCGCCCCCGTCGAGCGTCCGGATCTCAGCCACGCCCCTGAGAACGCGCGTGAATCTGAAGCCGCCGTCCGCCGTGGGCATGCCGGTCCAGCCGCGCTCGGTCTCCGGCGCGACGGCGTCGAGCCGGGCCGCGATCAGGTCCGCCACCGTCTGCGGGGCCACCGGCTCGCGGCCCGCGGCGTCGGCCAGCGACTCCGTCAGCGCAAGCGCGCCGGAGACCGCCGCCTGCTCCAGCACGAAACGAGGGGCGGAGGTCGGGAAGGCGTTGAGCGCACCGCGCGCCGCCCGCGCGGCCTCGATCACCTCCATCAGGTCCGCCCCGGCGCGCGTCTCGCCGGTGGCCAGTTCCAGCGCCGCGCCCTCGGCGCCCTCGCCCAGAAGATAATCCTCGAGCGCGCGCTGATCCTTGAGATAGACTTCGGACTTTCCGCGTGCCACCTTGTATAGCGGCGGCTGCGCAATGTAGAGATGGCCTTGCTCTATCAACTGCGGCATCTGGCGATAGAAGAATGTCAGAAGAAGCGTGCGGATATGCGCGCCGTCGACGTCCGCGTCGGTCATCACGATGATCCGATGGTAACGCAGCTTGGAGAGGTCGAACTCGTCCCGCCCGATGCCGGTGCCGAGCGCGGTGATCAATGTCCCGATCTCCTGGCTCGAAAGCATCCGATCGAAACGCGCCCGCTCGACGTTGAGGATCTTGCCGCGCAACGGAAGAACCGCCTGGTTCTGCCGGCTGCGCCCCTGTTTCGCCGAGCCGCCGGCACTGTCGCCCTCCACCAGGAACAGTTCCGATTTCGCCGGGTCCTTCTCCTGACAGTCCGCCAACTTGCCCGGAAGATTGGAGACGTCCATCGCCGTCTTGCGGCGCGTCAGCTCCCGCGCCTTGCGCGCCGCCTCGCGCGCCAGCGCCGCCTCCACGATCTTGCCGACCACGGTCTGCGCGTCCTTCGGGTTCTCCTCGAACCACTCGGCGAGCTTCTCGTTCATCAGGCTCTCGACCGCCGGACGCACCTCCGAGGACACCAGCTTGTCCTTGGTCTGGCTCGAGAATTTCGGGTCAGGCACCTTGACCGAGAGGACGCAGGTCAACCCCTCCCGCGCGTCGTCGCCGGTCACCGTCACCTTCTCGCGCTTGGCGAGGCCGGAGGACGCCGCATAGGCGTTCACCGTGCGCGTCAGCGCGCCCCGGAAGCCGGCGAGATGCGTGCCCCCGTCGCGCTGCGGGATGTTGTTGGTGAACGGCAGCACCATCTCGTTGTAGCCGTCGTTCCACCAGAGGGCGGCCTCGACGGTGATGCCCTCGCGCTCGCCGCGCACCATGACCGGTGCGGGGATCAGCGGCGTCTTCGAGCGGTCGAGATGGCGCACGAAGGCCTCGACCCCGCCCTCGTAATGCAGTTCCTCCTCCTGCACTTCGGCGTGGCGCTCGTCGCGCAGAAGGATCCGCACGCCGGAGTTGAGGAAGGCGAGTTCGCGGAGACGATGCTCCAGGGTCTTCCACGCATATGTCCGGTGCGAGAAGGTCTCGAGGCTCGCGAGAAACCGCACCTCGGTGCCCTTCATGCCCGGCGCGTCGCGGACCTCGCGCAGCGGTTCGGTCGTCACGCCGTGTTCGAAGCGGACGTAATATTCCTTTCCGTTCCGCCAGATGCGCAGTTCGAGCCATTCCGAAAGCGCGTTGACCACGGAGACGCCGACGCCGTGAAGGCCACCGGAGACCTTGTAGCTGTTCTGGTCGAACTTCCCGCCCGCGTGCAGCTGGGTCATGATGACCTCGGCGGCGGAGACGCCCTCTTCCTCGTGGATGTCGACCGGGACGCCGCGGCCGTTGTCGCGGACGGACACGCTGTCGTCGGCGTGCAGCACGACCTCGACCCGGTCGGCATGGCCTGCCAACGCTTCGTCTATCGCGTTGTCGACGACCTCATACACCATGTGGTGCAGGCCGGAGCCGTCGTCCGTGTCGCCGATATACATGCCGGGGCGCTTGCGGACCGCGTCGAGGCCCTTCAGCACCTTGATCGAGCCGGAATCGTAGTCCTGGGGGCCGCCCTCGGGGCGCTCCTGATCGGCCATGCATCGCCATCCCTGATGAGGTCGACGCAGTCTAGTCGGCGAGGTCGGGAGTGTCCATGCGAGGGGCGGTGTTCGGGTATCGTTCCCGCACGTCGCGCGGCCGATCCGGCGTCGCTCGGACGCCCCCGCGCCGAAGGCGCGGGGGCGGGGCGCAGGCCGGGCCGCCGGGGCCTCAGCCGTGCGCGCGACGGCGGCGGCGGAGACCGAAGCCGGCGAGCGCGGCGACGCCGGCGCCGAGCAGCGGCAGCGCCGCCGGCACGGGCACCGGCTGCGCGGTGACGCGGAGCGTGAAATTCGCCATCGCGCCGTCGAAGGTCTCCCACTGCGTCGCGTCGCCGGTGTAGATGAAGTAGTTCACGTTCAGGTTCGCGACGTCATCGATCAGATCCTGGAAGAAGGTGATGCCGTCGAGCGTCCAGTCGCTTCCGTCGCCGAAGAGGTCGACGTCCTCGATCGAGGCGAAGGACGGGCCGCGGACGTCCGGATCGGCGACCAGCGTCTCGGCTTCGCCGAGCGCGTTGATGAAGCGGCGCTGCTCCCACTCGCCGGTCTCGGGAACGAGATAGGCCATGAGGAGCGCGTCGGTCGTCGGATCGCCGTCGTCGTCCCAGAGCAGACCCTCGGGCGCGTTCTCCTGCGAAATCCAGGACCCGAAATAGTCGTCGTAGGCGCCGAAGATGGCGCCGGTCGTGATCGAATCCTCGTCGAAGCTCGTCCTGAAGCCGGCGCGGGCGGTCGCGTCGAAGAAGCCGCCGATGCGGCCCCGCGAACCCTCCTCTCCGAACAGGCCGAAGGGGAACTGCGTCGGGTTCTGCTCGTCCCGCGGCGCGAGGCGCAGGCCGTCGCCGGGGGTCGAGGCCGTGAAGCTCGAGCCGACGCCGAAGCCGAGTTCCAGCCTGAAGCCGGCGAGCTGCTGGCCCGCGACGTTCACGAGACGGTGGAAGCCGCGATACTCCGTCTCGTCCGTGCCGGTCGGATCGACGTCGAACACCAGATCCATCGCGCCGCCGGCGCGGGTGATCTGCTGCTTCCAGCGCTTGCCGGTCCGGCGCGGGCCGTCGCACCAGCTGTCGCCGGAGGCCATGATGCAGTTCGAGGCGTTGTCGGCGCTGGTCTCGGTGACGCCCGGCAGCGTGGTGGTGCCGAAGGAGCCCTGATCCGGGCCGTTCATCACCTTGATGCCCGGCGAGAAGGCCTCGTCGTCGTCGAAGGTGACGCTGCCGTAGGTCTCTGCGCCGGGATCGGTCGGCGCGCGGTCGTAGATGACGCTGAAGAAGGTTCCTTCGGCGTCAGGCCCCGTGCCGACGGCGACGTTGTCGACGTTCCAGCCCTCGGGTCCGGAGACGATCGTCGCAGCGCCTGCGCCGCTCGCCCCCATGCCGGCCGTCAACGCGGCCGCGCCCAGCTTGATAAATCTCATGACGGCATTCTTTCCATGCTGCCGGACACGACCGCGAGCACGAACGTCTTTCCGTCCCCACCGGTCGCATCACCGGTTTCCGTGGCCCCTCGGAACGCCTCGACGCGGGATCATCAGGAAAGCAATGAAGTGTATTAGCACCTTTGAATGCGATTCTGAAGGAGACAAGTGGCCCCGGTCGGCGATCAGACGAGCGTGGATCCGCCGTCCGTCTCCCGCACGGCGAGCCGGCGCGCCCGCCCGCCGAGCGCGGCGAAGAGCGTCGGATCGGTTCCGGTCATCCAGGCCTGCGCGCCGAGCGCGACCAGCTCGTCGTAGAGCGCGGCGCGGCGGCCCTCGTCGAGATGGGCGGCGACCTCGTCGAGGAGGAGCACGGGCGCCTCGCCCGTCTCCGCCCGGAGGGCGCGGGCCGCCGCGAGGACCAGCGACACCAGAAGCGCCTTCTGCTCGCCCGTCGAGCAGTCGCGCGCCGGCATGCCCTTGGCGGCCCAGATCGCGTCGAGATCGGCGCGGTGCGGCCCCTCCAGCGTGCGGCCGGCGGCCTGGTCCCGCGTGCGGCCGGCGGCGAGCGCCTCGGCCAGCGCGGCGGCGTCGGCGCCGGCCTCCGCCTCGGCCGCATAGCCGGGGGCGAGGGCGAGCTCGGCAGCGGGAAAGGCGGTCTCGGCGCCCGTCTGCGCCTCGGCCAGCCGGGCGACGAGGGCGCGGCGGGCGGCGGTCAGGACGGCGCCCGCCTCGGCCATGCGCGCCTCCAGCGCGGCGAACCAGCGGGGGTCGCGCACCTCGTCGCGCAGCAGTCGGTTGCGCTCGCGCATCGCCTTTTCGTAGGCGAGCGCGGCCTCGGCGTGGCCGGGCTCGAAGCCGAGGGCCATGCGGTCGAGAAAGCGGCGGCGCCCGGAGGCGCCCTCGATCCAGAGCCGGTCCATCGCCGGGGTCAGCCAGAGCATCCGCAGGACGGCGCCGAGGCGGGTCTGCGGCGCGGCCTTGCCGTCGATCCGGACGGCGCGGGCGGCGGCGCCGGCCTCGCCCGAGGTCTCGACCTCGTGCGCGTCGCCGCCGCCCTCGACCAGCGCCGCGACGCGCCAGCCGAGGCTTTCGGGACGGCGCGAGAAGCCCTCGGGCTCCGCCCGGCGCAGGCCCCGGCCGGGCGAGAGCAGCGAGATCGCCTCGAGGAGATTGGTCTTGCCGGCCCCGTTGGGGCCGTGGACCGCGATCGGCCCCCCGTCGGCCTCGATCCGCGCCCGCCGCCAGGAGCGGAAATGCGAGAGTTCGAGCGCGGCGACGCGCACTCAGACCCGCATCGGCATCACGACGTAGACCGCGCTCTCGTCGTCGCCCTCGCGCACCAAGGTCGGATCGCCCGAGGCGTTGAACAGGAACACGGCGTTCTCGCGGTCCACCTGTCCGGCGATCTCCAGCAGGTACTTGGCGTTGAAGCCGATCTCCAGCGGCTCGTCCGAATAGGCGACGGCGAGCTCCTCGGTCGCGGCGCCGCTGTCGGGCGCGGTGACCGAGAGCACCAGCCGGTCCTCGGAGATGGAGAGCTTGACGGCGCGCGACCGCTCCGAGCTGACGGTGGCGACGCGATCGACGGCGGAGGCGAACTCCGCCGCGTCGACCTCGAGGCGCCGCGGATTGCCGACCGGGATCACGCGGCTGTAGTCGGGGAAGGAGCCGTCGATCACCTTGGAGGTCAGCGAGACGCCGTCGGTGGCGAAGCGGATCTTGGTCTCCGAGACGGAGACGCCGATCGTCGCCTCGTCGTCCTCGAGCAGCTTTCGAAGCTCCAGCACGGTCTTGCGGGGGACGATGACGCCGGGCATCCCCTCCGCCCCCTCCGGAACGGGCGCGTCGACGCGCGCCAGACGGTGCCCGTCGGTCGCGACGCAGCGCAGCGCCCGGCCCTCCGCCCCGTCGGCGACGTGCAGATAGACGCCGTTGAGGTAATAGCGCGTCTCCTCCGTCGAGATGGCGAAGCGGGCCTTGTCGAAGAGGCGGCGCAGCACCGGCGCCGGCGCCTCGAAATTCGAGGCGTAGTCGGCGCTCGCCATCACCGGGAAGTCGTCGCGCGGCAGGGTGGCGAGCTTGAAGTCCGAGCGGCCGGCGCGGATCTCCAGCCGGTCCTCGCCGGGGAGCGCCGAGAGGACGGCCTGCGCGCCGTCCGGCAGCTTGCGGACGATCTCGTGCAGCATGTGCGCGGGCGCGGTCAGGGCGCCGGCCTGCTCCACCATGGCGGGAATCGCCTCGAGCGTCTCGACGTCGAGATCGGTGGCGCGGATGGACAGCCGGTCGCCCTCGGCCTCCAGCAGGACGTTGGAGAGGATCGGGATCGTCGTCCGCCGCTCCACCACGCCTTGGGCCCGGCTCATCGCCTTGAGCAGCGCCGAGCGCTCCACGCTGATCTTCATCGCGGTCCTCACGGGAGGCGGCCGGTCGGTCGGCGGCCGGGAAGGTCGGGGCCGTACGATACTTGCTGAGACGCGCGGCGCAATGGGCGGACGGCGTTAGCGCGTCGGAAAGGGATGCGGGGCTAACGCGGTGGCGACGGCACGGCATCGGCAAGGACGGAGACCGCCCCATGCTAGACAACCTGACGGTGTTCCAGCGGATCGCGCTGGGGTTCGGCCTTCTGATCGCGCTGCTCACCGCCGTCTCGGCGCTGAGCTGGTGGAACGCGGAGCGGGTGGGGCGGGACATCCGACCTCTGGAGCGGACCTCCGAGCGGGGGGCGGCGCTGACCGATTTCCTGGAGGATCTGCTGCAGATGCGCATGGCGGTGTTCGCCTTTCGCGCGGTGGGCGACGCGGAGAGTCGGGGGGAGGTGCTGGCGAACCTGCGGGAACTGACGGACTTCGTCGACGGCGCCGGAACCCTGTTCGGCCCCGGCGCGGCGGTGAGCCGGGCCGAGATCGCCGCGCTCGGCGATCGGGCGCGGGCCTTCGGCGACACCTTCGAGCGGGCGGCCGCCGCGCATGACGCCCTGATCGCGACGGAGCGGTCTGCGCGCACGGCGGACGCCGCGGCGCATGACGCGCTCGCGCGGCTGCGCGAGGAGGCCGGACGGATCGGCGCGGCCCCGGCCGCGGCGGCCGCCGGCGCGGCGCTGCAGACCCTGCTGCTCGGCCAGATCGAAGCCGAGCGTTTCGTCATGCTCCCGTCGGAGGCGGCGGCCGCCTCCGCGCGCGCCGCCCTGGACCGGGCCGAGACCGAGACCCGGGCGCTGATCGGCGCGGTCAACGCCGCGGGTCTCGCCGGCCTCGCCTTCGAGGCGATCGAGGGCGTCGATGGCGCGATAGGGGCGCTTCGGACCCTGATCGAGGCGGCCGAGACCCGGGAGCGCCTGTTCGCCGAAGACCTCGCGGCCTACGGTCCGATGCTGGAGGACGCCGCCGACGCCGCGCTCGACGCCGTGCGCGAGCGGCGCGCGCTTCTGGCCGAGAACGCCGTCGAGGCGGCCGCCCAAAAGGCGATCGTGGCGATCTTCGGGGCGGTCGCGGCGCTGACGGTCGGCGTAGTCCTCGCCTTCGTGCTCGGCCGATGGATCGGCGGCTCGGTGCGGCGGATCGCGCTCGACCTCGAGCGCGCGGCGGCCGGCGATCTCGACATCGACCTGCGGGGGAAGACCGAGAACCGCAGCGAGTTCGGCATGATGTCCCGCGCGCTCGCCGTGTTCGTGGACAAGCAGCAGGCGCTGCACCGGGCCGAAGCGGCGCGCGAAAGCGCCCAGCGCGAGGCCGCCGAGGCGAGGGCCGACACCATGCGACGGCTCGCCGATGCCTTCGGCGGCGTGGTCGACGCCGCCGTGGCAGGCGATTTCACGCGCCGCGTCGAGGGGCGCTTCGACGACCCCGAGATCGCGGCGCTGGCCGAGGGGATCAACCGCCTGCTGGAGAGCGTGGAGCGCGGCGTGGACGCCGCCGGCGCCGCCATGCGCCGTCTGGCGGAGGGCGATCTCGGCGCCGAGATGCAGGGCGTGTTCGACGGCGCCTTCGCCGGGCTCAAGCGCGACGTCGACGCCACGGTGGCGCGCCTCGCCGAACTCGTCGAGGCGATCAAGGAGGCGGCGGGCGCGATCAGCACCACGGCCGAGACCATGACCGCCGACGCGGACGCGCTGGCCGAGCGCGCGGAAGGCCAGGCGGCCTCGCTCGAGGAGACGGCGGCGACGATGGAGGAGCTTTCGGCCACGGTCAGGGGCAACGCCCAGAACGCGCGCGAGGCGGCCTCGCTCTCGCGCGAGGCCTCGGGCGCCGCGGAAAGCGGACGCGACGTGGTCTCCGAGACGGTGTCGATCATCGAGCGGATCGAGGCCAGCTCGACCCGGATCGCCGACATCACCACGGTGATCGACGGCATCGCCTTCCAGACGAACCTGCTGGCGCTGAACGCGGCGGTGGAGGCGGCCCGCGCCGGCGAGGCGGGGAAGGGCTTCGCGGTGGTGGCGGCCGAGGTCCGCCAGCTCGCGCAGCGCTCGAGCGAGGCGGCCAACGACATCAAGAGCCTGATCGAGGACAGCGGCCGCCAGGTCTCGGACGGGGTCTCTGCGGCGCGGCAGGCCGGAAAATCGCTCGAGGCGATCGTCGCCTCGGTCCGGGCGCTCGGCGGGACCATCTCCGGCATCAGCGCGGCGAGCGCCGAGCAGTCCTCGGGCATCGACGAGATCTCCTCGGCCGTGGCGAGCCTGGACGAGACCACGCAGCGCAACGCCGCGATGGCGCAGGACGCGGCCCGCGGCGCCGGAGAGGTCGCGACCGCGGCGCGTCGCCTCAAGGACGTCGCGGCGGTGTTCCGCAGCCGAAAGGACGCCGGACGGCGCGCCGCCGCCGCGTGACCCATCGCGCCGTGCCGGCGGGCGGGAGGCGGATCGGACCGGACGGTCCGAGGGCGAGGCGGCAGGCGCCCCTTGAAGAGGCGGCTGCCGACCGCTTGCCTGCGGCGACGCGCGCAGGCGCGGGCCACGCTCCACGAACGCGACTGCGGAAGAGCGGCTCCCGGCGCTCCGGGTCCACCGTTTCTTCAGAGCATGTGGGGGCGGTCGGATGGGCGGCCGAAGCGTGATGCCGGAAACGCCGGGCGACCGTTCCGAGCCGTGTCTCCGCCGCGCGGCGTGATGGGCCTGGAATTGCGAGGACGTGGCGGAGCGGCTCTGCCCGGCCATGCCCCCTCGACGCAAAGCGACGATCCCGGCCGCCCGAAGCGGCGCAGGCCGGCTTCCACCTCTCTGCAGGACGCTCCATGAATCGCATCGAAACCATTGCCGCAGGGTGACCCGATGACGCCCTGTGCGCGGCCCCGCGAGAGCGTCGTGGGTGCGGAGGGGAAGGCGCGCGAAGGCGCGGCCGTCCTGCGCGCTCGAAGTCTCCGGATCCGCGCGCGCGGGAGCGCGGGCCATGACCCTTGGCTCAGCGCAGCGCCGGCAAGCGACGGAGATAGGCGATCGCATCCCGGGGGCGGACCCCGAGCGCCTCCGTGCCCGGCAGATCCGGCGCCGCGACCTTGTCGGCCTCCATCAGCGCGACCTCCGTCCGCGTCAGCGGCGGCTCCGGCAACCGCTCCGCCGCCGCGGCGAACGCCCGCCACAGCGCGAACGGAACCGGCGCCGTGCGCACCGTCCGCCCGGCCGCCTTCCCCACGGCGTGCACCAGGTCGCGATAGCGCCATACCGTCGGTCCGCCGAGTTCGTGGACCGGCGCGACCGCCTCGGCCTGCAGCGCGGTCGCCATCGCCCGCGCCGCGTCGTCGACGTGCACGGGCTGCAGTCGCGTCCGACCCGATCCGAAGAGCGGCACGACGGGAAGCCGGCGGATCGCGGCGAGGATCGCGCTCAGAAAAGCGTCGTCCGGCCCGAACATCACGCTCGGCCGGACGATCGTCGCGCCCGGAAAGGCGTCGCGGACGGCGGCCTCGCCGCGTCCTCGCGCCCTGACGTACGGGTCGCCCGCCCCGGCATCGGCGCCGATGCCGGAGACGTGGACCAGCCGCCGCACGCCGGCCTGCCGCGCCGCCGCCGCGAAGCGCGCCGCGCCGTCGACATGGATCGCCTCGAAGGTCAGCCCGTCCGTCTCGCGGTAGAGGCTCGCGGCGTTGAGCGCGGCTTCGGCGCCCTCGAGCGCCGGCGGAAGGCTCTCCGGGCGGGTGAGGTCCGCGGCCACCGGCGTCGCCCGGTCCCAGCGCATGAGCGCGCGGTCCCGCTCCGGCCGACGGGAGACGACGCGCACCAGATGGCCGTCCTCCATGAGCCGGCGCGCCGCCCGCCCGCCCAGAAAGCCGGTGGCTCCGAGGACGGTGACGCCGCCGGCCATGCCTCAGAGCCCGAAGGGATAGGTGTCGGCCTCGCCCTCGCGCGCGTGCTCGGGCCCGAGGGGCGTCACCGCGCGCGTCTCGTCGAACCAGACCCAGGCGTCGAACTGGCGCGCGGGCGCGGCTTCGACGTAATGGCTCTGGCGTTCGGTCTCGGGCCGGTAGATCACGCCGATGAAACGCTGCGGGATCGCCTCCGAGAGCCGCTCGCGGAGCGCGGCATCCCGCGCCATGTCGAGCAGGAAGCGCGTCTCGCCCGCATCGTGGCAGGCCCGCTCGAAGCTGCCCTGCAGCGACGGCCGCACGCGCTTGATCTCCATCTCGCCGTCCCAGTCGGTGGCGGCGGCGACGGTGCCGGCATGAGCGCCGAGGCCGATCAACGCCGCCTCGGCGCCCCAGCGCTCGCGGCAGAGCTGGCCGAGATCGAGCTGATCGCGCAACGCCCCCATCTCCGTCGCCCGCGCGTCGCCGACATGCGAATTGTGCGCCCAGACGACGGCCTTGGCGTCCGGCCCCCGGGCCTCCAGCAGATGCTCCAGCGTCTCGAACATGTGCCGGTCGCGCAGGTTCCAGCTTTCCGGCCCGCCGTAGTACATCGCGCGGTAGTAGCGCTCGGCCGAGCGGATCAGGCGCGCGTTCTGGGCGGCGTCGAGGAAACGGTCGCCGTCCCGTTCGGCATAGTCCAGCCTTCGCCTCAGCAGATCGCGGAGCTGCGCGACGACCGCCTCCTCGCAGGCCCGGTAGCCATGGCTCAGCACGGCGCGCCCGTAGGTCGCCGGGTCGCGCTGCCAGGGGGTCAGGCAGCCGTAGCGCTCCCGCGCGGTCCGCGCCGCCTCCGGGTCGACCTCGTCGAGATAGGCCAGCACCGCCGCGATCGAGCCGCCGAGGTTGTAGATGTCGAGCCCGTGGAAGCCCGCCCGCCGCGTCTCGTCCGAAAGGCCCTCGTTGTGGGCGCGCAGCCAGCGGACGAAGGCGTCGGTCTCGAGGTTGCGCCACATCCATCGCGGAAAGCGCCGGAACGCCCGCTCCTCCGTCTCCCGCGGGGCGTGATGGCGCACGTAGCGGTCGACGGCGGCGGCGTCGGGCCAGTCGGCCTCGACGGCGACGAGATCGAAGCCGTGGCGTTCGATCAGCCGCCGCGTGATCGCCGCCCGCGCGCGGTAGAACTCCGACGTGCCGTGCGTGGCCTCGCCGAGGAGCACCACCCGCCGGTCGCCGAAACGGTCGAAGGCCGCGGCGAAGTCCGGATCCTCTGGATCGGGGAGGGGCTCGGCCGCCGCCGCGATGACGTCGGGGAGCGACGGACGGCCCCGCGCCTCGCCGCGGCCGGGCGTCGCCGGCCAGCCCTCCTCGCCGATCAGGGGCACGAAGCGCACCGCGCCGAGCCGCTCCTCCTCGAAGGCGCCGGCCCTCGTGCGCACCAGCCGCAGCAGCGTCTGGCCCTCCGGCCCGGCGACGTCGCCGACCGGGATCACCAGCCGGCCGCCTTCGGCCAGCTGACCCTTCAGCGCCTCCGGCACCGACGGACCGCCGGCCGAGACCACGATGGCGTCGTAGGGCGCCGCCTCGGGCCATCCGAGGGTGCCGTCGCCGACATGAACCGTCACGTTGTCGCGTCCGGCCGCCGCGAGCCGCTCCTGCGCCGCGCGCGCCAGCGCCGGATGACGCTCGATCGCATGCACCTCGTCGGCGATGGCCCCCATCACCGCGGCCGCGTAACCGGAGCCGGCGCCGACCTCCAGCGCGCGGTCGCCGGGCCGGATCGCCGCGGCCTCGATCATGACGGCCACGATGTAGGGCTGCGAGATGGTCTGCCCCTCGCCGATCGGCAGCGGCGCGTCCTCGTAGGCGAACTCCTCGAAGCCCGGATCCACGAACAGCTCCCGCGGCGTCTCGCGCATCGCGTCGATCACGCGCGCGTCGGAGATGCCGCGGGCCGCCACATGGGCGTCGACCATCCGGGATCTGGCGTCGGACATGTCGTTCATGGGAGCCTCCCCGCCCAGGGATCGGTCGGTGCGTGATCGGTTCGGGGGTCAACGCGCCCCGGCCGGCGAAGTTCCCCGGAGGCGCCGGGCGAGGCGACGGCCGCTCCGCGACTTGCGGGACGCGCCGTGCACGCCGGCCCCGCGATGCCCGAAGGCGACGAGCCCTCGACGGCGGATCTCGCGTGGCGGCCATGGAGCGCGTCTGGCCCTGACGACGCGCCGGCGGCGGAGATGAAGGCCGGAAGCGGGCGGTGGAGCGTCGGCGGACGGCGCACGCCACCGACCGCCTGTCGGAACGGGCGCCCGAGACGCCGCTCGCCACCGTCCTGCGCCAGGTCCGCGATCCTCCGATCTCCGACGGCGCGGCGGGGCTGGCGCAGGGGGCTGCACGTCGGCTCCAGGCCCCTCCCCGGCCGGCGCGCCGTGCTGCGCTCGAGCCGGTCACGAGCCGGGGAGGGGCCGCCGGCGATCACGCCGGACGGGTTCGCGGCGGTCGGGATCGACGGGCCTCTGCGCGGGCCGGCGCCGGTGGAGCGCACGGAGACGGCCCGAGCGGGACCGCGCCGCGGGGGCCGACGTCAGACCGTCGCTTCCGCCGTGCGGAGCGCGACCCGGAACACGACGAATTCCGCCGGCTTCAGCGGCGCGAAGCCGACCTCGCAGACGACCCGTCCGGCCGCGAGGTCCTCGGGGGTCGTCGTCTCCGGTCCGCAGCGGACGAAGAACGCCCGATCCGGCGTGAACCCGGCCAGTCCGCCCGCCCGCCATTCGGCGTTCAGGACGTCCGAGACCTCCGCCCGCACCCGATCCCAGAGCGGCTGGCCGTTCGCCTCGAAACCCACCCAGCCGAGGCCGCGCTCGATCGAGGCCCGGAGGTGGAGGAAATGGCGCCGCACGCTCACGTAGCGCCACTCGGGGTCGGAGGAGAGCGTGCGCGCGCCCCAGACCATCACGCCCCGCCGCCGGAACGCCCGGATCGGGTTGACGCCCGATTGCGTCAGCGCCGCCCGCTTGCGCCGCCCCAGGCGCCGCGCGACGCCGGCGACGCCGGTCAGGGGCTCGCCGGCCGGGGGCTTCCAGACGCCGCGCGCGGCGTCGACGCGGGCGTAGAGCCCGCAGACGGCGCCGGAGGGCGGGGTCGCCACCGTTCCCGTGGCGGACGGATCCTCGACCTCGATCCAAGGATGATAGAGCGCCGCCGAGCGCGCCTCGAGCCCCTCGGCGAGCCGCCGGACGCGCCGCGCCCCCGCGCGAGGAGGCGGATCGAGCACCGCGAAGCGTCGGCCGTCCGTCCCGGCATGCTCCGCGAGGGCCCGCCGCACCGCGTCGCCCTCCGGCGCCGCGGCGGAGGCCGGCGCGGCCACGACCGTCACGTCCTCGAGCGCGAGCAGCGCCTCCAGCGCCTCGCGGTAGGCCGAGACGGGCGGCGGCGCCGACCCGTCCGAGCCGTCGGCGAGCGCCACGTCGGCGCGGCCCGATCCGTCCGCCCCCACCAGCGCCCGCCTGAGCTCGAACGGCCCCACGCCGTCCGCGATGCGCAGTTCCACCGGACTGTCTTGCGAGCCCGCGCCGACGGGCGGCCTCGGGCCGAGAACGCGGCCGACGAAACGGGGATGGCGCGGATCATGGCCGAGATCCGAAGCCGCGAAGGCGATGCCGGAGTCGTCCGCGATCTCGATCGCGAGCGAGAGCAGGCTCACCTGCGCCGCGTCGTCGAGGGCCGCGAGCGCCGACGCGGCGCCGGGGCTCGCGTCGGATCCGGCGCCCACGACATGCAGCGCCCCGGCGTGGAGCAGCATGGCGCCCGGCGTCCGCAGCGCGTCGCGTTTGGCGAGGGTCCGCGCGTCCTCGCGGAGCCGAACCGAGACCGCGACGCCGGTACGGCCGCCGACGGCGCCGCCGCCCGGATCGCGGGCGACCAGCGCGACGCCCGATCCCGGCCCCCCGAGAGCGTCGCCGCTCGACGCCGTCGCGGCTCCTTCGCCCGCGACGCGCGCGACGCGGAGCCGGGATCCGCCGTTGGCGAAGAAGGCCCGCACCGCGAGGGCCGTGTGATCGATCGCCTCGACGTCGCCGAAGCGCAGCGTCCGCGCCTTGCCGTGGAGCCGCTCGAAGTCGGCGAGCGAGGTCAGCGGGACCGTCGCGGACGGATCGCCCGCGGCGAAGACCGGGCCGCGCGAGGTCGGCCCCACGAAGGCCGTCGTCGTGGCGGCGGCGGCGATGCGGGGCACGGCGAAGCCGACATGCGCCACATGCGCGCCGGGCGCGAGCCGTTCCGGCATGGCCGTCTCCCTCGCCTGCATCGGGCGCGACGAAGCATGGCCGATCCGCGGGCCGCCGGCGAGTCCCGCCTCGTCCGCGAGGCCGGGCGCTCAGGCCTCGAGCATGCGGCGCAGGAGCTCGACGTCCTCAGCGATCTGGGCGTCGGTCTCCTTCAGCTTCTCGATGGTGCGCACGGCATGGATGACGGTGGTGTGGTCGCGCCCGCCGAAGCGCCGTCCGATGTCCGGCAGGCTCTTCGAGGTCAGCGTCTTGGAGAGATACATCGCGATCTGGCGAGGCCGGGCCACCGCCCGCGCCCGGCGCGGGGAGAGCATGTCGTTGATGCGCAGGTTGAAATGCGTCGCGACCTTGCGCTGGATCTCCTCCACCGTGACCTTGCGGTCCGAGGCCCGCAGCACGTCGGCGAGGCATTCCTGCGCCATCTCGAGATCGGCCGGCCGGCCGACCAGCGAGGCGAACGCCATCAGCCGGGTCAGCGCCCCCTCCAGCACGCGCACGTTCGACGAGATGCGGTGCGCGAGGAACTCCAGCACGCGCGGACTGACCTCGACCTCGGGATGCGCGGCGGCGAGCGCCTCGACCTTGGACTGCAGGATGCCGAGGCGGAGCTCGTAGTCGGTGGGGTGCAGATCGACCACGAGGCCCCACTGCAGGCGCGACTTGATGCGCTCCTCGAGGCCGTCCATCTCCACCGGGTTGCGGTCGCCGGAGATGACCACCTGCTTGCCCTGATCCACCAAGGCGTTGAAGGTGTGGAAGAATTCGTCCTGCGTCGAGTCCTTGCCGGCGATGAACTGCACGTCGTCGATCATCAGCACGTCGACCGAGCGGAACATCTGCTTGAAGGAGATCATCTCCTTCGAGCGCAGCGCCTGGATGAAGCGGTACATGAACTGTTCCGCCGTCAGCAGCATCACCCGCGCCTCCGGACGCAGTTCCGCCAGGCGCCAGCCGATCGCGTGCATCAGATGGGTCTTGCCGAGGCCTGAGGCGGAATAGAGGAACAGCGGGTTGAAGGTGACCAGCTCGCCCTCCGCCACGCGGCGGGCGGCGGCATGCGCGAGTTCGTTCGGCTTGCCGACCACGAAGCGCTCGAAGGTGAAACGCGGATCGAGCCGCTGCGACGGCGAGAGGCCGTCGCCCTCGCCCGCCCCGGGCGACGGAGCGGCGGCCGGTGACGGCCGGGGCGCCGTCGCGACGGCGGCGGGCGGATCCTCGGGCGAGGGCGCGACCGCGCAGTCGGGCGCGGCCGTCGACCCGACCGTCGGCGCGGCGTGGAAGGCGAGGCGCGTGACCTGCGGCAGCTCGCGCGCGACGCGGCGGAGGAGCGATTCGCCGTAGTGCCGCTCGACCCAGCCGGAGATGAAGCGGGTCGGCGC
This sequence comes from Paracoccaceae bacterium, assembly GCA_041685625.1. GTDB lineage: Bacteria > Pseudomonadota > Alphaproteobacteria > Rhodobacterales > Rhodobacteraceae > Albimonas. The sequence continues at coordinate 39,321 of JAWLFJ010000011.1, read as the reverse complement.
CGCGACGCGCGCGGCGCCGGCTTCGACGCCGACGAGTTCGAGGCGGAGCAGCCAGTTCTCGTATTCGTGGGCGCCCACCTCCTCGCGCATCCGCGCGAGCGCGCGTGCCCAGGCGGCCCTCAGCGCGGCGGGGCCTTCGGGCTGGGAGGAACCGGAGGCGGCGGACGACGGGATACGGGGCATGCGGTCTCCTTCTGCGCGGCGACCGAAATCGTGCGACGGCGTACGCGGGTCCATGGTCAGGTCAGGTCTGGCGCCAGGGAAGGCCACGGCGGCGCCAGCCGTCGATCTCGCCGCGCCGTCCCTCCGGCGAGAGCGAGCCTTCGAAGCCCTCCGCCACGTTCACGCAGCGCACCGGGCGTCCGGCCTCGGAGAACGCCGCCGCGACGGCGGTCGCGGCCTGCTGGGAGCGCACGCCCGAGCGGCAGATGAACTGGATCTCCTCCACCGGCGCATCGCCGAGCTCGGCGGCGAGCCGGTCGACGAAGGCCGGGTTCGGCGCGCCGTCCGGCCAGCCGCGCCATTCGAGGAGCACCGGCGCCAGACCGAGGGGCGAGAGATCGGGCACGCCCACGAAGGTCCACTCGGCCGCGCTGCGCACGTCCACGAGCACCGCCCCCCCGCGTTCGAGCGCGCTCCAGGCGCCCTGCGGGTCGCGCTGTTCAATGCCGTCGACGGTACCCTCGGCGCTCACGGCGTCATCCCCCTTCGGTCTCACGAGTCGGCGGCAGACTACGGGGGGCGGGGCGGACCCGCAAGCTTGGATGCAGTACAGATCAGGGTCAGGATCGAAAACGGAGCGAATTCAATCCTCAATGGGAAGTAATGAATAATCAGATGGAAATGGCGCCGCCAACTGGGGCGCGCGCTGCATACAGGGTGTTCATGATATTTAGGAGGCGGCGCAGCCGCGATCGCGGTTCGCTGCTGACCATCACTATAGTCCGCTCGAGAAGCGACTCGCAACGGGACGAAACCGCGAACATGTCGGAACGATGACGACGCCACGACGAAGGGGCCGCGCGGACCCCCGCGCGGCCAGGCAGCCGCACCGCCCGGCTGCTCGTCTGGCGTGGCGGGGCGCGCCGGAGCGCGCCCCGACCGCGATCAGGCGGAGGCGGAGATCGCCTTCACCCGCTGCGCGAGGCGGGAGACCTTGCGCGACGCGGTGTTGCGGTGAAGCACGCCCTTGGTCACGCCGCGCATGATCTCGGGCTGCGCGGCGCGCAGCGCCTCGGTTGCCGCGGCGCCGTCGCCCTTGGCGACGGCTTCCTCGACCTTCCGGATGAAGGTGCGGATGCGGCTGCGCCGCGCCCGGTTGACCTCGGTCCGCCGCTCGATCTGACGGATGCGCTTGCGCGCGGAGGGGGAGTTGGCCATGCGTCGGTCCCGGCTCTGTCTGGTCTGTTCTGCGAGCGGCGCTGATACACGCGGCGCCGCGCGGGGTCAACGGGCCCGCGGGAGGGCGGGCCCGGCGGGCGGCCTCACTTGCCGCGGAAATGCGGCTCGCGCTTCTCGACGAACGCCTGCATGCCCTCGGACTGGTCCTCCGAGGCGAAGAGGGCGTGGAACAGCCGCCGCTCGAAGCGCACGCCTTCCGAGAGCGTGGTCTCGTAGGCGCGGTTCACCGATTCCTTCAGCGCCATCGAGGCCAGAGCCGATTTGTCGGCGATCTTCTCGGCGACCGAGAGCGCCTCGTCCAGCAGCTTGTCGACCGGCAGCACCCGCGAGACGAGGCCGGCGCGCTCGGCCTCCGCCGCGTCCATGAAGCGGCCGGTGAGGCACATCTCCATCGCCTTGGACTTGCCGACGAAGCGGGTCAGGCGCTGCGTGCCGCCGATGCCCGGGATCACGCCGAGATTGATCTCCGGCTGGCCGAACTTGGCGGTCTCGGAGGCGAGGATGAAGTCGCACATCATGGCGAGCTCGCAGCCCCCGCCGAGCGCGTAGCCCGAGACGGCGGCGACGATCGGCGTGCGCACGGCGGTGACGCGGTCGTGCCCGTCGGCGAAGAAGTTCTCCTTGAACATCTGCACGAAGGACTTCTCCGACATCTCCTTGATGTCGGCGCCGGCGGCGAAGGCCTTCTCCGAGCCGGTGAGCACGATGCAGCGGATCCTCTCGTCCGCGTCGAACTTCGCCAGCGCCTCGGCGAGCTCCCCGAGAAGCTGGGAGTTGAGCGCGTTGAGGGCGTCGGGTCGGTTCAGCTTGATCAGGCCCACATGGTCGCGGGTCTCTACGATCAGGGTCGCGTAGGCCATCGGGGCCCCCCTCCGGCTGATGTTTCGGGCCGCCGGCGGGCTCAGGGCCCCGCGGCGAGGGCGCGTCGTAATGGAGGGCGGGGCGCCGTTCAAGCGCCATGCGCGGCTGCGGGGCCGCGGAGAGTCAGCGCTGGCAGACCGGGCAGTGGAAGCTGGAGCGTCCGGACTGCACCGTGCGGCGGATCACGCCGGGGCAGCCGGGGGTGCGGCAGGGCTCCCCCTCGCGCCCGTAAACCGCGAAGCCGTGCTGGAAATAGCCGAGTTCGCCCGTCGCCTGGCGGTAGTCGCGGAGGCTGGATCCGCCGGCGGCGATCGCCTCCTCGAGCACCGACCGGATCGCGGCGGCGAGGCGGCCGAGCCGTTCGGCGGAGATGCGCCCGGCGCGGCGGGTCGGCGCGATGCCGGCGCGCCACAGCGCCTCGCAGACGTAGATGTTGCCGAGGCCGGCGACGATTCGCTGGTCGAGGAGCATCGCCTTGATCGGAGAGATCCGGCCGCCCAGCCGCTCGATCAGGTGCGGGGCGGAGAAGGCGTTGCCGAGCGGCTCCGGCCCGATGCCCTTCAGCAGCCAGTGGGCGTCCTCGCCGCCCGGCGGGATCAGGTCCATCGCGCCGAAGCGGCGCACGTCGTTGAAGGTGACGCGCACGCCGCCCTCGACGTGGAACACCACGTGATCGTGCCGCGCGAGGTTGGGGACGGGGTGGACGAAGCGGCCCTCGACCTCGTCGCCGATCAGCATGCGCCCCGTCATGCCGAGATGGATCAGCAGCGTCTCTCCGGAGCCGAGATCGGCGAGGAGGTATTTCGAGCGGCGGCGCAGACGCTCCACCCGCGTCCCCGTCAGGCGCTCCGCGAAGCGCTCCGGCAGCGGCCAGCGCAGGTCCGGGCGCCGCTGCTCGACCGAGAGCAGGCGGCGGCCCGTCAGCACGGGCTCCAGCCCGCGACGCACGGTCTCGACTTCGGGAAGCTCCGGCATGTTCCGGTCTTGCGCTCCGGGGTGTATGGCATGGCCATGATCAGCGATCCCGATAGCGGCCGGGCGGCCGAGACCACAACCCATTTCGGCTTCCGCGACGTGCCGGAGGCCGAGAAGGCCGGGCTCGTGCGGGGCGTGTTCAGCTCCGTCGCGGCGCGCTACGACGTGATGAACGACCTGATGTCCGGCGGGGTTCACCGGCTCTGGAAGGACGCGGTGATCGACTGGATGGCGCCGCGGCCGGGGATGCGCCTGCTCGACGTCGCCGGGGGCACGGGCGACGTCGCCTTCCGCTTCCTTCGCCGGGTCAACGGCGAGGGCGAGGTCGTGGTGCTCGACCTGACGGCGGACATGCTGGAGGAGGGACGCGCGCGGGCCGGGAAGCAGGGGCTTCGCGGTCTGAGCTGGGTCTGCGGCGACGCGATGGCCCTGCCCTTTCCGGACCGGAGCTTCGACGCCTACACGATCGCCTTCGGGATCCGGAACGTGACCCGGCCGGAAAAGGCGCTGGAGGAGGCGTTCCGGGTGCTGCGGCCGGGCGGACGGCTGCTGGTGCTGGAGTTCTCCCGCGTCACCGACGGGATGCTGCAACGGCTCTACGACGCCTACAGCTTCAACGTGATCCCGGCGATGGGCTCGGCGGTGACGGGAGACCGGGACAGCTATCAGTACCTCGTCGAGTCGATCCGGAAGTTCCCCGATCAGGAGCGCTTCGCGGACATGATCCGGGGGGCCGGCTTCTCCCGCGTCGCCTACCGGAACCTGACCCTCGGCGTCGCGGCGATCCATTCCGGCTGGCGTCTCTGAATGCCGGTGTTCTCCAGTCTGGTGCGCCTCGCGCGGACGGGCGCGACCTTTCAGCGGACCGGCGCGATGGCCGAGGTGCTGGAGGCGCTGGACGCGCCGGGGCCGGTGCGCGTGGCCGCGCGCGTGCTCGGCTGGCCGCTGTCTCCCCTCGGGCTCAGGGGCGACGAGTCGATGCCGCCGGTGCCGCGGGCGCTGCAGGCGCTGGGGCCGGCCTACGTCAAGTTCGGGCAGCTGCTGAGCACGCGCCCCGACGTGGCGGGAGAGCGTCTGGCGCGGGAGCTTCGCGTCCTGCAGGACGCCCTGCCCGCCTTCCCGCAGGCCGAGGCCGAGGCCGAGGTGGAGCGCGAGCTCGGCGCCCCGGTCGACATGCTGTTCAGCGAGTTCGGGCCGCCGGTCGCCGCGGCGTCGATCGCCCAGGTGCACAGGGCGAAGGACGCGGCCTCGGGGCGCGACGTGGCCGTGAAGGTGCTGCGCCCGGGGGTCGAGGCGGCGTTCCGGCTCGACGTCGACGCCTTCTTCTTCATCGCCCGGAGCATCGAGTTCCTCGCGCCGAGGAGCCGCCGGCTGCGCCCGACCGCCGTTATCGAGCATTTCGAGGGCGTCGTGATGACCGAGCTCGACCTGAGGCTGGAGGCCTCGGCCGCCTCGGAGTTCCGGGCCAACACGGCCGACGATCCGGGCTTTCACGTGCCGGAGGTTCTGTGGTCGCGCTCGGCCCGCCGGGTCATGACGACGGAATGGGTCGGGGGCGATCCGCTCGGCGAGGTCGAGACCCTCGCCGCGCGCGGACACGCGCTGGCGCCCCTCGGAGCCTTCATCATCCAGTCCTTCCTGCGCCACGCCCTGCGCGACGGCTTCTTTCACGGCGACATGCATCAGGGGAACCTGAAGCTGGCGCGGGACGGCACGCTGATCGCGCTCGACTTCGGGATCATGGGCCGGATCGATCCCTGGACCCGGCGCGTCTACGCCGAGATCCTCTACGGCTTCCTCAAGCGCGATTACCGGCGCGTGGCGGAGGTGCATTTCGAGGCGGGCTACGTGCCCGAGGATCAGGACCTCGAGGCCTTCGCGCAGGCGCTGCGCTCGATCGGCGAGCCGATCTTCGGCCAGGACGCCTCGCACATCTCCATGGCCCGGCTGCTGGCGCATCTCTTCGACGTGACCGAGCGCTTCGGCATGGAGACGCGGACCGAGCTGATCCTGCTGCAGCGGACCATGGTGGTGGTGGAAGGCGTGGCGCGCACGCTCGATCCGCAGCTCAACATGTGGCGCGCGGCGCAGCCGGTGGTCGAGGACTGGATGAAGGACAATCTCGGCCCGCGTGCCGCCATCAGGGACGCGCAGGCGACGGCCAAGGTGCTCTCGCGCTACGGCTCGCGCCTGCCGGACATCGTCGACCGGGCGCTGCTGCGCCTCGCCGAGGGCGAGCGCGACCGGAGCCCGCCGCCGCGCGAGGGGGTCGGCCGGCTGGCCGCGGCGGCGACGCTGGGCGGCGCGGCGGGCGGTCTGGTGGTGGCGGCGGCGGTCTGGCTGACGCTCTGAGGATCGGACCGGGGGAGCGGAAGATCGCCTAGGCTCGGCCGCAGGGTGCGCGCGTCGGGGCGGCATGCGCCTCCGGCGGGGAAAAAAAGGGCGGCGCGTTCGCATCGGAACGGCCGCCCCCCAGTTTCCGCAACTAGGAAGAAAGAGCCGACGGAACCTCCCGGCCCCGCGACATGTGTAAGGCTAACCTGACAAGCGACGACGTCAAGTTCTGTTTGCGCCGGCCGGCCCGTCCTGCCCCGGTCCGGCGCCCGCGAAACCGGCGAGGGCGCCCGCGACGAGATTGCGGGCCCGCGGCCGCGCCGTCGCGGTGAAGGGCAGCGGGCGGCAGACCTCCATCGCCGCGACGCCGATGCGGGCGGTGAGCGCGCCGTTCACCAGCCCTTCGCCGAAGCGGCGCGAAAGCTTGGCGAGCGCCCCGCCCCCGACCAGCGGGCCGAGGAGATCGTCGCCCGCCGCGACCAGCCCGGTGGCGACCAGATGCGTCGCCACGGCCTTCAGCAGCCGCCAGGAGCCGAGGGCGCCGGCGCGCCCGCCGTAGATCTCCGCGATGCGCCGGATCATGCGCAGGTTGATCCAGAGCGCCGCGGCGACGTCGATGAGCGCGAGCGGGACCAGCGCGGTCGCCGTCGCCACCTGCCGGGCCGCGGCCTGCGCCGTGCGCCGCGCCTCGAGGTCCAGCGGCAGGAGGTATTCGCGCTCGCCGAGGGCGAGGATCGCGTCGGCGTCGAAATGGTCGTCGCGCCGCTCCGCCACCCGCGCACGCGCCCAGTCGAGCGTCTTGCGCCCGGCATAGAGCCGGTCGAGCCGGTCGAGCACGCCGCGGGCGAGGGCGCGGTCCTCGTCGGCGAGGGCACGGCCCGCCTCGGCCCGAAGCGAATCGAGCCGCGAGAGCCGCGCGAGGCCGGCGACCTCCCGCAGCGCGAGCAGCAGCAGCGCCGCGAGCGCCGCCACGCCGAGCGCCGCCGCGAGGCCGCCGAGCACGACGTTGCGCCGCAGCAGATCCGCCACGAAGTCCCAGGCCGCGACGCCGAGCGCGAGCGCCAGGAAGCCGCCGAGCGCGGCGAGCAGCCAGGCCGTCACGCCCCGCCCGCGCCTCGGCGCGGCGATTGAGACGGCGCGGGCCGTCGCCTCGCCGCGCGGCGCGGCGTCGGGCGGCGGCGGCGCCTCGGCCGGCGAGGGGGCCGGACCCGCCAGCGCGGGGTCGTCGGCGTCGAGGATCAGAGGTTTCGGCGGGCGGGTCATGGCGCGGCTCCGGAGCCTGCGGCGGCGGGAGGCGGGGAGGACGGGCGGCAGGCGCTCACAGCAGCCTGTCCCCGATGAGGAAGTCCGCCGCGCGGTCCAGCCGGATGTGCGGCGGGCCGTCCCCCGGCTTCAGCGCCAGGCGCGGCGGCGCGAAGGCGAGGGCGCGGAAGTCCAGATCCTCCCACGCCGTCGCCCCGGCGCGGGCAGGGCCGAGGATGGCGGCGGGATCCTCCGGCAGTTCGCCGGGGAACAGCGCCGCCTCGCGCCCGGTGTCGGCGAGCCGGCCGCGCACCATGCCGAGGCTGCGCCCGCCGCGCTCCACTTCCGTCTCCGTCGTCGCGCGGAGCGCGGCGAGCGCGACGGCGCGGGTGCGCGCGCCGCGGAACTCGGCGCGGTCCGACGCCTCGCGCAGCAGCGCCTTCAGCAGATCCGCGAGCCGCGGGTGCTGGGTGTGGTGCAGATGATCCGCCTTGGTGGCCGCGAACAGCAGCCGGTCCACCTGTCGCGCCCCGAGGAGGGAGGCCAGCCAAGAGGCGCGTCCGGGCCGGAACGCTTCGAGAACCCTTGCCAGCGCGCGGCGCAGATCGTCCACCGCGGCGGGCCCGGACGAGACCGCGGAAAGCAGGTCCACCAGCACCACCTGCCGGTCGAGCCGGGCGAAATGGTCCTCGAAGAAGGGCTTCACCACGGCGCGCTTGTAGGCCTCGAAGCGCTTGTCCAGCTCGCGCCGCAGGCCTTTGCGCCGGCCGGGCGGCAACGGCGCGAAGGCGAGGGCGGGGGAGCCCTCGAGCTCGCCCGGCATCAGGAAGCGCCCCGGCGCGAGGCCGGAGAGGCCGTCGGCCCGGCAGGCGGCGAGATAGGCGGTGAAGGCGTCGGCGAGCTCTCGCGCCGCGGGCTCGGTGAACGGCGCGTCCTTCAGCGCCTCCGCCCGCTCCAGCCAGGAGCCGGCGTGCGGGGCGCGGACCGGCTCGCGGGCCGCCTCGAAGGCGCGGGCGGACCATGCGGCGTAGTCCATGGACATCAGCGGAAGGTCCAGCAGCCACTCGCCCGGATAGTCCGTCACGTCGAGATGCAGGACGCGCGGGCCCGAGAGACCGCCGAGCAGGCCGGAGGCGCGCAGCCGGAACGAGAGCCGGAGGGTGGAGATGCGCCGGGTCGATTCGGGCCAGTGCGGTTCCGGCGCGGTGAGCGCGGAGAGGTGACGCTCGTAGTCGAAGCGGGGCGTGCGGCGGTCAGGCCCGGGGCGGAGCGCGGCGGCGAGGATGCGTCCCTCGCTCTCGGCCTGCAGCAGGCGCATGCGCCCACGGTCCATCAGATTGGCGACCAGCGAGGCGATGAACACGGTCTTGCCGGCCCGGCTGAGCCCCGTGACGCCGAGGCGCAGCGTCGGCTCCCAGAACTCCGAGACGCGCTCTCCGGCGTCCTCGACGGTCCGGGTGACGTCGTCAACGATGTCGAAGATCCCCAAGGCGCCCCTCCGCATGCCGCTCCGGGCCATATAGACCGCGCGGCGGCCGGGCGGGAGGGGTTGCGCGCCCCGCGGGCCGGCGTCAGGAAGCGCCATGCCGCGATGGAAGCTGACGATCGAGTACGACGGCGGGCCGTTCAGCGGCTGGCAGCGCCAGCCGGAGCGCCCCTCGGTGCAGGGGGCGTTGGAGCGGGCGCTGGGGGTGCTGGAGAAGGGGCCGGTCACCGTGCAGGGCGCCGGCCGGACCGACGCCGGCGTGCACGCCACCGGCCAGGTCGCGCATGTGGATCTGAGCCGAGACTGGGACGGCTTCCGGCTCGCCGAGGCGACGAACTGGCATCTGCGGCCCGAGCCGGTGGCGGTGCTTCGGGCGGAGGCGGCGGCGGAGGACTTCCACGCCCGCTTCGACGCCGTGGAGCGGCGCTACCTCTACCGCATCGCCATGCGCCGGGCACCGCTGACGCTGGAGCGCGGGCGGGTCTGGCGCGTGCCGGGGCCGCTCGACGTCGCGGCGATGCGGAGGGCGGCGGCGTTCCTCGTCGGCGGTCACGACTTCACCACCTTCCGCTCGATGCTCTGCCAGGCGAAATCGCCGGTGAAGACGCTGGACGAAATCGCGCTCGACCTCGAGGGCGAGACGCTGCGCCTGCGCTTCCGCGCGCGGAGCTTCCTGCATGCCCAGGTCCGCAGCCTCGTCGGCACGCTGGAGCGCGTCGGCGCCGGCCGCTGGCCGCCGGAGCGGGTTCGGGACGCGCTGGAGGCCCGCGATCGCGCCGCCTGCGGCCCCGTGGCGCCGCCGGACGGGCTTTATCTGACCGATGTGCGCTATCCCCCGGAGGCGCGGGCTTGATCGCGGCGCGCGCTCCGGGGCAGTCTGGGGGCGTCAGAGGGACGAGGAGAGCGGGATGCACGATCACGGGCCGGGCCATTCGCATCTGAGCGAGACCGAGGCGCGGGTCCGCGCGCTGGAGACGCTGCTGGCGGAGAAGGGGCTGCTGGATCCGGCCGCCGTCGACGCGGTGGTGGAGGCCTACGAGACGCGCATCGGGCCGCGCAACGGCGCGCAGGTGGTGGCGAAGGCCTGGGCCGATCCCGACTACCTCGCCCGGCTGCGGGAGGACGCGACCTCGGCGATCCTGGAGCTCGGCTTCACCGGGCGCCAGGGCGAGCACATGGTGGCGGTGGAGAACGCGCCGGGGCGCCACAACCTCGTCGTGTGCACGCTTTGTTCCTGCTATCCCTGGCCGGTTCTGGGCCTGCCGCCGGCCTGGTACAAGTCCAACGAATATCGCGCCCGGGCGGTGCGGGAGCCGCGCAAGGTGCTCGCCGACTTCGGCGTGACGCTGACCGAGGGGACCGAGATCCGCGTCTGGGATTCGACGGCGGAGATCCGCTACCTGGTGATCCCGGAGCGGCCGGCGGGGACCGAGGGCTGGAGCGAGGCGGCGCTCGCCGATCTCGTGACGCGCGACAGCATGATCGGCGCCGGGCTCGCCAGGGCGCCGGAGGGCGCGGCATGACCCGGGTGCACGACCTCGGCGGGGTGCAGGGCTTCGGCCGGGTGCCGTGGGAGCCGGACGAGCCCAACTTCCACGGCGACTGGGAGAAGCGCGTCCTCGGCATGAACCTCGTCGCCAAGGCGCCGGAGGGCTGGAACATCGACAAGGGGCGGCACGCGCGGGAGCGGCTGCATCCGGTGACCTATCTCGCCTCCTCCTACTTCGAGCGCTGGCTGGAGGGCCTGGTGCTGCGCTCGGTCGAGGCCGGCTGGATCGAGGAGGCGGAGATCGCCGCGAAGATGGGCGCCCCCTCGCCCGAGGCGCCGCCGGATCCCGCCCGCGTCGACGCGATGGTCGAGCGGTTCTCGACCCGCGTGCCCTACGACCGACCGGAGACGGAGGGGCTGCCCGCGCCCTATGCCGTCGGCGACCGGGTGCGCACGCGCATGGACGACCCCACCGGGCACACCCGCCTGCCCGCCTACGCCCGCGGGCGCGGCGGCGAGGTGGTGATGCGCCACGGCGTGCACGTCTTTCCCGACGTCAGCGGCAACGGCGGCGGCGAGGCGCCGACGCATCTCTACGCGGTGCGCTTCGACGCGGCGGAACTGTTCGGCGCGGAGGCCGAGCCCGGCGCCAGCGTGACGCTCGACCTCTGGCACCCGCATCTGGAGCCGGCGTCGTGAGCGCGGCCCCCGAGCCGCCCGTCGTGCCGCCCGTCGCGCCGCCGGTCGAGGCGCCCTTCGAGGAGCCGTGGCAGGCGCAGGCCTTCGCCCTCGCGGTGACGCTGAACGAGGCGGGGCTGTTCACCTGGACCGAGTGGGCCGGGCGCTTCGGCGCGCGCCGGGCGCGGGAGGGCGACTACTGGGAGGACTGGCTGGCGACGCTGGAGGCGATGGTGGCCGAGCGGGCGGGCGTGCCCCTCGAGCGCATCGAGGAGACCGCCGACGCGTGGCGTCGCGCGGCCGAGGCGACGCCGCACGGCACGCCGATCACGCTCGACGTGCTGGGCTGATCAGGCCAGCAGGGGCGCGAGCCGGGGCCAGGCGTCGGCGTCCGCCACCGACTTGTCCCGACAGAACGGGTTGCAGAAGCCGACCACCCGGCCGTCGATCTCGGCCAGCGAATCCGGCGCGACCGGCCTGCCGGAATAGGGGCAGGCTTCGTTGACCGCCGTCCGGCCAGTCACCGCCCGCGCGGGGCGCGGCGGCGGGCCGAAGCGCGGCCCCTGCGGCAGGTCCATCTCGTAGCGGTCCACCACGCGGCGCTCCGCCACGCCCATCGCACGCCAGCGCCGGAACGGCGGATGCGCGTGCACGGCCTCGGCATAGGCGCGGGTCAGGTCCGAGCGCAGAAGGCCATAGGTGACGAGCCGGCTGGCCAGGGGCGCGTGAAAGGCGTCGGCGGCCGTGAACCGCGCGCCGAACAGCCACGGCCCGCCGTCGCCCCAGCGTTCCCGCGCCCAGCGCCACAGCGTCTCGATCCGCGCGAGATCGGCCTCCAGCGCCTCGGCCTCGGCGGCCGGCGGCGAGAACCCTTCGTAGGCCTTCTCGAGGTTCATGGGGCAGAGCCGCCTGAAGGTGGAGAAGCCGGCATGCATCTCGGCCGTGATCGAGCGCGCCGCCGCGCGGGCGGCCGGATCGGCGGGCCAGATGCCGGTGTCCGGAAACCGCTCGTGCAGCGTCTCGGCGATGGCGAGGCTGTCCCAGAGGCGGACCGGCGCCTCGTCGCCCGCCTCGACGGCCAGCATCGGCACGCTCCGCGCCGGCGCGAATTCCGCGGCGAGCGCCTCGAAGCCGGGCGTGCGGAGGTCGACCTTGCGGACGATGCAGGGCGCGCCGGTGATCTCGACGAGGAGATGGCCGCGCAGCGACCAGCTCGAATAGGTCCGCTCGGCGATCGCGAGAACGAGCATCGGGCCGGTTGCCTCCATCTTCATCACCGCGTCGCCGTCGCCAGGGCCCCGGAGGCCGCTTCGAGGGCGCCGGCGGGCGGTCTGCACCGGAAAGTCTCGCTCCGGCACGACGCACCGAAACACATCGTTTCCGTTTCCATGCAGTGGAAGTTTGATCCGACCGAGCGACCGAGACGTAGACCGTGTCAAAGCAAAGGCAATGCCGGAACCCACGGCGACACCGCAGCAGGAGACGGAGTATGGCCCTCGACGCGCCCGTTACCAGCTCCATGACCCGAACGGCCATGGCCGCTGAACTTCTCGACGCCGAAACCGAGTTGGACCTGGCGCGCCGTTGGCGTGACGAGGGCGACGAGAAGGCGCTGCATCGGCTCGTCACCGCATACATGCGGCTGGCGATCTCGATGGCGGCGAAATACCGCCGCTACGGCGCCCCGATGAACGACCTGACGCAGGAAGCCGGCGTCGGTCTGATGAAGGCGGCCGAGAAGTTCGACCCCGACCGCGGCGTGCGCTTCTCCACCTACGCCGTCTGGTGGATCAAGGCGTCGATCCAGGACTACGTCATGCGCAATTGGAGCCTGGTTCGCACGGGCTCGACCTCCTCGCAGAAGGCGCTGTTCTTCAACATGCGCCGCGTCCGCGCCCGTCTCGAGCGCGAGATGGAGGCGGAGGGCGAGCGCCTTTCGGGCGACGAGATCCGTCGCCGCATCGCCGAGGATCTCGGCGCGCCGCTGCGCGACGTGGAGATGATGGAAGGTCGCCTCGCCGGTTCCGACTTCTCGCTCAACGCGCAGCAGTCCGGCGACGAAGGCCGCGAATGGGTCGAGACGCTGGAGGACGACAAGCCCGGGTCCGAGGCGGTCGTCGGCCGCCGCCGCGACCTCGGCACCGCGCGCGACTGGATCAAGGACGCGATGGGCTCCCTGACCGACCGCGAGAAGATGATCATCGTCGCGCGCAAGGTCGAGGATCAGCCCGAGACGCTGGAGAGCCTCGGCTCCAAGCTCGGCCTTTCAAAGGAGCGGGTCCGCCAGCTCGAGGCGCAGGCGCTCCGCAAGATGCGCCGGCATCTCGAGGAGACGATCGGCGCGGAGGCCGGCGAGCTCGCCTCGGCGTTCTGAGCCCGCCTCATCGCCGGGATGGGGGCGCCGCCGGGCCGGCGGCGCCCCGTTTCGCGTCGGCGCATGTTCTCCGGCCTTCCGCCGTGAAATGTCGACCGCCCCGAAACGTGATGTGAAAAAGGTTTCCAATCCGGTCCGTGGGCGCCATGTCGCCCACGGCCGCGCTTGGCCCGCGCGGTCTCGCGCATTAGGACTGGGCGAGGCGAAACGCAGAGGAGACCGCACATGGCTCAGGACGCGCCCGAGACGGTGTCGGAGATCGAGGTTCCGAACGGGGTGTTCTCCGAGACGGTGCTCGAGGTGAGGCACTACACCGACCGGCTCTTCAAGTTCCGCCTGACGCGCCCGCCGAGCTTCCGCTTCCGCTCCGGCGAGTTCGTGATGATCGGCCTGCCCGGGCCGAAGCCGGTCTGGCGAGCCTATTCCATCGCCTCGCCCGCCTGGGACGAGGAGCTGGAGTTCTTCTCGATCAAGGTGCCGGACGGTCCCCTGACCGCCAAGCTCCAGAAGATCGCGCCGGGCGACAAGGTCTGGTTCCGCAAGAAGCCGACCGGCACGCTCGTCAACGACGCGCTGCTGCCCGGCCGGCGCCTCTGGATGTTCTCGACCGGCACCGGCATCGCGCCCTTCGCCTCGCTGATCCGCGATCCGGAGACCTACGAGAAGTTCGGGGAGGTGATCCTCACGCACACCTGCCGCGAGGTGGCGGAACTCGCCTACGGCGAGGAGGTGGTGGCCGCCGCGAAGGCCGATCCCCTCGTCGGCGAGGAGGCCAGCGCGCAGCTGCGCCACTTCACCTCCGTGACGCGGGAGGATTTCCCCCGTCGCGGCCGGATCACCGACCTGATGGCCGACGGCAGACTGTTCGGGATGCTCGGCGTGCCCCCGATCGGACCGGAGGAAGACCGCGGCATGATCTGCGGCTCCATGGAGATGCTGAAGGACACCAAGGCGCTGCTCGAGGGGTTCGGACTCGAGGAGGGATCGAACAGCCAGCCGCGGACCTTCGTGGTCGAACGCGCCTTCGTCGGCTGACCGGCCGCGCCGAGGCGGACGACGCGGCGCTCCTCCCTTCGCATCCTGGCCGCCGGGGCTGGCGGACGGGCGGCGCCCGGCGCAGGTTCCGGGTGGCGGGGGCCGGCGCGGCGGGTCAGATTCGGGGTGCGAAGGACGAGAGAGGACCGCACGCCATGACCGCCGCCCAGACCGTCGCGACCGCCGGCGCCGAAGCCCCCGGAACGCCGCCCGCGCCCGCCTCCGAGCGTGAGCGGTTCCACCACGACCTGATGCTCGCGGCGCTGGCCCTGCTCGAGTCGCGGCGGGAGGATCCGCCGTCGCTGGAGGAGCTCGCCGCGCGGATGGGGCATGCGCCGGCGCATTTCCAGAAGCTGTTCACGCGCCGGGTCGGCGTCTCGCCCAAGCGCTATCTGCAATGGCTGACGCTGGACCATGCGCGCACGCTGCTCAGGGAGCGGTATACGGTGCTGGACGCGGCCTACGGCGCGGGGCTGTCCTCGCCCGGCCGGCTGCACGACCTGTTCCTGCGCTGGGAGGCGATGACGCCCGGCGACTACGCCAAGGGCGGCGCCGGGCTGGCGATCGCCTGGGGGCGTTTCGCCTCGCCCTTCGGCGAGACGGTCGCGATGGCGACGGAGCGGGGGCTCTGCGGGCTCGCCTTCGCGGCGGAGGCGGGAACGCGGGCGGCCTACGACGATCTCGCCTCGCGCTGGCCGGCGGCGGCGTATCGGGAGGATCCGGAGGCGCTGCGCCCCTGGGTCGAGGCGGCCTTCCGCGGACGGGGGGAGGCGCGGCTGCACCTGATCGGAGCGCCCTTCCAGATCAAGGTCTGGGAGGCTCTGCTCGCCGTGCCCTCGGGCCACGTCACCACCTATTCCGACCTCGCCCGGGCGGTGGGCCGCCCTCGGGCGGTGCGGGCGGTGGGGACGGCGGTGGGACGCAACCCGGTGAGCTGGCTGATCCCCTGCCACCGGGCCCTGCGGAAGTCCGGCGGCCTCGGCGGCTATCACTGGGGGCTCGGCGTGAAGCGCGCGATGCTGGCCTACGAGACGGTCGAGGCGGAGCGCGCCGCCCCGGTCGCCTGACGCCGGCGGTCGCACCTTTTCCCCGGGGGCTGCGCCGCTCGGGGGGATCGACCCCCCTCGCGGCGCCGCCGATCCGCCATGGGCGGATCGGCGAGGGGCGTCCGGTCCGGGCCGGGCGCACCGTTCAGCGGCCGACCGCCTCCCGGGCGACGCCCGGCAGGCCGGCGCGCGACCAGCCGAAATCGGCCAGCGTGCGGTCGTCGAGCGCCTGCAGCTCGGCGAGGGTGCGGCGATACGTGCGCCACCGCGCGAAACGGGCGGCGAGGCCCGAGATCATGTCGTCCGGAGAGAAGGTCTGGGCGGAGAGGCGGGTGTGGGTGCGGTCGACGAGCGCCATGATAGGGCCTTTCGTTCGAGTGTCTGTCCTTAGGGCGCCGGGGCCGGCCGGAATCGGCCGCTCCGGACGTTGTGCGACTGCGAGATAGGTCGTGGCCGGCGGCGTGAGGACCGCCGTTTCGGCAAGGCCGGGCTGCACCGCGGGCGCGGGGCGCAAGGCCGCTCTGCCGCCATGCGTCCGAGACATGGCCGCCATGCGCGAAGCGGAGGGCTCTGGACGGCGGCGCCGGAGCGCGGCATGTCGGAAGCCATGCGCATCCCCGCCCCCCTGAAGCACGCCGATTTCCGGGCCTATCTCTTCGGCGCCTTCTTCGGGCTGGTCGGGATGTGGATCCTGCGCGTGACCACGGCCTGGCTGGCCTGGGAGCTCACCGGCTCGGCCGGTCTGGTTGGACTGGTGGCGTTCCTGAACTTCGCGCCGACGATGGTCTCGGGCCCCGTGTTCGGGGTGCTGGCGGACCGGGCGGACCCGCGCCTCGGCATGATGGCGACGCAGACCGCGCAGGCGCTGGTGGCGGTGGTCCTCGCCAAGACCGTGCTGGCGGAGGAACTGACGCTGCCGCTGCTGGCGCTACTGGCCCTGCTCTCCGGCGTCGCGGCGAGCGCCTATCACCCGCTGCGGATGACGCTGGCGCCGCGGCTGGTGCCGGCGGAGATCCTGCCGCAGGCGGTGGCGATGACGGCGCTGAACTTCAACATGACGCGGATGATCGGGCCGGCCGTGGGCGGCTGGCTGATCGCGGCCGCCGGCGCCGGCGCCGCGCCGGTCCTGGCGGCGCTGCTGTTCGCGCCGCAGATCTGGGCGCTGATGTCGCTGCCGCCGCAGCCGCCGGCGCCCCGGGCGGAGGGTCCGCACGGCTTCCGGCGCTTCGTCGCGGACCTGACCGAGGGGGCGCGGCATGTCCGGGGACGCCCGGCGATCCTGGAGGCGTTCCTGCTCTCAGGGCTCTTCGCCGTGGCGGGGCGCGGCGTGCTGGAACTGCTGCCGGCGGCGGCGGACGGTCTTTACGGGCGCGGGGCCGCGGGCCTCGGCGCGTTGACGGCGGCGGCGGGAGCGGGGGCGATCCTGAGCTCGATCTGGCTGGGACGGAGCGCGCCGGACCTCGCCGAAATGCGGCGGCGGGCGCGGGCGGCCTCGGCGGTCGGGCTCGCGCTGGTGGCGGCGCTGGCGGCGATCCCGCTCTGGGCGCTGGCGTTGGCGGCGGTGGCGGGCCTCGGCGCGGCCGGCACGGTGGTGGGGGTCTCGACCCAGTCGATCGCGCAGACCGGAACGCCGGACAGGATCCGGGGCCGGGTGATGAGCCTCTGGATCCTCGTCGGGATCGGCGGGGCGGCGGGGGGCGCGCTCGGGCTCGGCGCGTTGGGCGACCTGGTGGGGCTGCGCGCGGCGCTGCTGATCGGCGCGGGAGGCTCGGCGGCGGCCCTTGCGGGGCTCGGCCGCCGGCGCGGAGTGGCGCCGGCGGAGTGACGCGGCGGTCAACGCGGGTCGGCGGCGAGGGCGCCGCGGGCGAGGCCGGGGAAGGCGCGCCAGTCGTCGAAGGCGGCATGGGCCGCGATCTCCCCTTTGCGGTAGCCCTTCAGGTAGAGCAAGAAGGGGACGCCGGCGGCGGCCGCGGTTTCGGCGTCGGTTTCGGAATCGCCGACATACAGCGCCGGGCCTTCGCCGAGGTGCGCCGCGGCGGCCGCGAAGAGGCGGGGGTCGGGCTTCAGGATCTCGGCGCCGTCGGGCTCGGTCAGCGTGTCGCCACCGGCCACCGCGTCCACCTCGAAGCCGAGGCCGGCGAGGAGGGCGCGGGCCTTGGCCTCCGGCTTCTGGGTGCAGACGGCGAGGCGCCAGCCCTCGGCCCGCAGGGTCGCGAGGGCCTCGCGAGCGCCGGGCATGGCGGCGCTGGCCTCGAGCGGATCGTAGAGGGCGCGGAAGCGGAGGAGGAAGGGGGTCGCGTCGCCGCCCGGGATCCCGCCGCCGTGCTCCAGCAGGCGCTCGACCTGCACGCGTTGGCCGCGGCCGACGAAGCTCTTGTAGGTCTCCACCGTCACCGGCGGGCGGCCGAGCTGCGCGAGGAGGCGGTTGCCGGCGGCGCAGAGGCTGGGCGCGCTGTCGGCGAGGGTGCCGTCGAGATCGGCGACGAGGCGGGGCGCGCTCATGCGCCGGCCCGGATCGGCAGGCCGACGAGGCGGCGGGCGAAGGGCGCGACGCGGAGCCGCGTCGGACGGGCGATGCCCCGGCCGACAGGCCACGCCTCGGTCGGCCGGATCGAGAGGAAGCCGCGCTCGCCCCCCGCGCGCCGGGGGAAGACGCCGGAGACGATGCCGGTCATCGTCCCGGCGACCGGCGGGCGCAAGACGCAGGAGGGTGGCGCGGGCTCACGCGTCCTGCCTCCACTTGATCGAGCAGCCGATGGAGGGGATCTGCTCGGCCGGGCCCTGGCCGGTCTCCGCGACCTGTCGCATGGCCTCGTGCAGCTCGCGCCGGGACGCCGGGCGCGCCTCCCGCCCGGCGTCGTCGAGGCGGCCGCGGTATCGCAGGCGCAGGGCCTTGTCGTAGCCGAAGAAGTCCGGCGTGCAGACGGCGCCGTAGGCCTTGGCGACCTTCTGGGAGGCGTCGTGCAGATAGGGGAAGGGGAAGCGGTGCGCCCTCGCGAACGCGCCCATCCGTTCGAACGAGTCCTCCGGATACGCCTCGCCGTCGTTCGAGCAGATGGCGACGACGCCGACGCCGAGGTCGCGGAGGGCGTCGGCCTCGCCCGCCAGCTTGTCAGCGATCGCGATCACGTAGGGACAGTGATTGCAGATGAACATGACGAGCGTGCCGTTCGGGCCGCGGCAGTCGTCGAGGCTGTAGATCTGCCCGTCGGTGTCCGGAAGCATGAAATGCGGCGCGGCGGCGCCGAGGACGGGGGCGGGGGGCCGGGCTGCCATGGCGGAACTCCCTCGGGGGGCGGCGGGTCAGGCCCCGGAATGCCGCGCGAGGCGATGGACGTCAACGGCGCCGAGGCCGCGGAATTCGAGCTGACCGACGGGCTCGGCGGCGCCGGGCGGCAGGGCGGCGGCGGTCTCGGCGTCGATCCAGACCTCGCCGGGCGGAGCGGCGGCCTGGAGGCGGGCGGCGCGGTTCACCGTCCCGCCCCAGAGGTCGTATTGCGGGCGCAGTCGCCCGATCACGGCGGCGGTGACGGGGCCGGTGGCGAGGCCGGCATGGACCGCGAGGGGCAGGCCGTGGCGCGCGCCGAAGGCCGGCGCCCCCGCGACCGCGGCGCGGGCCAGCGCGGCGGCCTCCTCCGGACCGGCGACGGAGACGCCGGGCAGGCCGCCGGCGGCCATGTAGGCGTCGCCCATCGTCTTGATCTTGGCGAGCCCGGCGCGTTCGACGGCGGCGTCGAGCTCGACGAAGGCGGCCTCCAGCACGCCGACGACGGCGGAGGGCGGAAGGTCGTTCGAAAGACGGCTGAAGCCGACCATGTCGAGGAAGAGCACGGTGGCGCGGGGCGCGTCCTCGGCCGGCGCGGGCTCTCCGGCGGCGAGGCGGCTTGCGACGGCGGGCGGCAGCATGGCGGCGACGAGGGCGTCGGCGCGGGCGTGCGCCTCCCGCGCCTCCTCGGCCAGGATGGCGGCGCGGCGGCGGCCCTGCTCGATCGACCAGGCGACGAGGGCGAAGAAGGCGGTGAAGGTGGCGCCGGAATAGGCGGCGTATTCGAGGACGGCGGGATCGGCCCCGCCGAGCGCGAGGCCGGCGAGACCGGCCGCCGAGGCGAGCGCGAAGCCCGCGACGGCGAGAGGGAAGGTCGGCGCGACGATGCCGTGCGCGGCGAGGGCGAAGAGGAATCCGGCGACGCCTTCCTCCGTCCCGTCCGGCAGGCGGGCGATGATCCAGCCGTAGCCGAGATTGCAGATCATCGGCGCGGCGACCCAGAGCAGCGGCCAGCGCCGCTCCATCGCCGGCAGATGGGTCGCGGCCCAGATCGCGAGGAAGGCGGCGGTGAGGGCGAAGCGGACCGGGAGCTGGTCCGCCGCCGCCGCCCAGCCCGCGACGAGGGCGTCGCCCGCGACGAAGACCGGCGCGAAGAGCGCGCCGAAGAGCAGCACCAGCCGGGCGAGGGGGAGCTGGCGGCGCCGCTCCTCCAGCGCGTGGCGGGTGCGGCTGCCGCGGGGCAGACGGATCGGGCGCAGCACGTCCAGCGCGCTGCGGACGGGCGGAAGGACGCGGGGGCGGGGAGCGTCGGTCTCGGCGTCGGCCGTCATGGCCCGGGGATCTCCTGAGCCCGGCGCGCGGCGCCGGCGGCGCGCATTTCAGGGCTCCGCCCGGACGGGCGCAAGGGCCTCTCCCGTCCGCGAGGCGAGGAAGACGGCGCAGGCGAGCGCCATGCCGAGCGCGGTGGCGAGCGGCAGCCACGCGGCGCCGGCGAAGGCGAGCACGGGGCCGGAGAGCGCGGAGCCCGCGGCCATGCCGACATAGAGGGCGGAGGAGTTGAAGGCGAGCGCGAGGGGCGCGCGCTCTCCGCAGAGGCGCACGAGGCGGGCCTGGATCGGCGCCATGATCATCAGCCAGGCGCCGCCGAGAAGGGCGAAGCCGGGAAAGGCGATCCAGGGGACCGAGGGCGCCGCCCCCATGGCGAGCGCGCCGCAGGGCGCGAGGGCGAGGCCGGCCGCGATGGTCCGTTCCACCCCGAGGCGGCGGACCACCCGGCCCGAGAGGAGGTTCGCCGCGACCCCGACGCCGCCATAGGCGAAGAGGACGACGGGCACGAGCGCGAGCGGCGCGCCAGCGGCCTCCACCAGCCAGACGGCCTGCAGGGAGTAGGTCACGAAGCCGCCGGCGAAGAGCGTCGCGGTGGCGGCGATCGTCAGCGCCGGGGCCCGGGCCGAGAGCACCGAGGCGAGCGCCGCGAGCGAGCCGCGGGCGCCGCGCGCCCCGCCCGGGACGGTCAGCGCGACGGCGAGGGCGCAGACGAGGGCGGCGGCGCCGACGGCGGCCCAGGCCTCGCGCCAGCCGAGGGTCTGCGCGAGCCAGCTCGAGGTCGGCAGGCCGAGGACCGAACTCGCCGTGATGCCGCCGAAGACGACGGCGAGCGCGCCGGCGCGGCGCTCGGGCGGCACGAGGCTCGCGGCGGCCGCGGCGGCGGACGGGCCGATCAGACCCGCGGCGCCGGCCATGACGACGCGGGCCGCCTGCACCTGCCACCAGCTCTCGGCCAGCGCGAGGGCGAGGCAGGCGAGGCCGGAGGTGGCCATCGCCGAGCCGATCACCGCCCGGCGCGGCAGATGGCCGAGCCAGGCCTGCGTCAGCGGCGCCGAGAGGGCGTAGACCACCGCGAACACGGTCAGCAGCCGCGCCACCGCGCCCGGCGCGACGGCGAATTCGGCGCCGAGTTCGGCCACCATGCCGACGGGCGAGAGCGAGGTGACGCCGACGACGAACTGCCCGCTCGCGAGCGCGATCAGCGCCGGCCAGGCGCGGCCCATGCCTCTCCCCCCTCGCCGTCCGGCGGCGTCAGTCGGTGATGATCTCGGGTCCCATGAACATCGTCGGGAGGAAAGTGGAAAGTCCGGGAATGTAGGTGACCATGATCAGGAACACGAAGAGGATGCCGAGCCAGGGCAGCGCCGCCTTGACCACGTCCCACATCGGCATGCCGGCGACGCCGGAAGTGACGAAGAGGTTGAGGCCGACGGGCGGCGTGATCATACCGATCTCCATGTTCACGACCATGACGATGCCGAGATGGATCGGGTCGATGCCGAGGCTGATCGCGATCGGGAACACCAGCGGCGCGACGATGATGATGAGGCCCGAGGGCTCCATGAACTGGCCGCCGATGAGCAGGATCAGGTTCACGATGATCAGGAACATGATCGGACCGAAGCCGGCGTCGAGCATGGCGTTGGCGATCGACTGGGGGATCTGCTCGTCGGTCAGGACGTGCTTCAGGATCAGCGCGTTGGCGATGATGAAGAGGAGCGTGACGGTGAGCCGACCGGCGTCGAACAGCGCGTCGCGCGTGTCCGGGTGGACGAACGCCGTCAGCAGCGACCAGGGCTTGCGCAGGAACGGGATCGAGGCGCCGCCGCTTTCGACGACCTGCGCCCCCGCAGGTCGGGCCGCCTTCAGCGGGCCCATGTCGCGATAGACGAAATTGGCGATCAGGAAGGCGTAGACGGCGGCGACGGCCGCCGCCTCGGTCGGGGTGAAGACGCCGCCGTAGATGCCCCCGAGGATGATGACGATCAGGAACAGACCCCAGCCGGCGTCGCGCGCCGAGGCGACGATCTCCCCCCAGCCCTTCCAGTCGCCGCGCGGCAGGTCGCGGACCCGCGCGGCGACGTAGATGCCGGTCATCAGCATCAGCCCGGCGAGGATGCCCGGGATCACGCCCGCGAGGAACATGCGCCCGACCGAGACGTCCGTCGCCGCCGCGTAGACCACCATCACGATGGAGGGCGGGATCAGGATGCCGAGCGTGCCGGCGTTGCAGATCACGCCCGCCGCGAACTCCTTCGAGTAGCCGACCTGGCGCATGCCGGCGATGACGATGGTGCCGATGGCGACCACCGTGGCGGGCGAGGAGCCCGAGAGCGCCGCGAACAGCATGCAGGCGAAGACGCCGGCGATGGCGAGGCCGCCGCGGAGATGCCCGACGCAGGCGATGGAGAAGCGGATGATGCGCTGCGCCACGCCGCCGGTCGACATGAAGGTCGAGGCGAGGATGAAGAACGGGATCGCGAGCAGCGTGTAGTGCCCCGCCATCGCCTGGAACAGCGTCTGCGCGATGGAGGCGAGCGAGCTGTCCGAGAACCAGAGCAGGAACAGGGTCGAGGACAGGCCGAGCGAGACGGCGATGGGCACGCCGATCAGCAGCAGGCCGATCACCATGGCGAAGAGAAGGACGACCTCCATCAGCGCGCCTCCGTCGCGGGATCGCGGCCTTGCTCGTGACCGTGCGCGGCCGTCCCGTAGAGCTCCTCCTCGACCTCGTGGCTGGCGATGAGCTGGCTGCGCACGCCGGTCGCGACCTGCACCAGGGCCTGCACGCAGCGGAACAGGAACAGCGCCGTCGCCAGCGGCAGGATCGCGTAGGGGATGAAGCGCGGCATCTTCTCGTAGGGCTCGCCCATGTTGAAGACGTCCGCGACGGGCTGGTTGATGGCGGCCGGCATCGGGATGTCGTTGACCTCGAACCAGCCTTGGCCGCGCACCTCGGCGATGCCGGTGGGGAACCAGCGGCCGGTGGTGGGCTGAAGCTCGGCGAAGGGGGCCCAGAAGTCCCAGGCGCCCTTTGCGAGCAGGAGAGCGAAGGCCACGCAGATCGCGGCCGAGATCAGCCCGAGGATCCGCCGCTTCGGGGCGGAGAGCAGATTGATGATCGCGTCGACCCCGAGATGGGCCGAGACCTTCATGGCGTAGGAGGCCCCGAGCAGCACCAGCCACGCGAACAGGAACGCCGTCGCCTCCAGCGCCCAGAGGATGTTGTCGTTGAACACGTAGCGCGCCACGACGTTGGCGAAGGTGATCAGCGTCATGGCGCCGAGGATCGCCGCGATCAGCGTCTCCTCCAGCGCGTCGACGCCGCGGCCGAGGGCCGTCCGCCTGTGGTGCTGCTGCCGCATCCGCCGTCCCTCCGCGCCCGGTCGGGCGTCCTCCCCCGTCGCGCCCCCGGCTCCCGCGGCCGCAGCGGCGCCGAGCCCGGCCGGACGTCTCCGGCCGGGCGCCTTCGTTCGAGCCGCCGCCGCGGCGGCCTGCACCGGGCTCAGAGGCCGGCGTTGATCTCCTGCGCCGCGTCGATCATGTCCGCGCCGACGTCGCCCTCGAACTGTTCCCAGACGGGCTTCATGGCGTCGACCCACTTCTGGCGCTCCTCCGGCGTCAGCGTGCGGATCGTGCCGCCGGCGTCGACGATCGACTGCTTCGCGGTCTGGTTGACCTCGTAGGCCTCGGCGTTGCGGGTCTGCGCCACCTCGGTGAGGATCGTGTCGAGCTGCTCGCGCACGTCGTCCGGCAGGCCCTCCCA
Source organism: Paracoccaceae bacterium (assembly GCA_041685625.1). Taxonomy (GTDB): domain Bacteria; phylum Pseudomonadota; class Alphaproteobacteria; order Rhodobacterales; family Rhodobacteraceae; genus Albimonas. Next base: position 16,040 of record JAWLFJ010000011.1, on the reverse strand, counting down.
CCAGTCGACCGAGGTCACGACGAGGTAGTCGATGATGCCGTGGTTGGTCTCGGTGATGCCGTCCTGCACCTCGAAGAACTTCTGGCCCCAGATGTTGGACCAGGTGTTCTCCTGCCCGTCCACGACGCCGGTCTGCAAGGCGCCGTAGACCTCGGAGAACGCCATCTTCTGCGGGTTGGCGCCGAGCGCCTCCATCTGCGCCACCAGCACGTCGGAGGGCTGCACGCGGAACTTCAGCCCCTCGGCGTCCTCGGGCTCGATCAGCGGCACGTTGGCCGAGAACTGCTTCATGCCGTTGTGCCAGAACTCCAGTCCCAGCAGCCCCCGACGGGTCATCGAGGTCTTGAGCGCCGCGCCCGCCTCGGAGCTCTGGAAGGCGTCGACGGCCTCGATGTTCGTGAACATGAAGGGCAGGTCGAAGAGGCGGAACTGCTTGGTGAACTTCTCGAACTTCGAGAGGCTGGGCGCCGCCATCTGGACGTCGCCCTGCAGCATCGCCTCGAGCACGGTGTCGTCGTTGTAGAGCGAGGAGTTGGGATAGACCTCCATGCAGGCCTTGCCGTCCATCTCCGTGTTCACCCGCTCCGCCAAGAGGCTGGCGGCGATTCCCTTCGGGTGCCGGTCGGTGTTGGTGACGTGACTGAACTTGATGACGATCTCGCCGTCGTCGCAGGCCGCCATGGCGGCGGGCGCGGCCGAGACCGTCAGGGTCGCCATGGCGGCGATCATGAGGGCGCGCATCGAATTCCTCCCCGACTTCGCGTGTTGTTGATAGCCTTGGAATACAGGTCGAAGCGGGCGCCGTGAAGGGGCGATGAGCCCCCGGGCGCTCAGGCGGCCGCGCCCTCGGCGCCGGAGGCGCGGGCGTGCCAGACCCTCAGCGCGTCGGTCGAGACGTAGCCGAACGGCCCCGGATCGCCCGCCAGAACCTCGAACGGCGCCGCCGGTTCGCCGAGGTCGGAGACCGCGAGGACGGCCCCGGACAGGTCGTCGTTCCGGGTGTAGAGGCCCGGCGCGGCCAGCGTCTCGATGCCCGCCGCGCGGGCCGCGGCGAGGCCCCGTCCGCTGTCCTCGATCACCATCGCCGCGCCGGGCGCGACGCCGAGGCGCTCCAGCGTGGCGCGGTAGGGGGCGGGGTCCGGCTTGACGGCGTCCACGTCCTCGCGCGCCACGACGGCCGAGAACCAGTCCAGCGCCTCGAAACCGAGGGCGCCGAGGATCAGCGCCTCGAACGTCTCGCGCGTCGAGGTGGTGCAGGCGGCAAGCTTCAGGCCGGAGCTGCGCACGTCCCGCAGAAGCCGCGCGACGCCCGGGCGCAGCGGCACGCCCTGCTCGACCAGGGAGGGATAGATCGCGGATTTCGTGGCGTGAATCGACTCGAGCGCGCCGGCGTGCTCGAGGTTGGCGAGTTCCCGCGGCGCCACCGCCTCGACATGGGCGCGGATGCGCGCCAGCCCGCCCTCGACGGCGAGCAGGTCGTGATAGGTCGCGCGGTCCCAGCGCCAGTCGCGCCCGTGACGCTCGAAGGCCTCGTTGAAGGCCTGACGGTGCAGTTCCTCGGTTTCGGCGAGCGTGCCGTCCACGTCGAAGATCACGGCCTCGAGGGTCATCTGCGGTCCTCCTCCTCGGCGGCGCGAGGGGGCGCCGCGGCCCCGCTTGCGGCGGGGTCGTTCCTGTCGATGCTCGGGCGATGCCGCCACGGAAGGACGGGCCTGACGCGGCCGCCCGAGACGGCTCCTGCGCCTCGGAGGTGGGGTGTTCGGCCGCCGCCGTCGTCCCACCATATTATAGGCTCGCCGGCGCGCCGCGTCACGGCCCGCGACCCCCGGCCGCGCGAGCGCCCTGCCGCGTGGCCCCGAAAACCGGCTTTCCGCGCAACGAAATCCGCTCCCGTGGCGATACGCGGTGGACAGACGGCTCAGGACTCCCATTTTGCTCCGGCGTCGCACCCCGCCGATTCGACAGGATCGGCGCTCGTCGCGGCGCGCCGCCCCTTGGCCGGGAGGCGGACGAACCGTCCCCGCAAGGGTCGGAAAACGAGGGACAAGGAGGAGGGCTCAATGAAGATCGGCGCCCTGAAGGAGACGATCGAGGGCGAGAAGCGCGTCGCGCTCACCCCCGACAGCGCCCGGAGGCTCCAGAAGCTGGGCCACGAGTGCCTCGTCGAGAGCGGCGCCGGCGAGGCCGCCAGCTTCTCCGACGACGCCTACCGCGAAGCCGGGGTCGAGGTGGTCGAGGACGCGTCCGCGCTCTGGAACGCCGCCGACGCGGTGATCAAGGTGCGCGGCCCGACGATGGAGGAGGTCGAGGCGGCGCCCGAGGGCAAGCTGCTGATCGCCTTCATCTGGCCCGCCCAGGAGGAGGAGCTCCTCGCCAAGCTCAACGAGAAGCGGATGACGGTCCTCGCGATGGACCAGGTACCCCGCATCTCCCGCGCGCAGAAGATGGACGCGCTGTCCTCGATGGCGAACATCGGCGGCTACCGCGCGGTGATCGAGGCGGCGAACAACTTCGGGCGCTTCTTCACAGGCCAGGTGACGGCGGCGGGCAAGGTGCCCCCGGCGCGCGTGCTGGTGGTCGGCGCCGGCGTCGCCGGCCTCGCGGCGATCGGCGCCTCCACCTCGCTCGGCGCGATCACCTACGCCTTCGACGTGCGTCCCGAGGTGGCCGAGCAGATCGAATCGATGGGCGCCGAATTCGTCTATCTCGATTTCGACGAGGAGACGCAGGACGGCTCCGGCTCCGGCGGCTACGCCTCGCCGCAGTCGGAGGAGTTCCGCGAGAAGCAGCTCGAGAAGTTCCGCGAGCTCGCCCCCGACATCGACATCGTCATCACCACAGCGCTGATCCCGGGCCGGCCCGCGCCGAAGCTCTGGACCGAGGACATGGTCAAGGCGATGAAGCCGGGCTCGGTCATCGTCGACATGGCGGCCGAGCGCGGCGGCAACTGCGAACTGACCAAGCCGGACGAGCGCATCGTCACCGACAACGACGTCGTGATCATCGGCTACACCGACTATCCGAGCCGGATGGCGACGCAGGCGTCGAGCCTCTATTCCACCAACGTCTTCCGCATGTTCGAGGACCTGACGCCCGAGAAGGACGGCCAGGTGAACGTCGACATGGAGGACGACGTGATCCGCGGCGCCACCGTCTGCAAGGACGGCGAGATCACCTTCCCGCCGCCGCCGCCCAAGGTGAAGGCGATCGCGGCGCAGAAGCCGAAGGAGAAGAAGCCCGAGGAGACGGCCGAGCAGAAGGCCGCGCGCGAGGCGAAGGAGCTTCAGTCCTCGCTGAACCGCACCGCGATCATGCTGGGCGTCGGCGGCGCGCTCGTGCTCGCGCTCGGCACCGTCGCGCCGGCGAGCCTGATGCAGGACCTGATCGTCTTCGTGCTGTCGGTCTTCGTCGGCTACCACGTCATCTGGGGCGTCGCGCATTCGCTGCACACGCCGCTGATGGCGATCACCAACGCCATCTCCTCGATCATCATCGTGGGCGCGCTGCTGCAGGTCGGATCGTCCTCGATCTTCGTGGCGATCCTGGCGGCGCTGTCGATCCTGATGGCCTCGGTGAACATCTTCGGCGGCTTCCTCGTGACGCGCCGGATGCTCGCCATGTTCCAGAAGTCGTGAGCGGGGGGACTCTCACATGAGCATCGGACTCGTCACCTCCGCCTATGTCGTGGCGGCCATCCTGTTCATCCTCGCGCTCGGCGGGCTGAACAACCAGGAACGGGCCAAGCGCGCGATCTGGTACGGAATCATCGGCATGGCGCTGGCCGCCGCCGCCACCGTCGGCGCGCCCGGCGTGGGCGCCTACTGGCTGATCGCGCTGATGATCGCGATCGGCGGCGTCGCCGGCTTCGTCGTCGCCAAGAAGGTGCAGATGACCCAGATGCCGGAGCTGGTGGCAGGCTTCCACTCGCTCGTGGGCCTCGCCGCGGTCTTCATCGGCATCAACGCGCATCTCGAGATGAACGCGGCCCTCGCGGCGCAGGAGGCGGGCACGGTCGCCGACCTCTCTGGCTTCGCGGCGGTCATCGCCAAGAAGACGGCGATGGAGCTGAACATCCTCAAGGTGGAGCTGTTCCTCGGCATCCTGATCGGCGCGATCACCTTCACCGGCTCCGTCGTCGCCTACGGCAAGCTCTCGGGCAAGCTGTCCTCGGCGGCGCTGACCCTGCCGTTCCGGCACGCGCTGAACGCCGGGGCGCTGGCGCTCTGCTTCGGGCTCGGCTGGCTCTATCTCGACGGCGCCGGGCTCTGGACGATGCTCCTCGTCGCGGTCCTCGCCGGCGCGCTCGGCTGGCACCTGATCATGGGCATCGGCGGCGCCGACATGCCGGTCGTCGTCTCGATGCTGAACAGCTACTCGGGCTGGGCGGCGGCGGCCATCGGCTTCACGCTGGGCAACGCCCTTCTGATCGTGGTCGGCGCGCTGGTGGGCTCCTCGGGCGCGATCCTCAGCTACATCATGTGCCGCGGCATGAACCGTAGCTTCGTCTCCGTCATCCTCGGCGGCTGGGGCGGCGAGCAGCAGAGCTCGGGCGAGGGGCCGGAGGGCGAGATGATCGCCATCGAGCCGCCGGCCGTCGCCGAGGCCTTGGACGAGGCCGACAGCGTGGTCATCGTGCCGGGCTACGGCATGGCGGTGGCGCAGGCGCAGGGCTCCGTCTCGGAACTGGTGCGCCGGCTGCGCGAGAAGGGCAAGACGGTCCGCTTCGCCATCCACCCCGTCGCCGGACGCCTGCCCGGGCACATGAACGTGCTTCTGGCGGAGGCCAAGGTCCCCTACGACATCGTCCTCGAGATGGAGGAGATCAACGAGGACTTCCCGGACACCGACGTCGTCATCGTCATCGGCGCGAACGACATCGTGAACCCGGCGGCGCAGGACGATCCGGGCTCGCCCATCGCCGGCATGCCGGTGCTGGAGGTCTGGAAGGCCAAGACCGTGATCGTCTCCAAGCGCGGCAAGGGAACCGGCTATTCGGGGATCGAGAATCCGCTGTTCTTCAAGGAGAACACGCGGATGCTCTACGGCGACGCCAAGGCTTCGGTCGACGCGCTGCTGACCCATCTGAGCTGACGCGACCCGGCGTCGGCGCGGGCCGGCCGCGGCGCGCCCCCCCCGCCGCCCCTTCCCGCGCGCCCCCGGCGGGCCTAGATTGCGCGTCGGAAGGAGAGCCTCCCCATGCCCGACGACCTGCCCCCCGCCATCCGAGAGCGCAACCTCAAGGATCGCGCCCAGCGTCATCCCGAGAAGGCGCACCATCCGGCCACGCCGACGCTGCGAAAGCCGCACTGGATCCGCGTGAAGGCGCCCGGCGGCGAGGGTTACGCCGAGACCCGGCGCATCATGAAGCAGCACGGCCTCGTCACCGTGTGCGAGGAGGCGGGCTGCCCCAACGTGGGCGAATGCTGGTCGCAGGGCCACGCCACCATGATGATCATGGGGGAGATCTGCACCCGCGGCTGCACCTTCTGCAACGTCGCCACCGGCCGGCCGCAGGCGCTCGACCCGTTCGAGCCTGCGAAGGTCGCCGACGCGGTGGCCAAGCTCGGCCTGAACCACGTCGTGATCACCTCCGTCGACCGCGACGACCTCGACGACGGCGGGGCGGAGCATTTCGCCCAGACCATTCGTGCCATCCGCCGCAAGACCCCCGGCACCACGGTCGAGATCCTGACGCCGGACTTCCTGCGCTGCGCACCCTCGGCGCTGGAGACCGTCGTCGCGGCGAAGCCCGACGTCTTCAACCACAACCTCGAGACGGTGCCCGGCCTCTATCCGGAGGTGCGGCCCGGCGCGCGCTACTTCCACTCGCTGCGGCTCCTGCAGCGGGTGAAGGAGCTCGACCCGACGATGTTCACCAAGTCGGGCATCATGGTCGGCCTCGGCGAGGACCGGCAGGGCGTGCTGCAGGTGATGGACGACATGCGCTCGGCCGACGTCGATTTCCTCACCATCGGCCAGTATCTCCAGCCGACGCGCCATCATCACGCCGTGGACCGCTTCGTCACGCCGGACGAGTTCAAGGCCTACGAGCGCAGCGCTTGGGGCAAGGGCTTCCTGATGGTCTCGGCCACGCCGCTGACCCGCTCCAGCTACCACGCCGGCGACGACTTCGAGCGGCTCCGGGCCGCGCGACTGGAGAAGCTCGGCCGCGCCTGAGCGCCGAATGTCCCGATTGACGATGCGCTGACGCTAGGCGCACGATCGTTCACGCTCGACGAACGCTCGGCGCACGGCGGTCGTCCCAGGATCTCCGCGACGCCCCGCAGAGGCGGCCGCCTCCGGCCGCCCCTTTCCCGCCGGGCGGCGCGAAAGGAGATCCGACATGGCCGACTTCATCGGCACCCCCCGTGACGACAGCCTCTCCGTGAGCGGCGCGGACTTCGCCAATCGCGTCATCGGACTCGAGGGCGACGACACCCTGAACGGCGGCACGCAGCGCGACGCCTTCTTCGTCGGACCCGGCCTCGACATCGCCTCCGGCGGCGACGGACGGGACGACTATTTCTACGATTCCTCCTTCGACTCCCTCTACATCGACGAGTTCGAGAGTCAGACCGCCCTCGACCAGCGCGCCGACCGGCTGGTCCTCTTCACCCTCGCCGGCGTGCCGGGGGGCGCGGCGGACCTCTTCTCGCTGGAGCACGTCAAGGACGCCTTCTTCGTGGACCGTGGCGAGAGCGTGGACCTCTACACGCCCAGCCCGAGCCTGGTCGAGGACAACGTCTTCATCGAGACGGACACCGGCGTCATCGAGATCTTCGACCAGTACGGCGTCAGCCCCGGCGAGGCCGCGAGCGACCAGAACGACGGGATCGAGCTGATCATCTACCGCTGGATCGACTTCACCGGCGCGTTGCATGGCAGAACCGCCGCGATCTCCAGCGAGACCGAGGTCTTCGCCAAGGCGCAGACCGGCAACGCCGGCAACGAGTTCTTCTTCGGCACCCGCGACGACGACACGATCTTCGGCGAGGGCGGCACGGACCTGATCTTCACCGGCGACGGCGACGACAGCGTCGAGGGCGGCGCAGGGGTGGACCACATCGTCGCCTCGCGCGGGACCAACGCACTGCGCGGCGGGTCGGATTCCGACTGGTACTACTGGAACTCGGCCTATCAGGCCGTGAACCGCGTCACCGAGTTCTCGATTCCCGGCGAGGACGTGCTGGCGACGAACTTCCACGTCTCCGAGTTGACGGGCGCGGCGGTGGACGGCGACGACCTCGTGCTGAGCCAGGGCTTCGCACGAAACGCCGACCAGCTTCGCACCGAGTTCACCTTCGCCGCGCAGTATCGGGGCGGCGGACTCGAGCGCCTGCGCTTCGACGGCGAGTGGTACACGCCCCAGTCGAGATTCTCGGGCGACGGCACGGACGCAAACGACTTCGTCGTCGCCCCCGCCTCGGGGCGCGAGCGCATCAAGGCCGGCGACGGGAACGACGCCGTCTTCGCCGGCGACGCGCGGGACCGGGTGATCGGCCAGTCGGGCGACGACTTCCTCGACGGCGGCGGCGCCAAGGACGTGGTGAAGGGCGGCTCGGGCGACGACGTGCTGCGCGGCGGCGCCAAGGGCGACAAGCTGATCGGCGGCGCCGGTTTCGACGTGCTGGACTATCGCGACAGCGGCGGCGGCGTGAGGATCGATCTCAAGAAGGGCGTCGCGCGCGGCGGCGACGCCGACGGCGACAGCTTCCGCAAGATCGAGGGCGTCGTCGGCTCCTCGGGCGGCGACAGGCTGGCGGGCGACGCCGGCGCGAATCGGCTCGACGGCCTCTGGGGGAACGACGTGCTGCGCGGGCGCGGCGGCGACGACACCATCGCCGGCGGCGGGCGAAACGACCGCCTGTTCGGTGCGGACGGCGAGGATCTGCTGGACGGCGAGGCAGGCGCCGACCGCGCCAAGGGCGGCGACCGGAACGACACGCTGCTCGGCGGCGCCGGCAAGGACACCCTGTTCGGCGAAAACGGCTCGGACGAGCTGCGCGGCGGAGAGGACAACGACGTCCTGATCGGCGGCCGGGGCCGCGACCGCATGGTGTTCGACGACAACTCGGGCCGCGACGTGATCCGGGACTTCGAGGACGGCCGCGACCGCATCGTCTTCGAGTCCTACGAGACGACGGCGTTCTCCGACCTCTCGGTCCTCCAGAAGCGCGGCGACGTCGTCGTCAAGCACGAGGGCGGACGCATCGTGATCCGCGACTTCGACGAGGACGAACTGACCCAGGCCGACTTCCTTTTCCCCTTCGCCTGACCCCGCCGCTCCAGGCGCCCGCGGCGGGGGGCCCGGGCCCCCCGGCCCCCCCCCCGCCCCGGGCGGGGCGCCGGCCCCGCCGGCCCCCCGCCGCGCCGCCCGGCCCAAACCGAGGGGCCGCCCGCCAGGGCGGCGCCGAGGACGGGAGCGCCCCCTTCGGAAGGCTCAGCCGTAGACGCCCGCGGTGCGCCCCTTCAGCGCCGTCAGCGCCTGCACGGCGTCGATGGTCGGCGTCGGGATCTCCGTCAGGCGCCCCAGCTCCTGCACCGCCGTCACCAGCGCGTCGAGCTCGATGGGCCGGCCCTTGTCGAAGTCCTGCAGCATCGAGGTGCGGTGCGCGCCCACCGCGGCGCCGCCCTCGATCCGCCGGTCGACGTCGATGGGGAACTTCACGCCCAATTTCTCCGCGATCAGCTGCGCCTCCACCATCATCGCCCGCGCCACGCTCCGCGTGCCGGGATCGGTGCAGAGCGCCTCCAGCGTCGCGCCGGTCAGCGCACTGATCGGGTTGAAGGAGAGGTTGCCCCACAGCTTCACCCAGATCTCGTCGCGGATCTTCGGGCGCACCGGCGCCTTCAGCCCCGCGGCGCCCAGCGCCTTCGACAGCGCCTGCGCCCGCTCGGACTTCGAGCCGTCGGGCTCGCCCAGCGTGAAGCGGTTGCCCTCGAGATGGTTCACCACGCCGGGCTCCGGCACGTCCGCGGCGGGATAGACCACGCAGCCCAGCACCCGCGCCGGCCCGATGCCGTCCCACTGCTTCGCGCCGGGATCGACCGACTCGAGTCGCGTGCCCTCCAGATCGCCGCCGAGGCCGTGGAAATACCACCACGGCACGCCGTTGACGCCCATCACGACGCAGGTGTCCTTGCCCAGCAGCGGCTGCATCCGGTCCACCACGCCCGGCACCGAATGCGCCTTCAGCGTGATGACGACGTAGTCCTGCTCGCCGAGCTCCGCCGGATCCTCCGCGGCGCGGACCTTGTGGGTCTTGCGCTCGCCGCCCTCGATCAGCGTCAGCCCGTCCGCCTGCATCGCCGCGAGATGCGGGCCGCGCGCCACGAGGGAGACGTCCGCCCCCGCCTCGGCCAGCTTCGCGCCCATGTAGCCGCCGATCGCGCCGGCGCCGAAGATGCAGATCCTCATGCCGTCGGCTCCCCGAGACCCAGCTTCTCCGCCAGCCCGATGCGCTGCAGCTTGCCGGTGGCGCCCTTCGGGATCTCCTCCAGGATCACCACGCGGCGCGGCGTCTTGAAGTCGGCCAGCCGCTCGCGGACGAAGGCGCGGATGCCGGCCTCGTCGGCCTCGGCTCCCTCCTTCAGCACCACGGCCGCGGCGACCTCCTCGCCAAGCTTCGGATGCGGCATGGCGAAGGTCACCGCCTGCGCCACCGCCGGATGGTCCATCAGCGCGTCGTCGACCTCCAGCGGAGAGACCTTCTCGCCGCCCCGGTTGATGATCTCCTTCAGCCGGCCGGTGATGTGCAGGAAGCCGTCGGCGTCGAAGCGCCCCTGGTCGCCGGTGCGGAACCAGCGCCGGCCCTCCGCCCCGAAGAAGTTCCTGGCGTTCGCCTCCGGGTTCGCCTCGTAGCCCGGCGTCACGTTGGGGCCGGAGATCACCACCTCGCCGAGCTCGCCCGGGCCGAGGATCACGTCCTCCGTCTCGCCCGCCGTGCGCACCAGCGGCCCCGCCTCGACGCCGACGCTGCCCGGCTTCTGCCGGTCGAGCGGGTTCGACGTCATCTGGTGCGCCGCCTCGGTCATGCCGTAGCTCTCGACCACCGGGCAGCCGAAGGTCTCGGCCAGCGCCGTCATCACCTGCCCCGGCAGGCTGGCGGAACTCGACCGGATCAGCCGAAGGTTCAGCTTCTCCACCGTCTCCCGGTTCCGCGCCGCGCGGGCGAGGATCGCCTGATGCATGGTCGGGACGGCGGTGTACCAGCTCGGGTCGGCCTCCTCGAGCCAGCGGAACACCTTGATGGCGTCGAAGCCCGGCGCGCACCACACGCTCCCGCCCGCCGCCAGCGAGGACAGCGTCGCCGCCACCAGCCCGTGGATATGGAAGAGCGGCATCATGTTCATGCAGCGGTCGGCCGAGGTCAGCGCCAGCGCGTCCCCGATGTGCCGTGAGCTCGCCGCGAGATTGGACTGCAGCAGCGGCACGATCTTCGGCCGCGACGTGGTGCCGGAGGTGTGCAGCACCAGCCCCACCGCGTCGGCCCCCGCCGGTCCCGGATCCTCGTCCCGGGCGAGATCGAGCGTGAACGCCCCCGCCGCGCCGCCGCCGATCAGCCGCACGATCCGCACGCCCTTCGCCTCCGCGACGCCCAGCGCCGGGCCGTCGTAGCCGGCCTCCACCACCAGCGCCTTCGCGCCGAGATCGGAGAGGTAGAAGTCGAACTCCTCCGCCCGGTACGCCGGGTTCAGCGGCGCCGCCGTCGCGCCCGAGGCGACGCAGACGAAGGCCGCCGCCATCTCCGGCCCGTTCGGCAGCACGATCGCCACCCGGTCCGCGGGGCCGATCCCGGCCGCCGCCAGCGCGCCCCGCACCTCGGCCGCCTGCGCGCGCAGCGCCCCGAAGCTCAGCCACTCGCGGCCCGGCGCCCCGATGGCGGGCGCGGCGTCGGAATGGCCCTCGATCAGTCCGGCGATGGTCTCGGCCATGATGCTCCTCCTGCTCCCGGCGCGCGGGGATTACGCCCGCCGCCGCCCCGCGTCACCACGGAGCGCCGCCCAATTCCGCCCTGCGGAAGCCGCTCACTCCGCCGCCGGCAGCGTCGCCTGCTTCAGCTTCCGCCCCGCGGTCAGGTTCTGCGCCGCCTCCGCGATGCTGGCCGCGTCGATGCCGTAATGGCGGTAGAGTTCCTCGATCCGCCCGGTCTGCCCGAAATGCTCGACGCCGAGCGAGCAGGTCCGGTGCCCCGCGACCGCGCCCAGCCATGCCAGCGTCGCCGGATGCCCGTCGATCACCGTGATCAGCAGGCAGTGCGGCGGCAGCCCCTCCAAGAGCCGCTCGGCCTGAGAGCGCGCCGAGGCGGCGCCGCGCCGCCGCGCCCGCTGCGCCGCGGTCCAGCCCGCGTTCAGCCGGTCGGCGCTCGTCACCGCCAGCACGCCGATGTCGCGCCGGTCGTTGCCGATCATCCCCGCGGCCCTGATCGCCTCCGGCGCCACGACGCCCTGATAGGCGATCACCACCTCCGCGTTCGGCCCGGGCTCGCGCCACCAATAGGCGCCGTCGATCACGCCCTGCCGGAACGCCTCGTCCGCCCGCTGCGCCGGCTGCTCCAGCGGGCGGGTCGAGAGGCGCAGATAGACCGAACCGCCGGTCTCGTCGCGCAGCCAGGTCCGCTCGTCCGGGTCGCCCTCGCCCGTGCGCTGCACGTAGTCGAAGGCCCAGTCCATGATGACGGAGAGCTCGTCGAGATAGGCCGGCTCGAAGCTCGCCAGTCCGTCCTGCGCCATGCCGATCAGGGGCGAACCGATCGACTGGTGCGCGCCGCCCTCCGGCGCCAGCGTCACGCCGCTCGGCGTCCCGGCGACGATGAAGCGGCCGTCCTGGTAGCAGGCGTAGTTCAGCGCATCGAGGCCGCGCGCCACGAAGGGATCGTAGACCGTCCCCACCGGCAGCAGCCGCTCCCCGAACATCGAGTGCGAGAGCCCCATCTGCCCCAGCAGCAGGAACAGGTTCATCTCCGCGATGCCGAGCTCGACGTGCTGGCCGTCGGGGCTGAAGCCCCATTTCTGCGTGCTCGGCACCTGCGCCGCGCGGAACACGTCCGCCCGGGGATCGCGCGCGAACAGCCCCCGACGGTTCACCCAAGGCGTCAGGTTGGTCGAGACGGTGACGTCAGGCGAGGTGGTCACGATCCGCTCCGCCAGAGGTCCGCCCTCCTTCGCCAAGGCGTCCAGCACCTTGCCGAACCCGGCCTGCGTGCTCAGCTCCCGGTCGTCCAGCAGCCGTGGCCCCGGCGTCGGGATGCGGTCGGCCGAGAAGCGCCGCGGCCCCGCCTTGAAGAACGGGACCCCCTTCAGCCACGCCTCGAACGCCTCCCTGTCCTCCACCCCGGCGAAGCGGTCGAACTCCGCCCCCTCCGGCACGTCGTAGGCCTTCCGCCACTCGGCCATCTGCTTCGGCGTCATCAGCCCGCCGTGGTTGTCCTTGTGGCCCGCCAGCGGCGTGCCCCAGCCCTTCACGGTGTAGGCGAGGAAGCAGACAGGCTTGTCGTGGTCCACCGCGTCGAACGCCTCGCACAGCGTCTCGACGCAATGGCCGCCGAGATTCTCCATCAGCTCGGCCAGTTCCTTGTCGGAGCGTCTCTCGATCAGCTCCGTCACCGGCCCCTGATCGCCGAGATCGTCCATGAGCCGCTTCCGCCAAGCCGCGCCGCCCATGAAGGTCAGGGCCGAGTAGACGTCGTTCGGGCAGGTGTCGATCCACTCCCGCAGCGCCTCGCCTCCCGGCTCCTCGAAGGCGGCGCGCTGCAGGGCGCCGTTCTTGATGACGCGGACGTCCCAGCCGAACGCCTCGAAGATGGCCTGCACGCGCCGCCACAGCCCCTCGCGCACCACGCCGTCGAGGCTCTGGCGGTTGTAGTCGATCACCCACCAGACGTTGCGCAGATCCTGCTTCCAGCCCTCCTGCAGGCACTCGTAGACGTTGCCCTCGTCGAGCTCGGCGTCGCCGACCAGCGCAACCATGCGGCCCTTCGGTCGGCCCTTGCCGACCTCGCTCCAGTCCTTCGCCGCGAGATACTCCTGCGTCAGGGCCGCGAAGGCCGTGGCCGCGACGCCGAGGCCGACCGAGCCGGTGGAGAAGTCCACGTCGTCCACGTCCTTGGTGCGGCTCGGATAGCTCTGCGCGCCGCCGAGGCCGCGGAACGCCTCCAGCTTCTCCCGCCCGATGCCGCCGGTCAGGTACTGCGCGGCATGGAACACCGGCGAGGCGTGGGGCTTCACCGCGACCCGGTCCTCCGGCCTGAGCGCGTGGAAGTGGAGCGCCGTCATGATCTGCACCATCGACGCGCTCGACGCCTGATGCCCGCCGGTCTTGATCTCGTCCTTCTCGCGGACATGGTTGGCGTGATGGATCGTCCAGCAGGCGAGCCACAGCAGCCGCCGCTCGACCGTCCTCAGATGCTCCAGCGTCTCGCGGTCCAGCGCCATGCCTGTCGTCCCTTCGTCTCTCGTCGGTTCACCGCCGGCTATAGCACGGGTCGGCCCGCCGGCTCCAACCCGCTCGCGGCGGCCCAGACCGGCCGGGTGCGATGGTCGCGTTCGCCCGATCCCGATGATAAGCTCGGCGCGTCGACCGAAGAACCGAGGCGAACCAACCCGCCCGACAGGAACAGAGGAGACGACACGTGTACCGAAAGATCATGGTGCCGGTCGATCTGATCCATCGCGATCAGCTCGACAAGGCGCTCAAATCGGCGGCCGACCTGGCCAAGCATTACGACGCTACGGTCACTTACGTCGGCGTCACTCCGGAGACGCCGAGTCCCGTCGCTCACAACCCCGCCGAATTCGCCGAGAAACTGAAGAGCTTCGCCAAGGCCGAGGCGGAGGCCCACGGCCATGCCGTCGACAGCCACGCCATGACGAGCACCGACCCCGCGGTCGACCTCGACAAGACGCTGCTCCGCGCCGTCGAGCAGACCGGAGCCGATCTGGTCGTCATGGCCTCGCACAAGCCGAACATCGCCGACTGGTTCTGGGCCTCGCATGGCGGGACCGTCGCATCTGACGCGGACATCTCGGTCTTCCTCGTCCGCTGAGGCGGAGCCCGCCGGCCGCGACCAAGCAAGAAGGACGCAACCCATGTCAGACGACTCCGTCGACCCGGACGCCATCCCGGCGCCGGAAGGCCGCTCCGACGTCATCGAGACGGACTACAACATCGGCCAGGACAACGTGACGCCGAAGATCGGGCCGTTCTCGCTCGACGTGCACAACCCGGTGTTCATGGTCTCGGGCCTCGTGATCGTCGCCTTCGTCCTCGTGACGCTGGCCTTCCAGACCTCGATCGGCCCCGTGTTCGACGCCATCCGCAATTGGCTGACCACCAACCTCGACTGGTTCTTCATCCTCTCCGGCAACGTGTTCGTGCTGGTCTGCCTCGGGCTGATCGTCTCGCCGCTCGGCTCGGTCCGCCTCGGCGGGGAGGACGCGACGCCCGACTACGGCTATGTCGGCTGGTTCTCGATGCTCTTCGCCGCCGGCATGGGCATCGGCCTGATGTTCTTCGGCGTGCTGGAGCCGGTCTATCACATGGCCATCTCCGCGCCGCTCGGCGTGCCCTCGCCCTTCGACGCGGACGGGAACCTGATCCGCGAGAACGTCGCCGCCGCGAAGGCGATGGGCATGGCCGCCACGATCTACCACTGGGGCCTGCACCCCTGGGCGATCTACGCGGTGGTGGCGCTGGCGCTGGCGCTGTTCTCCTTCAACAAGGGCCTGCCGCTGACTGTGCGCTCGATCTTCTACCCGATCTTCGGCGAGAGGGTGTGGGGCTGGCCCGGCCACGTCATCGACATCCTCGCGGTTTTCGCGACGCTGTTCGGCCTCGCCACCTCGCTCGGCTTCGGCGCGCAGCAGGCGAACGCGGGCCTCGACTTCGTGTTCGGCATCCCGGTCAGCGTCAACGCGCAGGTCATCCTCATCGTCGGCATCACCGCGGTGGCGCTGGTCTCGGTGCTGCGGGGCCTCGACGGCGGCGTGAAGGTTCTGTCGGAGATCAACATGGTCCTCGCGGGGCTGCTGCTGCTCTTCGTGATCCTCGCCGGCCCGACCATCGCGATCGCGACCGGCTTCGTCGACTACCTCTATGCCTACGGACGCGAGGTCATTCCGCTCTCCAACCCCTTCGGACGCGAGGACGACGGCTACCGTCAGGGCTGGACCGCGTTCTACTGGGCCTGGTGGATCTCCTGGTCGCCGTTCGTGGGCATGTTCATCGCCCGCGTCAGCCGGGGCCGCAGCGTGCGGGAGTTCCTGATCTGCGTCATGCTGATCCCCTCCGTCGTCTCGGTGCTCTGGATGACCGCCTTCGGCGGCACCGCGATCGACCAGGTGCTGACGCTCGAGGACAGCCAGGTCAGGGCCTACGTGATCGACAGCTACAGCCCGGAACTCTCGCTGTTCGGCATGCTGGCGGATCTCCCGATGGCCGAGATCACCTCGGTGGTCGCGGTCGTGCTGGTGATCGTGTTCTTCGTCACCTCGTCCGACTCGGGCAGCCTCGTGATCGACACCATCACCGCCGGCGGCAAGGTCAACGCCCCGGTCTCCCAGCGCGTGTTCTGGTGCACCTTCGAGGGGCTGGTGGCCATCGCGCTGCTGCTCGGCGGCGGCCTCGGCGCGCTTCAGGCGATGGCGGTCTCGACCGGCTTCCCGTTCACCATCGTGCTGCTGCTCGGCTGCTTCGCGATCGTGAAGGGGCTGATGAACGAGCCGCGCGGCAAGGCGCCGGCCCCGGCCGAGTGACCTCCGCCCCCGGCGGCCGCGATGCGTCGCGGCCGCCGGGCGAGGCCCGCACGTCCGGACCAGGAAAGGCGGCGGAACGACGAAAGGGCGGCCCCGCGGGACCGCCCTTTCGCGTGCCGGCCAGGCCGGAGGAAAACTGGAGCGGGCGATGAGATTCGAACTCACGACCCCAACCTTGGCAAGATTGGGGGCGACCCCCTAACCCGTTCCGATGACTGCGTTTCGGTTTCGGCCGGCGCCCCCGAATTCGCGGAACGTTCCGCCGTTTCCGTGCGGAAACTGTGCGG
>JAWLFJ010000086.1:0-17245 GCA_041685625.1 Paracoccaceae bacterium | reverse complement strand
GGGCGAAGAGCCCGCTCATGCCGGCCATGAGCGCGATGCCGCCGCCGCCCCCGCCATGTGCTTCTCGGCCACCGTCAGCTTCGCCGCCGCCGGCGTGCTCACCGTCGCCGGGGGCGCGGCGCTGCGACGGGCGCGGCGCCTGCGCCTCGGCGTCGGCATGACCGCATTCGCCGCCTTTCCGCTTCTCTTCGGCGTGCAGCAGGGGATCGAGGGGCTGGTCTGGCTGGTCATCGACGGCGTGCTGCCCCCGGTCTGGGAGCCTTGGACGACCGCCGGCTTCCTGTTCTTCGCGCTCTTCCTCTGGCCCGCCGCCGGCCCCGTCGTCGGCTGCATGCTGGAGACGCGGCCCGGCCGACGCCGCGCCTTCGCCGGCGTCGCGGCCGGGGGCGTCACGCTCGGCATCTATCTCTTCGGCAAGGCGCTGGCGAACCCGGTCCCGCCCTCGGCGGCCGCGGCCTATGGCGGGCACCTGCTCTACCTCTTCGGCGTGCGCTTTCCGCTGGGCATCGAGTTCTTCTACTTCCTCGTCGCCAGCGCCGCGATGGTGGGCTCGTCGAATCCCGACGCCCGGCTGTTCGGCTGGGGCCTCGCCATCTCCTTCGTCGTCACGGCGCTGTTCTGGGATCCGGCGGTGCTGCCCTCGGTCTGGTGCTTCTTCGCCGCGATCTGCAGCCTGATCGCGGTGCGCGCCGTGGCCCGCGCCGACCGCCGGCACGGCGGCGTTCCCGCGCCCTGAGGCGGCGTCAGGCCGCGGCGAGGTCGCGGGCGGCGCGGGCGTCCTCGCCCGCCGCCTTCTGGCTCTCGTTGAGGGCCGTGGTCAGGATCGCCGAGGTGAGCAGGATCACCGCGAGCGCCCCGGAATAGAAGATCTCGGCCGAGCGGCGCGGATCCGACTCGAAATGGCCGAAGAGGACGTAGGCCTCGGTCAGCGCCAGCACCAGGATCAGCGGCCCCGCGCAGGTCAGGTCGCGGAACAGGAGAAACTGCTTGATGTTCACACGGTCCTCCGCGGTGGTGGAGCGGCTGAACAGGAGCCCGTAGTTGAGCGCGGCATAGGCGAACACCGGCACGCTGGAGAACAGATAGGAAAGCGCGTCGAAGGTGATCAGGATCTCGGCGCTGGTCGGCGGAATGCTGCTCAGGTACTGGTCGTTTTTTACCAGCTTCACCAGCATCATCAGCAGCACCAGCACCGAACCGCCGATGATCAACTGGTTCAGCCGCCGGAACGTCGGCTGCTGATCCATGTTCACCCGCGCCGGCATCTCGGTGTTCTCGTAGAGCAGGAACAGGAACGAGACGATCTTGCAGGCCGAGACGAAGGCCACGAGATCCGGCTGCGGCACGAAGTTCCGCGCAATCAGGATCGCCGCCGTATAGGCGACGATTACCACGCAGAGGTCCCGTCCGACCTTGCGGAGTATGCGGTTCCAGCGCCGATCCTGCGCCTCGACGCCGATCACGTCGTTCAAGAGCCGTCCCTCCGCGCCCATGTCGTGCCACGAGGTAAGCGCCGACGAGGCCGGGATCAATTCACGTAAAGATTTAAGCGGGGAGCGCCGACGCCGCAGGATCAGAAGGGCACGTCCCCGGCCCCGTCCGCCGCGGTCACGAACCGCGCCACCACGCGCTTCACGCCCGCCTTCTCGAAGGCCACCGTCAGCTTGTCGCCCTCGGCGTCCTCGACCCGGCCGTATCCGAACTTCTGGTGGAACACCCGCTCGCCGATCTCGTAGGCCGGCACGGCCTCGACGTCGATCACCAGCGACGAGGTCTCCCGCGGCTGGCCGAGCGGCCGTTCGCCCCGCCGGGCCTGCATCCGCTTCCAGCCGGGAGAGGCGTAGGCGTCCGCCCGCGCGGCCCGCGCCTCCAGCTCGCTCTCCGGCGTCGCCGCCGCGCCGGGGGCCGTCGCGGCCCCGAAGCCCGCCGCGGCGCCGTGCGCGCCGCCGTAGAGGCCCGGCGGCGTCAGCACCTCGACATGCTCGGCCGGCAGTTCGTCGATGAAGCGCGACGGCAGGCTGTTCTGCCAGCGCCCGAACACCATGCGGTTCGCCGCGAAGCTGATGGTCAGCCGCTCCCGCGCCCGCGTCAGCCCGACATAGGCGAGGCGGCGTTCCTCCTCGAGGCCCTTCAGCCCGCTCTCGTCCATCGACCGCTGCGAGGGGAACAGCCCGTCCTCCCAGCCCGGCAGGAACACCGCCGGGAACTCCAGCCCCTTCGCGGCGTGCAGCGTCATGATGGAGACCTTCTCGCCCCCGTCCTCGGCGCCGGCGTCCATCACCAGCGCCACATGCTCGAGGAAGCCCTGCAGGTTCTCGAACTCGTCCAGCGCCTGCACCAGCTCCTTGAGGTTCTCGAGCCGTCCGGGCGCCTCCGGCGACTTGTCGGCCTGCCACATCCCGGTGTAGCCGCTCTCGTCGAGGATCCGCTCGGCGAGGTCGACATGCGGCTCGCCCGCCTCGGAGGCCGCATGCCAACGCGCGATCCCCTCCAGCAGCGTGCGGAGCTGGTTGCGGCCCTTGGCGGGGATCATCTCCCGCTCCACCACGATCGCGGCGCCCTCGACGAGGGAGAGGCCGGCTTCCCGCGAGACCACCTGGATCGTCTGCTGCGCCTTGTCGCCCAGCCCCCGCTTCGGCGTGTTCACGATCCGCTCGAAGGCGAGGTCGTCGGCCGGCGAGACGGCGAGGCGGAAATACGCCATCGCGTCCCGCACCTCCATCCGCTCGTAGAAGCGCGGCCCGCCGATCACGCGGTAGGGCAGGCCGATGGTGAGGAACCGGTCCTCGAAGGCGCGCATCTGGAACGAAGCCCGAACCAGGATCGCCATGCCGTCGAGGCCGAGGGGCTCCAGCCCGCGCGTGCCGCGGCGCATCGCCTCGATCTCCTCGCCGATCCAGCGCGCCTCCTCCTCGCCGTCCCAGTGGCCGATCAGGCGCACCCGCTCGCCTTCCTCCGCCTCCGTCCACAGCGTCTTGCCGAGCCGCCCCTCGTTGGCGCGGATCACGCCCGAGGCGGCGGCGAGGATGTTGCCGGTGCTCCGGTAGTTCTGCTCCAGCCGCACCACCTTGGCGCCGGGGAAGTCCTTCTCGAAGCGCAGGATGTTGCCGACCTCGGCGCCGCGCCAGCCGTAGATCGACTGGTCGTCGTCGCCGACGCAGCAGACGTTGCGGTGCCCGTCGCCCAGCAGCCTGAGCCAGAGATACTGGGCGACGTTGGTGTCCTGGTATTCGTCCACGAGGATGTAGCGGAAGCGCCGCCGCCACTGTTCCAGCACGTCGTCATGCGTGCGGAAGATCGTCACGCAGTGCAGCAGCAGGTCGCCAAAATCGACGGCGTTGAGCTCCTTCAGCCGTCGCTGATAGGCGGCGTAGAGTTCGCCGCCCCGCCGGTTGAAGCCCGAGGCCTCGTCCGGCGGCAGCGCCTCCGGCGTCCAGCCGCGGTTCTTCCAGCGGTCGATCAGCCCGGCGAGCAGCCGCGGCGGCCAGCGCTTCTCGTCGATGTGCTCGGCCTGCAGCAGCTGCTTCAACAGTCGCAGCTGGTCGTCGGTGTCGAGGATGGTGAAGTTGCTCTCCAGCCCCACCAGCTCGGCGTGCCGGCGCAGGATCCTGTTGCCGAGGCTGTGGAAGGTGCCGAGCCACGGCATCCCCTCGATCGCGCCGCCGACCAGCTGCCCGACGCGGTGCTTCATCTCCCGCGCCGCCTTGTTGGTGAAGGTGACCGCCAGGATCTCCCACGGCTTCGCCCGTCCGGTGGCGAGGAGATGGGCGATCCGGCAGGTCAGGGCCTTGGTCTTGCCGGTCCCGGCGCCGGCGAGGACCAGCACCGGGCCGTCCAGCGCCTCCACCGCCTCGCGCTGGGGCCGGTTCAGCCCGTCCAGATAAGGCGCTCCCCGCGCCGCCATGGCGCGCTGCGAGAGGCTGGGCGCGGAGGCGTCCTCGAACGCCTCGTAATCCTCGGCTTGCGTCATGGGCGGGAGGGTAGCGCGTCACGGCCTTCGGGGAAAGCGCCGTTCCGCATCCGTTCCGGCCCGACGCAGATCACTGGGTGGCGTCGTCGGTCGCGTCCTCGGCCGCCTCCTCGGCTTCGTCGGCGGCCTGCTCCGCCTCCTCGGCGATCTCCTCGACCGCTTCGCCGAAGGCTTCGGCCGGGGTCTGTTGACGGAACTCGATCTGCATGCCCGCGACGAAGGCGACGATGATCGCGGCGGCGACGATGATGCCGGTGACGACCGGTTTCATGGCGTGCTCCTGCTGCGGATGACGTGGTCGGAGGCAGCAACGCCGGCTCCGTCGGCGGGTTCCCCCGGCGTGGAACCGGCCTCCGGGGCGCGCGTTGCTCAACGATCCGCAACCGATCGAAGGAGGCGCGCCATGCTCGGATGGGCCATTCTCTTCCTCGTGCTCGCCCTGATCGCCGGGGCGCTCGGCTTCGGCGGCGTGGCGATGATCTCGGCCAACATCGCGCAGGTGCTGTTCGTGGTGTTCCTGATCCTCTTCGCGATCGCGCTGGTGGCGAACGCCGTGCGGGGCCGACCGCCTCGGGTGTGACCGCCGCCCCCGCCTCGCGGGAACGGGAGCGGTGCGGGCTGGGCTCCGGTCGCGTCGCATCCTATGTCAGGAAGGTCGTGTACGAAGGGAGCCCCCGCCCATGTTCTTCACCCGCAAGTCGTCAGAGCTGCCGACCGCCGCCACCGCGCTGCCGGGCCGGCCCGATCCGATCCCGACGGCGGAGCTGCATTTCGTCAACGGCCGCCCGCTGAAGGGTCCGCATCCGGAGGGGACCGAGATCGCGGTCTTCGGCATGGGCTGCTTCTGGGGCGTCGAGCGGCTGTTCTGGCCGCTGCCCGGCGTCTGGGTGACCTCGGTCGGCTATGCCGGCGGCATCACCCCGAACCCCACCTACCGCGAGGTCTGCACCGGGCGCACCGGCCACAACGAGGTGGCCCAAGTGGTCTTCGATCCGTCCGAGATCGCCTACGAGGATCTGCTCAAGATCTTCTGGGAGGGTCACGACCCGACGCAGGGAATGCGTCAGGGCAACGACGTCGGGACGCAGTACCGCTCCGGCATCTACTGCGCGACGTCCGAGCAGAAGGCCGCGGCGGAGGCCACGAAGGCCGAGTTCCAGAAGCGGCTGAAGGCCGCCGGCCACGGCCGGATCACGACCGAGATCCTGCCGATGCCGGAATACTACTTCGCCGAGGACTACCATCAGCAGTACCTCGCCAAGAACCCCGGCGGCTATTGCGGGCTCGGCGGCACCGGCGTCACCTGCCCGGTCGGCGTCTCGGCCTGACGGCGCGGCGTTCGGGCGGGGCGGCGTCCGGCCCGAGCGCCGCCCTTGACGCCGCCCGGCGGTGGCCGCAACAGGGCGCATGACCACCTGGACCGCTCTCACCACCGCCCCGTCCCAAGCGCACGCAGAGGCGCTCGGCGAAGCCTTGGAGACGCTAGAGCCGTCGCCATCCGCCGTGGCGGTGCTGGAGATCGAGGACGGCTCCGGCCTCTGGGAGATCGGCGGCTATTTCGAGGCCCAACCGGACGCCGTGGCGCTCGATCTGCTCGCCGCCGCGCACGGGGCCCGGCCCTTCGCCGTCGCGAGGCTCGACGACCGCGACTGGGTGGCCCAGGTCCGGCGGGAGCTCTCGCCGGTCGAGGCCGGCCGCTTCGTCGTGCATGGCGGGCACGACGCCTCGCGCGTCCCGGCCCACCGCATCGGCCTGCTGATCGAGGCGGCGATGGCCTTCGGCACCGGGCATCACGGCACGACGCGCGGCTGCCTGCTGGCGCTGGAGCGGCTGATCCGCGAAGGCGCGCGCCCGCGCCGGGTGCTGGACGTCGGGGCGGGGACCGGCGTGCTGGCGATGGCCGCCGCCGCCGCGCTTCGCGTGCCGGCCCTGGCGACGGACATCGACCCCGTCGCCGTCGCCACCGCCCGCGCCAACATCCGGGCGAACCGGCTGACGCCCTGGGTGGCGACGCGCCGCGCGGACGGGCTCGCGGACCCGGCCGTGCGCCGCGGCGCGCCCTACGACATCGTATTCGCCAACATCCTCGCCCGTCCGCTGCGCCGCCTCGCCGGGCCCGTCGCCGCGATGACGTCGCCCGGAGGCGTGGCGGTGCTGTCCGGGCTTCTCGACGCCCAGGCGCCGGGGGTGGAGGGCGTCTGGCGCGCGCACGGGTTCGCGCCGGCCTTCCGCCTGCGCGGCCTCGGCGGCTGGACCACGCTGGCCTTGCGGCGGCTCTGAGCCGCGGCGCGCCGCCCTCCCCCTTTTCCGGGGAGGGCGGCGCAAGTTCGGTCAGCGCATGACGCGGTCGGCGATGGCCTCGAGGTCCACCCCGTCGAGCCCGAGATCGGATCGCTGCGCGGCGCTGAGGCCGCGCAGATCGTTCACCGTGCGGCGGCGGAGGTTCCAACGGCGGAACATGCGGGGCAGATCCTCGACGAACGTGGCGAGCGCGTGCCACGTCTCGGTGCGGATCGGCAGATCGAAGGCGAAGTCGGAGGCGCGGAGGATCATGTCGCGAGGGTCCAATAAGAGGGCGGGCAGGCAAACCGTCAGGACGATCACGCTTCCTGACCTCACCCAGCTAATCGGCGCCCAAGGCGTGTGCAATCAGCCAAATCCGCATGGCAGCCATGCGTCGGCGGCATGGATCAAAACGGTTTCTTCACAAGGATTTGCGGATCGTTTCGAAGAGTCCGAAAGCGGCGCAAAAAGGTCGGTTTCCGACCTCGGGAGGCGGGTTCGAGGCCGGGCGCCCGTCGCCGGCCTTCCCGGTGTTCCCGCTTCGTGCTATCGGTCCGCAAAGGGCGCGTGGCGCGCCCGCGACGCGGCGGGGAGATCATGCGGGTGCTGGGGCTGGATCCGGGGCTGCGGCGCACCGGCTGGGGGCTGATCGAGGCCGCCTCGGGCCGCCTCCGCCATCTCGGCAACGGCGTCTGCGAATCACGGGGCGAGGATCTGGCGACGCGCCTGCTCTCGCTGTTCGATCAGCTCACGGAGGTCGTGGCCGACTGCGCCCCGGCCGTCGCCGCGGTGGAGCACACCTTCGTCAACAAGGACGCCGCCGGCACGCTGAAGCTGGGTCAGGCCCGCGCCATCGCGCTGCTGGCTCCGGCCCGCGCCGGCGTTGCCGTCGCCGAATACGCCCCCAACGCGGTGAAGAAGGCGGTGGTCGGCGTCGGGCATGCCGACAAGCGACAGGTGGAGCACATGGTGCGCCTCACCCTGCCCGGCGCCAGGCTCGCGGGGCCGGACGCGACGGACGCGCTCGCGGTCGCGCTCTGCCACGCCTGGAACGCCCGCGGCGCCGGCAAGCTCGAGGCCGCGATCGCCGCCGCGGGGCGGGCGCGATGATCGGCAAGATCTCCGGCCGGGTGGACTACGTGGCCGAGGATCACGCGCTGATCGAGGCGGCGGGCGTCGGCTACGTGATCTTCGCGGCGCCCCGGACCCTCGCGCGCCTGCCTTCGCCGGGCGAGCCGGCGGCGCTCTACACCGAACTCGTGGTGCGCGAGGATCTCCTGCAGCTCTTCGGCTTCGAGACGCCGGCGGAGCGCGAGTGGCACCGCCTTCTCACCTCCGTTCAGGGGGTCGGGGCCAAGGTGGCGCTGGCGATCCTCGGGGCGCTGGGGCCGGACGGGGTCTCCCGGGCCGTGGCGATGGGGGACTCCGGCGCCATCCGAGCCGCGCCGGGGGTCGGCCCCAAGATCGCCCAGCGCATCGCCAACGAGCTGCGCGACAAGGCCCCCGGGGTGATGGCCCTCGGCGCCCGCGGGGCGCGGCGGGCGGCGCCCGGCTCCGTCGCTTCGGCGCCGGCGCCCCCGCCGGCCGCCGCCGACGCGCCTCCGGGCCGCGACCCGCAGGCCGAGGCCGACGCCCTCTCGGCCCTCGCCAATCTCGGCTACGCGCCGTCCGACGCCGCGCGCGCCGTCGCCGAGGCCGCCGCCGAGGATCCGGAGGCCGGCGCCGCCGCCCTGATCAAGACCGCGCTGCGCGCCCTCGCTCCGACGGATCGGTGAGCGGGCGATGACCGAACCCAACCCCCTCCGCGACGCCGAGGCGCGGCCCGAGGACGCGCCCGACCGCGCCCTCCGCCCCGAGACGCTCGACGATTTCGTGGGTCAGGAGGAGGCCCGCGCCAATCTGCGCGTCTTCGTCGAGAGCGCCCGGCGCCGCGGCGAGGCGATGGACCACACGCTGTTCTTCGGCCCCCCCGGCCTCGGCAAGACCACGCTGGCGCAGATCGTGGCGCGCGAGCTCGGCGTGAACTTCCGCATGACCTCCGGGCCGGTGCTGGCCAAGGCGGGCGATCTCGCCGCGATCCTCACCAATCTCGACGCGCGCGACGTGCTCTTCATCGACGAGATCCACCGGCTGAACCCGGCGGTCGAGGAGATCCTCTACCCGGCGATGGAGGACCACGCCCTCGACCTCGTGATCGGCGAGGGACCGGCCGCGCGCACGGTGCGGATCGATCTGCAGCCGTTCACGCTGGTCGGGGCGACGACGCGGCTCGGCCTCCTGACCACGCCGCTGCGCGACCGCTTCGGGATTCCGACCCGGCTCGAGTTCTACACCGTCGCGGAGCTCGTGAAGATCGTCACCCGCGGCGCGCGGCTGATGGGCGCGCCGGCGGCGCCCGACGGGGCCGAGGAGATCGCCCGCCGCGCCCGCGGCACGCCGCGCATCGCCGGGCGGCTGCTGCGGCGCGTCGTGGACTTCGCGGTGGTCGAGGGCGACGGGCGGGTCGACCGCGCCATCGCCGACCGGGCGCTGACCCGGCTCGGCGTCGACGATCTGGGCCTCGACGCGGGGGACCGGCGCTATCTGAACCTGATCGCCGAGCATTACGGCGGCGGGCCGGTCGGCATCGAGACGCTGTCGGCGGCGCTCTCCGAGGCGCGCGACGCGCTCGAGGAGGTGATCGAGCCGTTCCTGCTGCAGCAGGGGCTGGTCCAGCGCACGCCCCGCGGCCGGATGCTGGCGGCCCGCGCCTGGCGGCATCTCGGCCTCGAGGCGCCGCGCCCCGCGGCGCAGCCGCGGCTCTTCGACGAGGACGGCTGAGGGCGTCGGGGCGCGCCGCCCGCCGAGGGCAGCGCCGCGGCCGGGGCGGAGCGCCCGCGCCGCCGTGACGGGTCCGAAGGACCCCCACGGCGGCGCCGGGCCCAACCTCGCGGCGTCTCCCGCAAGGGAGACGCCGGCGGGGCGGGAGCCCTCCGGGCAGGAGCGTGGGAGGCCGGCGCAGGCGAGGCGCGCCCTCCCGCCGCCTTGCGCCGCGCGCTGCGGGTCGCGAGGGTCCCGCCATGACCGATCCGCTCTTCGCCCCCGGCTCCGACGCCGCCCGCGTCGCGGCGCGCTTCACCCGCTCCGACGGGAGCTTCCTCTTCGCGCGCTGGGGCCGGGCGCCGTCGCCGGTGATCTTCGGCACCGACGAGGCGGGGGCCGAGATCTTCGGCGCGGCGCTTCGCGACGCCGCCGCCCTCGCCGGGCTCGAGACGCGGGCCGAGGATCCGGAGCTCGGCGCCAACTTCATGGTGTTCTTCTGCACCGAGTGGCCGGAGCTGAAGGCGGTCCCGCATCTCGGCCGGCTGATCCCGGACCTCGAGAAGCTGGTCTCGGTGCTGCAGGGGGCCGGGGCGAACCAGTACCGCATCTTCGGCTTCGACGAGGCGGGGGCGATCCGGCTCTGCCTCGTGCTGCTGCGCTACGACGAGCATCTCGCCTCGGTCCCGGCCCGGACGCTGGCGCTCGGGCAGTCGGTGCAGAGCCTGCTGCTCTGGTCCGACGACGCCTTCACCGACGGCTCGCCGCTCGCCCGGCTGCCCGACGGGGCCGGGACGGTGGTCGAGCCCTGGCACGCCGAGCTGATCCGCGCCGCCTACGACCCGGTCCTGCCGGCGCGGGCCGAGGACCCGAGCTTCGCGTTGCGCCTCGCCGCGCGGATGGGGCAGGTTGAGGGGTGAGCGGGGGGCAGCTGTATGAAATACATATTACAATCTATTTTTCATATATGTTCTGCATCCAGTCCGCTCGGAAATCGGGGTTGAGGCCGAGCGTCAACATGTTGTTAGTCTCGACACGCTAGCCCGAACCGGGCGTGTTCTGCGCAAGGAGGGCAGCAGGCGTGACGTTCACCACGGCGGGGCTCTTTAGCGGCATCGGCGGACTTGAGCTTCCCTTCGCACGCCGCGGCGCCCGGACGGAGCTGCTCTGCGAGAACTGGGAGCCTGCACGCGCGGTCCTCGCCGAGCGCTTCGCGGAGGCCGACCTTCACGGAGACGTCGCCGACCTCGCCGACCTTCCCCGCGACGTGGACGTGGTCACGGCCGGGTTCCCCTGCACCGACCTCTCCCAGGCCGGACGCACGGCCGGCATCCGTGGGCGCGAGTCGGGCCTCGTTTCCCACGTGTTCCGCCTTCTCCGCCGCAGCCGGACGCGCTGGCTGGTGCTGGAAAACGTTCGCAACATGCTGGTTCTGGATCGAGGCGGGGCGATGGCCTTCCTCGTGGAGGAACTGGAAGCTCTTGGCTTCGCCTGGGCCTATCGAACAGTCGACTCTCGTTTTTCGGGCGTGCCGCAGCG
Source organism: Paracoccaceae bacterium (assembly GCA_041685625.1). Lineage (GTDB taxonomy): Bacteria > Pseudomonadota > Alphaproteobacteria > Rhodobacterales > Rhodobacteraceae > Albimonas. The sequence goes on along the minus strand of JAWLFJ010000086.1, from coordinate 6,654 downwards.
GCGCCATCGGGTGCTGTTCGTCGCCTCGCGGACCGACGACCCGCGAGGGGTGCTGTTCGCCGACGAGGCCGGGCCGCCTGACGCCGCGGCCGAGCGGGACGACGCCTTTGGCTTCTATTGGACTGAGGGCCTGCGAGGCCTCGGCTGGGCGCGAAACGCCGTGCCGCCGCTCAAAGGGGGCTCGGGCGTCGGCATCCCCTCGCCGCCCGGCATCTGGCGGCCGCGCGCAGCGCCGGGCCGTCGCGTCGTCACGCCCTCTGTGGAGGACGCGGAAGCGTTGCAGGGTTTTCCCCGCGGCTGGACCGAGGCCGCCCGGGACGGTCGGCGCGATGGCGCGCGGTGGAAGCTGGTGGGCAATGCGGTGACGGTCGGCGTGGCGGACTGGCTGGCGAGCCGGCTGCTGACGCCCGGGACCGTCGCCTTGCCGGTCCGCCCCTTGGACCGAGCCGGCGGCTGGCCGGAGGCGGCGTTCGGGCATGCTGGAGGCGCGTTCGCGGTGGACGCCTCGCACTGGCCGCGCCATGGGCTGCGCCGCCATCTGTCGGACGTCGTCCAGGAGGCGACGCTGACGCCCCTGTCGCATCGCGCCGCGGCCGGATTCCTGTCCCGCGCCCGGCTGGGCCGCCTTCGGTTCGATCCGCGATTCCTCGCCGACGTCGAGGCGCATGTCGCGGGCTCGGCGCCGATCGCGACGACGGCGGCGGAGTGACGCTTGACCTGGCGGGACCTCGCGCCAGAGCCCGGCATCCTTGCGGCCCTGGATCACGCCGACGGAGGAACAGGCGGCAAGGGCCAATCGGGAAAGCGAAACTGGAGCGAGCGCTTCGCCGCAGGCTGCGCGGTCGCGATCGCAGACGGGCTGCGCGCTGAAAAGCGCAGGCGACGGCAGCTGGCGCGGAAGATCGTTCGGCCCGAAAGCCTGGCGGGCGGGGTGGAGCCGATCACGCCTCTGACCTCGACCATATCCAAGAAGGTCGATGTCACCCTGACCGATCCGAACTTGGGGTTGGAGATCGGGTTTTCGCTCAAGGGTCTAAACTCCCCAGACGACGGGCGGTACGGGAAAAACCTGACCGGGCGATGCTATGAACTCTCGGACGAGGTCCGGTTGATCCATCGCTACCTTCCGCGTTGCGTCATGGTCGGGATCTTCTTCATGCCGCTGGAGGCTGCCGCAGATGCCAAGAGCGGCCCCTCGACATTCGCGCGAACCTTTGAGGCGTTGCGGGAGCGCTCCGGCCGCGCCGGGAGCCTGCACGGAGAGGACCATTTCCGGTGCGACCACGCCTTCGTCGGACTTTACTGCCGGACCGCGCGGGACGATATTGGACGGGGTGCCTGTCGTTTCGCCCCGGTGGAGGAAGATCCGCCGATGAACGGACGACCCAAGGTCGGGACGACGCTGAGCCTCGAGAGCATGGTGGCGAGGGTGCTGGATGCGGCGACGGAGAGCCGGCTCTCCCTATGGGCCGCCCCCGAGACCGACTGATGATCCACCGCCACTCCACCCGCGTCTACTACGAGGACGTCGACCTCGCCGGCATCGTCTATTACGCCAACTATCTGCGCTTCTACGAACGCGCCCGCTCGGAGGCGCTGCGCGCGCTCGGCGTCGATCAGACCGCGCTTCGGGCGGCGGGGCTCGTGTTCGCGGTGTCGCGCTTCGAGGCGGACTACCTCGTGCCGGCGCGCTTCGACGATCTGCTGACGGTGGAGACGGAGACGACGCGGCTCGGCGCCGCCAGCCTCCACATGGAGCAGCGCATCCTCAGGGACGGGGCGGCGCTGAACCGGGCGCGGCTGCGCGTCGCCTTCATGGACCTCGAGGGGCGGCTGCGGCGGATGCCGCCGGACCTTCGCAAGGCGCTCGCCGGAGCGTGACCGCGGCGTCGCCGCAATTCCGCCGCCGTCCTGTTTCACCGCATCGGAATGCGGTATAACGACCGCGACGCGGAGGCCGGCCGCCGCCTCCGCCCGTCGAACGCCCCCCCGCGCCGCTTGAGCGCATGCACGAGGGCGTCGACGGCGAGGCAGAGGGCGGCCGCGGGCGAGACGGCGCGGATCGCGCATCGGGCGGGGCGAGGACATGGAGCCGGAGACGGTGGCGAACGCGCTGGCGGCGGGGCGCGAGATCGATTTCTCGGTGACCGCGCTGTTCCTTCGCGCCTCCTTCATCGTGCAGCTGACGATCGTGCTGATGGCGGCGGCCTCGATCTGGTCCTGGACCATCATCGTCGCCAAGCTGCTGCGTTTCGCGCGGGCGCGAGGCGAGGCGGACCGCTTCGAGGCGGCGTTCTGGTCGGGTCAGCCGCTCGACGAGCTGCACGCGCGGCTCGGCGAGCGGCCGGCCTCCTCGCTGGAGCGGATCTTCGTCGCCGGCATGAACGAGTGGCGCAAGTCGCACGGGGCGGGCGGGCTGATCCCGGGGGCGGAGCAGCGCATCGAGCGGGTGATGACGGTCGCGATCCGGCGCGAGGCGGAGGGGCTGGAGCGGCGGCTCGGCGTGCTCGCCTCCACCGCGGCGACGACGCCCTTCATCGGGCTCTTCGGCACGGTCTGGGGCGTGAAGAACAGCTTCGAGGCGATCGCGCTGATGCAGAACACCAACCTCGCCGTGGTCGCGCCCGGCATCGCGGAGGCGCTGCTGACGACGGCGATCGGGCTGCTGGCGGCGGTGCCGGCGGTGATCTTCTACAACAAGCTTTCGGCCGACGCCGAGCGGCTGATCGGGCGGATGGAGGGGTTCGCGGACGAGTTCGGCGCGATCCTCGACCGGCAGATGCAGAAGCTGGGGGCCTGAGGCGATGGTCGGGACGCTCCCCGCGCGCCGCCCGGCCCCCGGGCGTCGCCGCACCCGCGGCGGACGGCGGGTGATGGCGGAGATCAACGTCACGCCGATGGTGGACGTGGCGCTGGTGCTGCTGATCGTGTTCATGGTCGCGGCGCCGCTGCTGACCGCGGGCGTGCCGATGGAGCTGCCGGAGACCGAGGCCGCGCCGCTGCCGCAGGAGGAGCGCGAGCCCTTCACCGTGCAGATCGGCCCCGACGGCGCGGTCTACGTCGAGGACGTGGCGGTGCCGCGGGGGGGGCTGGCGCAGCGCCTCGCGGCGGTGGCGGCCGAGCGCAAGGAGGACCGGGTCTATCTCCGCGCCGACCGGGCGCTGGACTACGGGCGGGTGATGGAGGTGATGACGGCGCTGCAGACCGGCGGCTTCCGCTCCATCGCCCTCGTGACCGAGCCCGGCGACGGGGAGGAGGCGGCGGAGTGAGCCCGCGCGTCCCCCCGCGCCCGGATCCGGCCGGGGACGAGGCGGCCGAGCGCCGCTCCGGCCTCGCCGTGTCGTCCGCGCTGCATCTGGCGCTGCTGGCGTTCCTGATCCTCGGCGGGCCGGTGTTCGATTCCGACGACGAGGCGCAGGCGCTGCGCCTCGCGCCGGTGGAGACGATCACGGCGGCGGAGTTCGAGGCGATGACGTCCTCGGCGCCCGAGGCGGCGACGGAGAGCGTTCGCGCGCCGCTGCCGCCCGGCGGCGAGACGGAGGCGCCGGAGAGCCCGGCGCCCCCCGCCGCGGCCCCCCGACCCGAGGCGGCGGAAGCCCCGGCCGGCGCGGCGGCGGAGCGCCCGCCCGAGGTCGCCGAGGCGCCCGAGGCCCCACCCGAGCCCGCGGCGGCGCCGCGTCCGGAAGCCCCCGCGGCGCCCGACGCGCCGCCGAGCCCGCCCTCGGGCGTGGCGCTCTCCGGCCCGCCGCTGCCGGCCGGCCCCGACCGGCCGGAGGCGCCGCAGCGCGACGCCCCGGCGACGCCCGACGCGGCGCCCCCGCGCGAGGCCGACCGCATCGCCCCGACCCCGGCGCCCGAGGCCCCCGCGCTGCCCGAGGCCGAGACCGCCCGGCCCGAGACCCGCCCCGCCGACGAGCCGGCCGACACCCCGGAGGCTCCGCCGGAGCCCGCCGCGGCGCCGCCCGAGGCGGCCACGGAGATCGTGACCGAGGCGGACGAGACCTCGGACGAGGCCGCCGTCGCGCCCTCCGCCTCCGCGCTGCCGGTCGGCCGCCCGCGCCCCCCCGCGCCGCGCGCGGAGCCGGAGCCCGACGCGCCGAGCCCGCCCGAGACGGCCGTGGCCGAGGCGGAGCCGGAGCCCGAGCCCGAGCCCGAGCCCGAGACGCCGGCGGCCTCCGAGCCCGCCTCGGAACCCGAGCGCACCGCGGAGGCCGCGCCCTCCGCCCCGGAGGCCGGGCGCGGACCGCCGGTGCCCGCCGGCGCCGTGACCGGCGTGCGCGACGCCGTCTCGGGCTTCTGGAACACGGCGCAGGTGCTCCGCCTCGAGCGGCCGGAGGAGCTGGTGGTCACGGTCGTCGTGCCGCTCGGCCCGGACGGCAAGCTCGCCGGCGGCGCCGGCGCGGTGCGCACCGACCCCGCCTCGCCCCCCGACGGGCGCTGGAAGATCGCCATCGACGCCGCCCGCCGCGCCGCGATCCGCGCCGCTTCCGCGGGCTTCGACCTGCCGCCCGAGAGCTACGAGCGATGGAAGACGCTCGAACTCGTGTTCAGACCCGGTTCCGATTTCGCGGGAGTCCAGCTGTGATCCATCCAGGCCGCCTGCTCGCCGCCCTCCTGCTCGCCTGCGCCGTCGCGGCGCCCGCCGCGGGCCAGCCGCTGCGCGTCGAGATCACCGAGGGGATCGTGGAACCCGTGCCGGTGGCGCTGCCGCGCTTCGAGGTCGCCGGCGACGACGCCGAGGCCGAGGCGCTGGCCGAGGAGGTGCGCGCCGTGCTCGCCGCCGATCTCGTCGGCGCGGGGCTGGTGCGCGTGGTCGACGAGGCGGCCTATCTGGCGCGCCCGGGCCTCGCGGACGCGACGCCGGACCTCGCGCCCTGGCGGGCGATCGAGGCGGAGGCGCTGGGCGGCGGCGACCCCGAGATCGGGGCGGGGGGGCGCCGCGCCGTGCGCTTCCAGCTCTGGGACGTGTTCGGGGGCGAGCCGCTCGGCGACGGGCTGGTGGTGCGCGCGGCGCCGGGCGACGTGCGCCGCATCGCGCACAAGATCGCCGACGCGGTGCATCTGGCGCTGACGGGCGAGCCCGGCTGGTTCGACACCCTCGTCGCCTTCGTCTCCGAGACCGGGCCGAAGGGCGCGCGCACCAAGCGCATCGCGGTGATGGACCATGACGGCGCCAATCTGCGCTACCTGACCGACGGCGACGATCTGGCGCTGACGCCGCGCTTCTCGCCCGACGCCTCGCGCCTCGTCTACATCTCCTGGGCGACGGGCGAGCCGCGGGTGATGATCCGCGACCTCGCCACCGGGCAGGAGGAGCCGCTGGGCCGCTTCCCGCAGATGAGCTTCGCGCCGCGCTTCTCGCCCGACGGCGCCTCGGTCGTGATGTCGTTGAGCGAGGGCGGCGACACCGACCTGCATCGCCTGCGCCTCGCCGACCGTTCGCTGATCCGCCTGACCGACGCGTCGGCGATCGAGACGGCGCCCTCCTACTCCCCCGACGGGTCCGAGATCGTGTTCGAGAGCGACGCGGGCGGGGGCCAGCAGCTCTACGTCATGCCCGCCGAGGGCGGCGAGGCGCGGCGCATCAGCTTCGGCGAGGGGCGCTACGGCACGCCGGTCTGGTCGCCTCGGGGCGACCTGATCGCCTTCACCAAGATCCTGCAGGGCCGCTTCCACATCGGCGTGATGCGCCCGGACGGCAGCCGCGAGCGGCTGCTGACCTCGTCCTGGCTCGACGAGGCGCCGACCTGGGCGCCGAACGGGCGCGCGCTGATGTTCTTCCGCGAGACGCCGGGCCCGGACGGCGCGCCGGCGATCTGGCGCGTGGACGCCGACGGGCGCAATCTGCGCAAGGTGCCGACGCCCGCCGGCGCCTCCGACCCCTCCTGGTCGGCCCGCCTGCCCTGAGCGGCGGCGGCCCGCCCCCGAGCCGCCGCATAGGCGGTCCACCCTGATCGAGGCCCCTTTTCCCGTCCCCCCCCTGCCGAGGCAGCCCCATGACACTCCTTCGCTCCCTGACCGCCCTCGCCCTCGCCCTGACGCTCTCCGCCTGCGCGAGCAACGAGATCCCCGAAGACGCTTCGGCCGGCGCCGGCGCCGGCGTCGGGTCCGGAACCTCCGGCGCCGCCTCGCCCTTCGATCCGGCGAGCGTCGAGTATTTCCGGGCCGAGATCGGCGACACGGTGTATTTCGCCACCGACAGCTCGCTGCTGACGCCGGACGCGCAGTCGACGCTGAGCCGCCAGGCGCGCTGGCTGACGGACAACGCCGGGCGCACCGCCACCGTCGAGGGCCACGCGGACGAGCGCGGCACGCGCGAGTACAACCTCGCCCTCGGGGCCCGCCGCGCCTCCGCGGTGCGCAACTTCCTCGTGGCCGAGGGCGTGGAGGCGGAGCGCCTGCGCTCCGTCACCTACGGCAAGGAGCGGCCCGTCGCCCTCTGCTCGGACGAGAGCTGCTGGCGTCAGAACCGCCGGGCGGTGACCGTCATGGCCGACGGGCCGACGAGCTGATGGCCGTCCTCGCCGCCGCCCGCGCGCGCCGCCGCCTGGGCGGCGGCGCGCGCCGCACGCGGCCGGCCGCCCGGCGTGCGGGGCGGGGCCTCGGCCTCCGCGCCGCCCCGGCGCTGCTGGTGCTCGCCGCGGCGGTCCTTGG
>JAWLFJ010000207.1:0-4190 GCA_041685625.1 Paracoccaceae bacterium | reverse complement strand
GCTCGATGCCCCCCCCGCGGCGCTTCGCCCGCCGAGGGCGCGTCAGCCGAGGTGGTGCGTCTCCGGCACGCCGTAGACCGGGGTCTCGATGCCCTCCATGCGGGCCTTGAGCTGCAGCGCGAGGAACTGGGAGTAGTGGCGCGACTGGTGCAGGTTGCCGCCGTGGAACCAGAGACCCTCCTGCCGCGTCGGCTTCCACATGTTGCGCTGCTCGCCCACCCAGGGGCCGGGGTCCTTGGTGGTGCCCGAGCCGAGGCCCCAGCACTTGCCGACCTTGTCCGCCACGTCCTGGCCGATCAGGTCCGCGGCCCAGCCGTTCATCGAGCCGTAGCCGGTGGCGTATACGATCAGGTCGGCCCCGAGCTTCGTGCCGTCCTCGAGGATCAGGCCGTCCTCCACGATCTCCTTCACCTGGCCGTGGGCGAGCTTCACCTCGCCGTCGATGATCAGCTGGCTGGCGCCGACGTCGATGTAGTAGCCGGAGCCGCGGCGGAGATACTTCATGAACAGGCCCGAGCCGTCGTCGCCCCAGTCGAGCTGGAAGCCGGCCTTCTCGAGCCCCGCGTAGAACTCCGCGTCGCGTTCCTTCATCTGCTCGTAGAGCGGGATCTGGAAGTCGGCGAGGATCGCGTAGGGGATCGAGGCGAAGATCAGGTCCGCCTTCTCGGTCGTCACGCCGTTCCGCACCGCCTCTTCCGAATAGAGGGCGCCGAGGCCGATCTCCATCAGCGTGTCGGAGCGGACGATGTGGGTGGAGCTGCGCTGCACCATCGTCACGTCGGCGTCGTTCTCCCAGAGCGCGGCCGCGATGTCGTGGGCGGAGTTGTTGGAGCCGACGATCACCGCCTTCTTGCCGGCGTAGGCGTCGGGGCCGGGGTGCTGCGAGCTGTGGTGCTGCTCGCCCTTGAAGCGCGCCATGCCCGGGAAGCTCGGGATGTTGGGCTTGCCGGACATGCCGGTCGCCAGCACCAGTTCCTTCGGCTTCAGCGTGATCTCATCGCCGTCGCGGTCGACGACGACGGTCCATTCGCCCTTCGCCTCGTCATAGGTCGCGGACCTGCAGGTGGAGCGGGTCCAGTAGTTCAGCTCCATGACCTTGGTGTAGAATTCGAGCCAGTCGCCGAGCTTGTCCTTCGGCGCGAACACCGGCCAGGTCTCGGGGAACTTGATGTAGGGCAGGTGGTCGTACCAGACCGGGTCGTGCAGGCAGAGCGACTTGTAGCGGTTGCGCCAGCTGTCGCCGGGGCGCTCGTTCCTCTCGACGATGATCGTCGGCACGCCGAGGGCGCGGAGGCGCGCGCCGAGCGCGATGCCGCCCTGGCCGCCGCCGACGATCAGCGTGTGGGGCTGGCGGGTGCGGCCGAGTTCGGCCGCCTCGCGCTCGCGCGCCTCCTTCCAGCTTTCGGCGTTCTTCGCCGCGCCGTGCTTCGCGCCGAGGGGGCGGGCGAAGCCCTTGGGCTCCTCGTGGCCCTTGAGTTCGGCCATCGTGGTCAGGAGCGTCCAGATGCCGTCCTCGCGCAGGCGGATCAGGCCGTAGCCGCGGGCGACGTCGGTCTCGAACGTGATCCAGGCGGTGACGACGCCGTCGGCCTCGTCGGGCACCTCGTTCGGGTCGAGCCTCCAGCCGGTCGGCTTCGTCGCGGGGAGCTGGTGGCGGAGCATGTCCGCGATCTCCTCCCGGCCCTCGCAGGTCTTGAGGTTCCAGGTGAAGGCGACGAGGTCGCGCCAGTGGCCGTCCGCGACGAACATGGCGGCGGCGCGCTCGGCGTCGCCGGCGGCGAGCGCCGCGCCGAAATCGTCGAGCACCGCCTGCACGCGGTCCGAGAGCGTCGTGTCGAGCATGGCTTCCTCCCGTGGGGTCACGTTCTTGATTGTCCGGAGACCGTGAACCCTGACGTCAGGCGTTTCCAGCGGACTTTCGTCGGACGGGAAGGCGGCGCCCCGGGGCGGTCAGGCCTCGGCGTCGTCCGCGTCCCTGCGCCGGCCGCGGAAGCCGGTGGCGAGGACGAACATCTCGGCCGAATCCTTGCGGCTCGCCGGGGGCTTGACGTGGCGCACCTGCTCGAAGTCGCGCTTGAGGAGGGCGAGGAGGTCGCGCTCGGCCCCGCCCTGCAGGGTCTTGGCGAGAAAGGTGCCGCCGGGGGCGAGCACCTCGGAGGCGAACTGCGCCGCGGCCTCGCAGAGCGCCATGATGCGCAGGTGATCGGTCGCTCGGTGGCCGGAGGAGGCGGCGGCCATGTCGGAGAGCACGGCGTCGGCTTCGCCGCCGAGGGCGGCCTTCACGGCGTCGTCGGCGCCCTCCGCGAGGAAGTCGAGCTGCAGGAGCTCGACGCCCGGAAGCGGGTCCACCTCCTGCACGTCGACGCCGATGACCCGGCCCTGCGGGCGGTTCGGGCGGCGGCCGTCGGCGTTGACCTTGTCGACGGCGACCTGGAGCCAGCCGCCCGGGGCGCAGCCGAGATCGACGACGCGCTGGCCGGTCCTGAGAAAGGGGTGTCTCTCCTCGACCTCGGCGAGCTTGTAGGCGGCGCGGCCGCGCATCCCCTCGGCCTTGGCGCGCTTGACGTAGGGGTCGTTGAGCTGTCGCTCCAGCCAGCGGGTGGAGGAGAGCTTGCGGCCCTTGGCGGTCTTCACCTTGGTCTTGAGATCCCGCGCGCCGCGGCCCGAGGCGCCGGAGACGCCGCCCTTCTTCGCGGTCATGACGCGGGCGTCCGTTCGGCCCACATCAGCGAGTGCAGCATGCCCTCGCGCAGGCCCCGGTCCGCGACGCGGATGCGGGGCGCGGGCCAGAGGCGCAGGATCGCGCCGAGGATGGCCGAGCCCGCGACGACGAGGTCGGCGCGGTCCGAGCCGACGCCGGGATGGCGGCGCCGCCCCTCGGGGCCGAGATCGAGCAGGCGGTGGACGAGCGCGCCGGCGGCCTCGCGCTCCAGCCACATGCCGTCGACCTTGGCGCGGTCGTAGCGGGCGAGGCCGAGGCGGAGCGCGCCGAGGGTGGTGACGGTGCCCGAGGCGCCGATGATCTGGAGGCCGGGCGCGCGGGCGAGCGCCTCGTCCTCGTAGGGGATGAAGCCGGCGATGTGCTCCTCGAAATGGCAGGACATCAGGGCGTAGCGGTCGCGGTCGCCGCGCACGTCGAGAAAGCGGTCGTGCAGGGTGGCGACGCCGACGGGGGCGGAGATCCAGTCGACGATGCGCGCGCGGGCGGCGCGGCGGAGCGAGGAGCGGTCCGGCCCGCCGCGGCCGGGCGCGAGGGCGAGGATCAGGTCCTGCCGCTCCTCCGGCCGGGCGCCGGAGAGGTCGATCCAGATCAGCTCGGTCGAGCCGCCGCCGATGTCGAAGACCATGAGCTGCTCGGCCTCCGGCGCGATCAGCGGGGCGCAGCCGGCGAGGGCGAGGCGGGCCTCCTGCTCGGGTGTGATCACCTCGAGTTCGAGCCCGGTCTCGCGCCGGACGCGGCGGAGGAAGGCGCGGGCGTTGTCGGCGCGGCGGCAGGCCTCGGTCGCGACGATGCGGGTGCGGCGGACCTCGGCGCGGCGGATCTTGCCGGCGCAGATGCGCAGCGCCTCGAGCGTGCGGGCCATGGCGGCGGGGCAGAGCGCGCCGCGCGCCTCGACCCCTTCGCCGAGGCGGACGTTGCGCGAGAAGGCGTCGAGCACGCGGAAGCCGCCGGCGGGATCGGGCTCGGCGATCAGCAGGCGGCAGTTGTTGGTGCCGAGGTCGAGCGCGGCGTAACGCTGCGCGCCGCCCCGCGGCGGCGTCCGCGGCGCGGGGCGCCGAAGGGATGCGGCCGGCGCTTCGGCCGGCGTCGAGGGACCCGGTACCGTCGTCAAAACACGAACCTCTGCGGCGTCTCGCCGCGACTTGCTCCCACACGTATCCAAGGATGGGCGGCGGAACAAGGGGAGGGCCGGAGATGGCGGTGCTGGCGGAGGGCCGCGCGGCGGCGGGACTGGCGGGGGCGGCCGCGGGTCTCGGGACCGGGGACCGGGCCACGCTGTGGGGGTTCGAGGGGCCCTCGGCGCGGGCGGCGCTGGAGCGGGCGCTGGCGGCGCGGGGGGTTCGGGCCGAGCTGCGCGCGGCCTTCGGCGCGCCCGTGCCGGCGGCGCGGGAGGTGGTCGCGGCGCCGCGGTTCCTGGCCGAGCTCTGGCCGCTGCCGGCGGGGGTGCGCACGGGCCTGCGCGCCGGGT
>JAWLFJ010000206.1:0-4200 GCA_041685625.1 Paracoccaceae bacterium | reverse complement strand
GCGCGTCGGCGCGTCCCGCGCCTCCGGGCCCGGCCCGGCGGACGCAGCGTCGCCCGGCGGACGGCGCCGGCTCCGGGCGCCGCGCCGGCCGGTGTCCGACGCCGGCGAAGGATCCGCGGGCGACGGCGGCATGGCTCAGGGGATCAGCACCAGCTTTCCGACGACCTCGCGCCGGCGCATCCGCTCCAGCGCCTCCGCCGCGCGCTCGAGCGGCAGCGTCTCCGGCTCCGGCACGGCCAGCAGACCGGCCGCGAGCCAATCCATCAGACGGGCGTGCAGCCGCTCCGCCGTCCCCGGACGGCGCCGGTCGGCGCTGCCGGCGCGCACGCCGATCACCTCGATCTCCTTGATCAGCGCGTAGTTGGCCGGGACGGCGCCCATGCCGCCGGTGAAGCCGACCACCAGCAGCCGCCCCTCCGGCCCCAGCACCCTCAGCCCCGCGTCGAAGCAGCGACCGCCGACCGGATCGAACACCGCGTCGACGCCGCCGCGCCCCGTCACCGCCTCCACCGCCGCGCGCAGATCCTCGGCCTGCGAGTCGACCACGGCCTCGGCCCCCGCCGCCTCCGCCGCCGCGCGCCGCCCGGGCGAGCCCGCCGCCGCCACCACCCGCGCGCCCAGCGCCCGCCCCACCGCCACCGCGGCGAGGCCCACGCCGGCGCCCGCGCCGAACACCAGCAGCGTCTCCCCCGCCGCCAGCCGCCCCCGGTCGACCAGCGCATGCGCCGCCGTGTGATGCGCGACGTGAAAGCCGCCGAGCGCCGCGTCGGAGAGTCCCTCCGGCGCCGCCAGCAGCGCCGCCTCCGGAACCGTCGTCTCCTCGGCGAAGCCCGGCCGGCCCACGCCGGTCCGCACGATCACCCGAGCCCCCGGCGGGAAGCGCACGCCGCCCTCTATCACCACCCCCGCCGCCTCCAGCCCCGGGCAGAATGGCGGCTCCGGCCTCGCCTGATAGCGGCCCTCGGTCATCAGCAGATCCGGGTGGTTCACGCCGGCCGCCGTCACCCGCACCCGCACCTCGCCGGCACCGAGCGGCGCCCGCGCCACCCTGTCGAGCCTGAGCGCCGAGGGTCCGTCCAGCGCATGGCAGCGCATCATCCGCACGTCGCTCATCGGCGCCGCTCCCGGCCCAACCCGCGCGCCGCACGGCTTGCGACGCGCCGCCGAAGACCGTCCCGCCCCGCCGTCCGTCCCCTCGCCGCCGATCCGTGCATGCGTCTCTCCCTCCGCGCCGACCGCGCCGACCGCGCCGACCGCGCCGACCGCGCCGACCGCGCCGACCGCGCCGGGAGCCTCGCCCGCGCCGCCGACCCGCGCAAGCGCGCCCGGCGCTCCCGACCTCCCCCCCCCACGGCGCGACGGCCGGCCGCATCGCCACGGCGCGACGCCGCCGCCGGCAAGCCCGCCATACGAAAGCCGCACCAATCGCCGATCGACGCGGAGCCGATCGGCGCCCCGCAGACCCCGACGCCGCTTGACGCGCGGCCCTCCGCCGGAGACGCTCCCTCGACATGAGACGCCCCGCCCTCCCCGCCCTGGCCCTCGCCGCGCTGCTCCCCGCCGCGGCCGCGGCCCACCCCCACGTCTTCATCGACGCGGAGGCCGCCTTCGATTTCGACGACGATGGCCGCCTCGCCACCGTCACCGTCGCCTGGCGCTACGACGCCTTCTACACGCTCCTGCTGCTGGAGACGGTGGAGGCCGACGCCGACGGCGACGGCGTGCTGACCGAGGAGGACCGCGCCAAGCTGGTCGAGGCCTTCTCGATCTGGGAGCCGGGCTGGCACGGCGACGCCTTCCTGACCGTGGACGGCGCCGGCGTCGGCCTCTCCGATCCGGTGGAGATCACGGCCGACATGCAGGACGGCCGGGTCGAGATGACCTTCCGCCGGACGCTCGCCGAACGCTCGGGGGGCGGGGCGCTCGCCGCGCGGCTGAAGATCTACGATCCGACCTATTTCGTCGCCTACGACGTGGTCGGAGAGCCCGAACTCGCGAACGCCCCCGAAGGCTGCGTCGCCGCCGTCGCCGCGCCCGAACGGACCGAGCGGCTCGCCTCGCTCGAGACCAGCCTGGCCGAGCTTCCGCCCGACGCGACGCCCGAGCAGGAGGACGTCGGCGCCCTCTTCGCCGACCGGATCGAGCTCCGATGTCCCGCGGCCGCGCGCTGAGCGCCCTCGCCCTGCTGGCGGGGCTCGCCGTCCTCGCCTGGTGGCAGGGCTGGTACGGCGACGTCGCCCGCTGGGCGGCCTACCAGCAGCGCGACGTGCAGAACGCCATCGCCGCCGCCGTCACCGCGCTGCGCCGGGGCGAACCCGGCGCCCTCGCGACGCTGATCGGCGGCGCCTTCGCCTACGGCTTCGTCCACGCCGTCGGGCCGGGCCACGGCAAGGCGCTGATCGGCGGCGCGGCTATCGGCTCGGCCGCCACCGCCCGGCGCATGGCGGCGCTGGCGCTGATCTCGAGCCTCGCGCAGTCCGGCACGGCGATCCTGCTCGTCTACGGCGGCCTCGGCCTGCTCGCCTTCGGCGCCACCCAGGCGATGGACCTGACCGAGCGCTGGCTGATGCCCGCCTCCGCCCTCGCCATGGCCGGCATCGCCGGCGTCCTGATCCTCCGCGGCGGGCGGGCGCTGCTCGCCGCCGGCGCCCCCGCCCCGGCCCTCGTCGGCGTCCCGCACGGCCATGGCCACGCCCACGCCCACGACCACGGCCCCGACTGCGGCTGCGGCCACCGCCACGCCCCGACGGCGGAGGAGGTCGAGAACGTCCACTCCCTCCGCGACGCGCTCGCGCTGATCGCCGGCGTCGCGATCCGCCCCTGCACCGGGGCGCTGATCCTGCTGGTGATCGCCTGGCGCGCCGATCTCGTCTGGGCGGGCCTCGCCGCCGTCGTCGCGATGGGCCTCGGCACCGCGAGCTTCGTCACCGCCGTCGCCGTCTCCGCCGTCGCCGCGCGCAACGCCGCGCTCTTCGCCGGGCGCGGCGCGCGCATCGGCGCGACGCTGCAGATCGCCGCCGGCGTCCTGATCGGCGCGGGCGCCGGCGCCGTCCTCGCCGGCACGCTCGCGGCCTGAAGGCCGGCGAGGGGGCTGCACCCGCCCGCCCGGCGCGCTATCACCCCTCCGCGCCGCACCGGAGCGCGCCTCGAGGGGGAGCCCGAGCATGACCTTCACCACCCGCCCCGAGATCGCCGGAACCTTCGGCGTCGCGACCACGACCCACTGGCTCGCCTCCGCCGTCGCCATGAGGACGCTGGAGGCCGGCGGAACCGCCGCCGACGCCGCCTGCGCCGCGGGCTTCACGCTGCAGGTGGTGGAGCCGCATCTGAACGGCCCGCTCGGCGACCTCCCCATCCTCGTGCGCCGCGCCGGGGCGGAGGCCCCCACCGTGATCTGCGGCCAGGCCCCGGCCCCCGCCGGCGCCACCATCGAGCATTACCGCGCGGAGGGACTCGAGGCCGTCCCCGGCGCCGGCCTCCTCGCCACCGTGATCCCCGGCGCCTTCGACGCCTGGATGCTGCTCCTGCGCGACCACGGCACGATGCGCCTCCGCGAAGTGCTCGAGCCCGCCATCCATTACGCTGCCCACGGCCACCCGATGCTCGCCCGCGCCGCCGGCGCCGCCGCGGCCATGGCCGACTTCTTCCGCGAGCACTGGCCGACCTCCGCCGAGACCTGGCTCCCGGGCGGCGAGCCTCCCGCGCCGGGATCGATGTTCCGCAACCCCGCCCTCGCCGCCGCGTACGCCCGCGTGCTGGCCGAGGCCGAGGCCGCCGGGACCGACCGCGTCGCGCAGATCGAGGCCGCCCGCCGCGTCTGGGCCGAGGGCTTCGTCGCCGAGACGATCGGCGCCTTCGTCGCGGAGGCCGAACTGATGGACTCCGGCGGCGCCCGCCGCCGCGGCGTCCTCACCGCCGAGGACATGGCCGGCTGGCGCGCGACCGAGGAACCCGCGCTCTCCGTCGACTACCACGGCTGGACCGTCCACAAGACCGGCGTCTGGGGCCAGGGTCCGCTGCTCCTGCAGGCGCTCCGCATCCTCGAAGGCACGGACGTCGCGACCCTCGACCCGAACGGCCCCGACTTCGTCCACCTCGTCACCGAGACCCTGAAGCTCGCCATGGCCGACCGCGAGGCCCATTACGGCGACCCCCTCCACAGCGAGATCCCGGTCGAGACCCTGCTCTCCCGCACCTATG
>JAWLFJ010000205.1:0-4234 GCA_041685625.1 Paracoccaceae bacterium | reverse complement strand
TGGAGAACCGCAACGGGCCGGTCCTAGACGCCGAGCCGACCTGCGCCGTCGGCACGGCCGAGCGGGCCGCCGCTGCTCGAGGGCGCCGACCGCGACGGCGGACGCCACGTCACCATCGCCGCGGCCGCCTGCACCCTCGTCCGCCTCCCCAGGCTCCTCGCGGCATTAACGGCGAGCAACCGGGAGGGGCCGCGCCGATGCCTCCGATCCGCAGACAGAAACCGAAAGGCGAGGAGCCTCACCCCTCTCGTCATGCTGTTTCAGGGCCGGCCAAGTGCGCGAGATGGGATTTTCGTTCTTCGACCACCTGAAAAGGAAGGCCTTCTTCGTCCCCCACCAAGTTCGCCGGCCTCCCGCATCAAGGGACGAACCCGGGTCGCCGCGTCCCGCCCGCAAGCGGAACGCGTGACGGCCGCGAAGGGCTCTTCGCGGCCGCGTTCGTCGGGGGCCGGGTGTGAGCGGACTCAGATCCCGCGCACCGCGCTCCGCGTCTCGTCCTGCTCGCCCAGCGCCCTCACCAATGCCCGGCCGTCCCCGGTGGGCCGTCCGCGCTCGTCGAGCCAAGCCCGCAGCCGGGCCGAGCCCTCAGGGTCAGGCCCGACGAGATGATGGGCGACGCTCAGAATGCGCCGGGCGATCTCGGCGTCTTCGCCGGCGCCGCCGCGCGCCGCAGCTTCGTCGAGCGCCTGCCGGGCGTCGTGGTCGCGATGGTCCGTCATCGAAAGCTCTCCTAGGCGGGGTCGGGCCTGCGGGTTCGTCCCGCGTCTGTGCAGGAGCATACGCCATCGGGTCGCGGGACGGATGACCCCGCGCAGGGGTCTGAAGGCGAAGTGCAGACCTCTGAAGCCGGGGTTTCGCTCGGGTCTCGCGCGTCCTCAGCCGAAGAGGAAGTCGTCAGCGTCGAGCCGTCCCGCCGAGACGCCCTCCAGCAGCACCTTCGTGCCCTCGAAGATCAACAGCGCGTCGCCGCCCTTGGCCTTGATCCGCAGATCCTCGAAGCGGCCTTCCGAGTCGAAGGCGATCCGATCGCGACCGCGGCCGAAATCCTCGATCCGGTCGCGTCCCTCGCGCGGGCCGAACACGAACACGTCTCGCCCGGCGCCGCCTTCCAGCAGATCCCGGCCCGCGCCGCCGGAGAGCCGGTCGCGCCCCGGCCCGCCGTCGAGCCTGTCGCGGCCGCCGCCCCCGTTCAGCCGGTCGTGTCCGCCGCCGCCCTCGAGCCGGTCGCCGCCGCCGCCGCCCTCGAGCAGATCCCGTCCCCCGCCTCCTTCGAGCCGGTCACGCCCGCGACCCGCCTCCAGCGTGTCGCGGCCGGGGCCCCCGATCAGCCGGTCCTTGCCGCCGCCGCCGTCCAGACGGTCGTGTCCCGCGCCCCCGTCGAGGCGGTCCCTGCCGCCGCCCCCCTCCAGCGTGTCGCGGCCGCCCCCGCCGAACAGCCGGTCGCGCCCGGCCCCGCCGTGCAGCGCGTCGCGTCCGCCTGCGCCGTCGAGCGTGTCGCGCCCGCCGCCCCCGTAAAGGCTGTCGTCGCCGCCCCCGCCCTCGAGGCGGTCGCGTCCGCCGCCCCCCTCCAGCCGGTCGCGGCCGCCCCCGCCGAAGAGCCGGTCGCGCCCGCCGCCACCGACCAGAAGATCGTCGCCGGATCCGCCTTCGAGCCGGTCGGCGCCGCCGCCGCCCGAAAGCGTGTCCGCCCCCTCGCCGCCGACGAGGACGTCGGCCCCCGGGCCGCCCTCGAGCGCGTCGTCCCCGGTTTCGCCCAGCAGCGTGTCGTCGCCTTCGCCGCCGAGCAGCGTGTCGTCGCCCGGCCCGCCATGGATCTCGTCGTCGCCGCCGCCCCCGTCGACCCGATCGTTCCCTTCCGGCCGAAGCGCGATCAGGTCGTGCCCGGCCGCATCGGCCCGCGAGAGCGTCAGCAGCGCCCGGTCCCCCGTCGCCACCGCCGCGAGACCCGTGACCTCCGCCTCCGGGCCGAGCGCGTGCCGCTCCATCTCCTCCAGACGCCCGCCGGCGCCGACCACGCGCACCACCAGGTCGCCGCCGACCTCGGCCGAGACCAGATGATCCCGTCCCCCGATCCGCACGGAGGCGAGCGCGGTGGCCCCCGCCTCCGAGCCGATCCGCTCCAGCGTCCCGTCGGCCGCGACGCGGTAGCCCACCGTCCGCCCCTCCGACGCCGCCCAGAGCCAGACCGCCCCGGCGTGGCGCAGCACCTCGACCGCCGCCGCCCCCACCAGGTCGAAGCCGCTCTCGCCGTCGCCGAGGCCGCGCATGTCGACCGGCCGCGGCGTCGCCTCGTCGAGCGTCCAGATCCCGAGCGCGCCGTCCCGCCGGCTCGTCGCCGCGGCGAAGCGACGCCCGCCCACCTCCAGCACCGCGAGGTCCGAGACGTCCGCCAGCGGCAGGCCGGGCGCCTCGTCCACGCGCGCCGCGAGCGTCAGACCGAAGGGATCGAAGCGCAGCACGCTCAAGCCGCCGTCCCAGCCGCCGCCGACCAGGAGATGCAGCAGCCCGTCCCGCTCGAACCAGGCGAAGGCGCCCGGATGCATCAGCCCCGCGCCGTGCACCGCCGGCGCCGTCTCCAGCGGCTCCGGCACGCCGCCGTCGTCGAGCCGCGCCAGACTGACGCCGAGCCCGCCCGTCGCCAGCCATCGCGCCCCGTCCCAGTCGAAGGCCAGGATCGCCGGCGCGCCGGTCAGCATGTCGTCCGCGTCGTAGAACATCGCGCTCTGCGACCAGACCGGGACCAGCCGGTCGTCCCCGCCCACGCTCCAGCCGCCGGCGCCGCCCGCGCCGCGCGCCGCGCCGGCGGCGTAGAAGCGCGCCGCACCCTCGTGCAGCACGCCGGTCACATGGGCCGGCCCCTCCGCCGCCTCGCCGCCGTCGCGAAGACGCTCGAGCGGGCGCAGCCGGTCCCCCGCCTCGCCCGGGGCGAGATCGGCGTAGATCAGGTCGTCGCCGTCGCTGCCCGTCAGCGTCTGGGCGCCGAGCCCGCCGACGATCGGCGCGCCCGACCCTGCGCGGGGGCCGTCTCCGGTAGCCATGCGACCCCACCTCTGAGATCCCGTCGGTCACCGGAGGCGGATAAGGCCCGGCCGCTTGCCGCGCGCCGAAGCGAATCGGTTAAGGCGCCGGCTTTCAGGCTTTACGGAAGATTGCCGCCCGGGGAGGTGCCGGAGGCGCGCGAAGCCAGTCGTGCCGGAGGCGCGCGAAGCCAGTCGTGCCGGAGGCGCGCGACGTCAGGCTGGCCGGAGCCGCGCGCCGTTCAGCCGCCCTTGCGGATCACGAAGCGCCGGCCGCCGCCGGGCAGCGGCGTCTCCGCCTCGAGCGCGTGGCCCTGCTCGGCGCAGAAATGCGGAACGTCCACCACCGCGGCCGGATCGTCCGACAGCAGCGCCAGCCGCGCGCCAGGCGTCAGCGCGCCCAGCCGCTTGCGCGCGCGCAGGACGGGCAGGGGACAGAGCAGCCCGAGCGCGTCGACCTCCACCGCGTCCTCGTCCATCGCCGGTCTCCCATCCCGCCGCGCACCTCCCGGCTACGCCGCCGGAGCCGGTCACGCAACCCGACGCCGCGGCGCCGCTTGCCGCACCGCGTCCGCAGGCCTAGCCTCCACGCCCAACGCTTCCGGAGCCCTCCATGACCGCCCCCGTCCGTCCCGCGGCCGCCCTCCTCCTCGCCTTCGCCGTCCTGGCCGCGCCCGCGCTCCCGCAGACGCCCGAGCCGGCCCCGTCCGACGCGCCCGCCGTCCCGGACGCTCCCGCCGAGGCCGACGCGCCCGGCGACGCACAGGCGGCGACCCCTGACGGCCCCGCCCCGGACGCCCCCGGCGGGACCGTGCCCGCCGCCGGCGACCTGTCGCTCGAGGCCCGCATCGCCCTCCGCGCCGCCTTCGACGACCCCCGCCCCCCCGTCGCGGCCTACGTCGTGCTCGACGGCGCACGCATCGAGACGCCGCTCGCCCCCGGCCCGGCGGACCCGGCCCGCGGCGCCGCCCTCTTCGCGGATCCCGAGGCGGCCGGCTGCGTCGTCTGCCACGCCGCCCCGGGCGTCGCGCGCCTCGACGCGGTCCCCCGCCTCCTGCGCGAACGCCTGCCGCGCCCCGCCGCGGCGCCCTCCGAGGCGGAGGCCGAGACGATCCCCGAGGACGCCTTCGCCGACGCCAGCGAGTCGGCGCCGACCGCGACCCCGGCGCCGCGCCTCAACCCCCGCCGCGCGCCGCCGCCGCCGGACCCCCTCGCCC
>JAWLFJ010000085.1:0-17411 GCA_041685625.1 Paracoccaceae bacterium | reverse complement strand
GCGGCCATGGCGAGCATCCTTCTGCTCCCCATCATGAATCATGCCGCAGCCGCTCTGTGAATCCCCAACGTGAGTCAGCGTCACAGGGCGCTGGTATGACACGATCCGTCCGCTACCGGGGATTGATCAACCGCTACCCGAGTGGCGACATCGAATGTCGCTCAGGTTGAGCTTCAGAGGCTTCCGGGTTTCGACACGGGGCGTCCGGGGAAGTGCTGGCTCCCTGAAGCGACTCTCCCTCGCGAGGGCGCGGCTCGAAGGGCGTGCGAAACCACGCATTGGGGACCCGATGGAGCGCCGGCTACGCACCCACCTAGATCAATCTCTTTGAATCATGGTCTGAGATGAGATGGGGTGGTGCATGCGACAGGCACACGCGGCGCACGGTCGGCGCATGCAAGGCCCGCTGGGGGCATGCCCCATGCGCCTGAAAGGCCGACGCCCGCGGCGCCGCATCGGAGACGGATGCGGCGCCGCTCCGACCCCGATTGACCCTCCACGCCCCCCGCGCGACACTCCATGCGGAGCCTCCCGCCGCCCGAGCCCCCGGAGCCGATGGCCGCCTTCCTCCTGCAACGCGCCTTCACGCTCGGCCTGACCCTCGTCGCGGCGACCGTGGTGATCTTCCTGATGCTGGAGGTCGTGCCCGGCGACCCCGCGCTCACCATGATGGGCGTCAACGCCTCGCCCGAGGCGGTGGAGGCCCTGCGGCAGGAGCTCGGCCTCGGCGCCCCGCCGCTCCGGCGCTACTTCGACTGGGTCGGCGGCATGCTCCGCGGCGATTTCGGCCTGTCCTACACCTACCGCACGCCGGTCTCGGAGCTGATCGCCGACCGCATCGTCGTCTCGCTCCCGCTCACGGTCTACGCCCTCGCCCTCTCCACCGTGATCGCGATCCCCGCCGGCGTCCTCGCCGCCGCCCGCCGCGGCGGGCCGGCGGACCTCGCGGTGACGGCCGCCACCCAGATCGGCGTCGCCGTGCCGAACTTCTGGTTCGCGATGCTGCTGGTGCTGCTCTTCGCCTCGGTGCTGCAGCTCTTCTCCGCCGGCGGCTTTCCTGGTTGGGACGAAGGCGCCTGGGCGGGGCTGAAGGCGCTGACGCTGCCCGCGGTAGCTCTCGCGCTGCCGCAGGCCGCGATCCTGACCCGCGTGACCCGCTCCGCCCTGCTCGAGGCGCTGTCCGAGGACTACGTCCGCACCGCCCGCGCCAAGGGCCTCTCGGTCCGCGCGACGCTCTGGCGCCATGCGCTCCGCAACGCGATGATCCCGGTGCTGACCATCATCGGCATGCAGTTCAGCTTCCTGATGGCCGGGGCGATCATCATCGAGAACGTGTTCTTCCTGCCCGGCCTCGGCCGCCTCGTGCTCCAAGGCGTCGTGCAGCGCGACCTGATGGTGGTCCGCTCCGTCGTCGTGCTGCTGGTCCTCGCGGTGGTCGTCGTCACCCTGCTGGTGGACCTCGCCTACGCCGCCGTGGACCCGCGGCTCCGCGAAGGCCGGCGATGAGCTTCGCGGAACGCCCGCTCGCCGCCCGCCGGCCCCGGCCCGGGCGCCTGCCCCTCGCCCTGCCGCTCGGGGCGGCGCTCGGCCTCGTCTTCGTCGCCCTCGCGCTCGTCTCGCTGGTCTGGACGCCCCACGACGTCGCCGCCCTCACCGTCGCCGACCGCCTGCGGCCGCCGTCCCTCGCGCATCTCTTCGGCACCGACCATTTCGGGCGCGACGTCTTCTCCATGGTCATGGTCGGCGCCCGCACCTCCCTCGCCGTAGCCCTGGTGGCGGTGGGCATCGGCCTCGTCCTCGGCGTCCCGCTCGGCCTCCTCGCCGCCGCCCGCGCCGGGGGCTGGCTGGACGAACTGGTGATGCGCTTCAACGACCTCGTCTTCGCCTTCCCCTCGCTCCTGCTGGCGATCCTGATCACCGCCACGCTCGGCCCCGGCGCGCTCAACGCCATCCTCGCCATCGGCATCTTCAACGTCCCCGTCTTCGCCCGCCTCAGCCGCGGCGCCGCGCTCTCGCTCTGGCGGCGCGAATACGTCCTCGCCGCCCGCGCGGCCGGCAAGGGCGCCGCCCGCATCAGCGTCGAGCACGTCCTGCCGAACCTCGCGCCGCTCCTGATCGTGCAAGCCACGATCCAGTTCTCCCTCGGCATCCTGGCGGAGGCCGGTCTCTCCTATGTCGGCCTCGGCGCGCAGCCGCCGCTGCCCTCCTGGGGCCGGATGCTGGCGGAGGCGCAGACGATGATCTACGTCGCGCCCTGGTCCGCGATCTTCCCCGGCCTCGCCATCGTGCTCACGGTGCTGGGCCTCAACCTGACGGGCGACGGCCTCCGCGACCGGGCCGACCCCCGCACGAGGCGCGCAAGATGAGCCTGCTGAGCGTCGACTCCCTCTCACTCGACATCGGCGGAACCCCGATCCTCGGCGACGTCTCCTTCACCATAGAGCCGGGCGAGACGGTCGGGCTCGTCGGCGAATCCGGCTCCGGCAAGTCGATGACCGCCCTCTCCGTCATGCGCCTCCTGCCGGAGGCCGCGCGCGTCTCCGGCCGCGTGCTGCTGGACGGCGAGGATCTGACGGTGATGAGCGAACGCGCCATGTGCAGGGTCCGCGGCGCCCGCGTCGGCATGGTGTTCCAGGAGCCGATGACGGCCCTCAACCCGGTCCAGACCATCGGCGCGCAGGTGGCCGAGGTGATCCGCGTCCACGACCCCGACGCCGACGCGGAGGCCGCGGCGCGCGAGGCGCTGACCCGCGCCGGCCTCCCGCCGGAGGAATTTCCCCTCTCCCGACACCCGCACGACCTCTCCGGCGGCCAGCGCCAGCGCGTCGTCATCGCGATGGCGACCGCCCTCCGCCCGCGCCTTCTGATAGCGGACGAGCCGACCACCGCGCTCGACGTCACGACGCAGAAGACGATCCTCGAGCTTCTCAAGCGCCTCGCGCGGGAGGACGGCTCGGGCCTCCTGATGATCACCCACGACCTCGCCGTGGTGGCGGAGATGGCCGACCGCATCGCCATCATGAAGGACGGGGAGATCGTGGAGGCGGGCGAGACCGTCTCGCTCTTCCGCGGCATGACGCATCCCTACACGCGCAGCCTGTTCCGCGCCTCCACCCACCGCCCGGACCGCCACGGCCGCAAGCCGGGCGAGCCGGTGCTGAAGGTCGAGGACGCCGTCCGCGACTATCGCCTCCCCCGCAGGCGTCTGTTCGAGGCGCGGCGGACCTTCCGCGCCGTCGACCGCGCCTCGCTGACCATCCGCGCCGGCGAGAACGTCGGCCTCGTCGGCGAGTCGGGCTGCGGCAAGTCCACCCTCTCCCGCGCGATCCTCGCCCTCGAATCCCTGCAGGGCGGGCGCATCGAGATCGCCGGCAGGACGTTCGGCCCCGGCGCCGCGGCCGAGCTCCGCCGCAACGTGCAGGTCGTGTTCCAGGACCCCTACGGCAGCTTCGACCCTCGCTGGAAGGTGGCCGACCTCGTCGCCGAACCCTTCCACCTGCTGGATCCGCGCCCGACCGGCGCGGAACGACGCCGCCGCGTCGAGGCGGTGCTGGAGCGCGTCGGCCTCTCCGCCGCCGACGCCGACAAGTACCCGCACGAGTTCTCCGGCGGCCAACGCCAGCGCATCGCCATCGCCCGCGCCCTCGTCACCGAACCCCGCCTCGTGGTGCTGGACGAGGCCGTCAGCGCCCTCGACGTCTCCGTCCGCGCCCGCATCCTCGACCTGCTGGCCGACCTCTCGGAGCGGCTCGACGTCTCCTACCTCTTCATCAGCCACGACCTGCACGTCGTGCGCGCCATCACCGACCGCGTGCTCGTGATGAAGTCCGGCGTGATCGTGGAGCAGGGCGAGACCGAGCGCGTGTTCTCGGCGCCCGAGCACCCCTACACCCGAAGCCTCCTCGCCGCGACGCCCGACCTCGAGCGGGCGCTCGAGGCCCGCGCCGCCCGCGCCGCCGCGGGCTGACCCGCCCGGCTCAGTAGTTCCGCGGCACGACGATCCAGGCCGCGATCCAGCCGGCGACGAAGCCGCCGAGATGGGTCTGCCAGGCCAGCATCCCCCCCAGCGCCACGCCGAGGATCACGTTGATCAGCACCAGCGCGCCGATCGAGCCGAGGAAGGCCTGCATCGACCCCTCGCGGCGCCGCGTGATGAAGGCGAACTCGGCGTATTTCAGCACCCCGATGAGCCCGAACACCACGCCCGAGGCGCCGACCATCGGCACCTCCGCGTCCGAGAGCAGCCCGTAGGTCACCGCCCCGCCGATCGCCGTCACCACGAAGAACAGGACGAACAGCGGCGCCCCGAAGATCCGCAGCACCACCAGCCCGAGGCCGAGGAACGCCGCCGTGTTCATCGCCAGATGCGTCAGCCCGCCATGCAGGAAGGCGTAGGTCAGCGGCGTCCAGACCACCTGCGGCGGGGCCCGCCGGCCGGCCAGCCAGCGCTCCCAGAACGGGTCGAAGAAGGAGAACTCCAGATAGGCCGCCCCGCGCAGGTTCCGCGGCAGCACCCCGATGTCCGAGAGCTGGAGCACGAGCTCGATCAGCACGAAGACCGCGGCGAAGGCCAGCGCGACCTGCCGGTGATGCGCCTCGATCGGGGGCAGCGGGGGGAACTGGAACATCGGTTCTCCGGACGGGGCAGGCGGCGCTGACTTGACCGTTCCGCATCCGGCCGATACGCGACCCGGCGGACATGGCGTCGGCAGGAGGACCCCACCGATGAGCGAGGCGCAAGAGGCCCCGGCGAGGGAGCCCGGCTCCGCGGCGGCGAACCACGCGCGGCGCGTCTTCTCGGGCGTCCAGCCCACCGGGAACCTGCACTTGGGCAACTACCTCGGCGCGGTCAAGCGCTTCGTCGAGCTGCAGGAGGCCGGAGAGAGCCAGACCCTCTACTGCATGGTCGACCTGCACGCGATCACCCAGTGGCAGGATCCGGCGGAGCTGCGCCGCGCCACGCGCGAACTCGCCGCCGCCTTCATCGCCTGCGGCCTCGATCCCACGCGCTCGATCCTCTTCAACCAGAGCCAGGTGGCCGCGCACGTCCAGCTCGCCTGGATCTTCAACTGCGTCGCCCGCATCGGCTGGCTCAACCGCATGACGCAGTTCAAGGACAAGGCCGGCAAGAACCGGGAGAACGCCTCCGTCGGGCTCTACGACTACCCGGTGTTGATGGCCGCCGACATCCTCGTCTACCACGCCACCCACGTCCCGGTGGGCGAGGACCAGAAGCAGCATCTCGAGCTCACGCGCGACATCGCCGACAAGTTCAACCACGACTTCGACGCGCCCGGCTTCTTCCCCCTGACCGAGCCGCTGATCGAGGGCGAGGCGACCCGCGTCATGTCCCTCCGCGACGGCTCGAAGAAGATGTCGAAGTCCGACGCCTCGGACATGAGCCGCATCAACCTCACCGACGACGCCGAGGCCATCGCCCTCAAGATCCGCAAGGCCCGCACCGACCCCGAGCCCCTTCCGTCCGAGCCCGCCGGCCTCGCCGAGCGGCCGGAGGCGCGCAACCTCGTCGGCATCTACGCCGCGCTGGCCGAGACCACGGGCGCCGAGGTCCTTCGCGACTGGGGCGGGCGCAACTTCTCGGACTTCAAGCCGGCCCTCGCGGACCTCGCCGTCGCCCGGCTCGCCCCCATAGCCGCGAACATGCGGGAACTGGTGGCCGACCCCGGCCACATCGACGCCGTGCTGGCCGACGGCGCCGAAAAGGCCGCCGCCATCGCCGCGCCCGTCATCGACCGCACCTACGAGATCGTCGGGATGCTGCGCCCGCCCCGCTGACGGCGGCGCCGGACTCGAGGGCGGACGCGCGCTTGCGCGGGGGCGCGGCCTGAGACACGCTTGCCGCTGCACCATGAGGTCCGGGCGGGTCGCCCGTGGGAGGAGCCCGATGCGCAAGTTCCTCGTCGTCGTGGACGAGAGTCCCGAATGCATGAACGCCATCCGCTTCGCCGCCCGCCGCGCGCACAAGACCGGCGGCGGCCTGCAGATGCTCTTCATCCTGCGCCCCGAGGAGTTCCAGCACTGGATCGGCGTCGGCGACATCATGC
The DNA here is from genome assembly GCA_041685625.1 of Paracoccaceae bacterium. GTDB lineage: Bacteria > Pseudomonadota > Alphaproteobacteria > Rhodobacterales > Rhodobacteraceae > Albimonas. The sequence goes on along the minus strand of JAWLFJ010000085.1, from coordinate 11,346 downwards.
GCCGCGAGGCGCGCGAGGCCGCCGAGGCCCGCTTCCAGGAGGTCTCCGGCCCGGTGCAGGAGAACGTCGGCATCGTCCCCGAATTCGTGATCCGGGAGGGCGAACCCGTCGAGGAGGTGCTCGCCCAGATCGAGGAGGACCCGGAGATCGGCGTCCTCGTCCTCGGCGCCGCGGCGGACAGCGCGCCCGGCCCCCTCGTCGCCCATCTGGTCGGCAAGCTCGGCGGGCGCATGCCGGTGCCGGTGACGGTGGTGCCCGGCGGATTGAGCCGGGACGAGGTGATCGCGCTCTGCTGAGCCGCGCAGTTTGGAACGATTCTTGATTTCGGGCGCCGAGGGGTCCAGTTATGGAACCGAAACGGAGGTCCGCCCATGTTCATCCAGACCGAATCGACGCCGAACCCGGCCACCCTGAAGTTCCTGCCCGGCGAGACCGTCCTCGCCTCGGGCACGGCCGACTTTCCGAACCCCGAGAGCGCCGACGCCTCGCCCCTCGCCCGCCGCATCTTCGCGTCCGACGGCGTGACCGGCGTGTTCCTCGGACCCGACTTCATCACCGTCACGAAGGCCGAAGGGCTCGACTGGGATCACCTCAAGCCCGGCGTCCTCGGCGCGATCCTCGAGCACTACCAGTCCGGCCAGCCCGCGATCGAGGGCGAGGGCTCGCGCTCCGGCCACGCCGAGCACGTGGGTCCCGACGGCGCCATCGTCGGCCAGATCAAGGAGCTGCTCGACACCCGCGTGCGCCCCGCGGTGGCGCAGGACGGCGGCGACATCACCTTCCACGGCTTCGAGCGGGGGGTGGTCTACCTCCACATGCAGGGGGCCTGCGCCGGCTGCCCCTCCTCGACCATGACGCTGAAGATGGGCATCGAGAACCTGCTTCGGCACTACATCCCCGAAGTGACCGAGGTGCGGCCCGTCGGCGTCCAGTTCTGACGTGACCGCCCTCGCGGGGCCGGTCCTCGCGCTCGAGACCTCCGCCGCCCGATGCGCCGTCGCGGTCCTCCGCGGCGGCGACACGCTTGCGCGCTTGGACGAGCCGATGCCCCGCGGTCAGGCGGAACGCCTGATGCCGATGATCGCCGAGGCGCTGGAGGCCGCCGGCCTCGTCCCCGCCGACCTCGCCGCCGTCGCCGTCTGCACCGGCCCCGGCAACTTCACCGGCGTGCGGATCGGCGTCGCCGCCGCCCGCGGCCTCGCGCTGGCCCTCGCCGTGCCCGCCGTCGGCGTGCCCCGCCTCGACGCGCTGGCCGAGGCCGCGGGCGGGGGCCCGCTGGTCGCCGTCGCCGGGGCGCTGCGCGGCGGGCTCTACGCACAGGTCTTCGCCGTCGGCGCCGAGCCGCGCGCGCCCCTCGAAAGCGGCGCACCGGAAGCGCTCGCCGTACGTCTCGCCGGCGCGGCGGGCCGCGTCGTCGGCCCTTCCGGCCCGGCGGAGACGCTGGCCGAGCGCCTCGCCCTGCCCTTCGAGCCCGCGACGGACCTCGCCGATCCCGCGGCCGTCGCGCGCCTCGGCTCCCGGCGTCTGGCCTCGGGCCCGGCGCCCCGGCCCGCCCCGATCTACCCGCGCCCCCCCGACGCCGCCCCCCCGTCCGAGCCGCCCCCGCGGCTCCTGACTTGACCGAGGCGGAGGCGGCCGCCGCCGCCGCCATCCACGCGGCGGCCTTCGCGGGGCGCGAGCGGGGCTGGAGCCCGGACGAGATCCGCGCCCTCGCGGAGCGGCCGGGCGCCGTGGCGCTGCTGTCGGAGGCGGCGTTCCTGCTCGGCGTGGTCGCGGCGGGGGAGGCCGAACTCCTCACCCTCGCCGTGCGCCCCTCCGCCCGGCGGCGGGGCGCGGCGCGGCGGCTGCTGGCGGGCTTTCGGGCGCGGGCGGCGGCCCTCGGGGCCGAGACGGCGTTCCTCGAGGTCGGAGAAGACAATCGCGCCGCGCGGGCGCTCTACGCCGCCGACGGATGGCGTGAGGCGGGCCGGCGACGCGGTTACTACGCGCTGTCCGACGGAAGCCGCGTCGACGCCATGATCCTCCGCCGCGAATTGGGGCGTCTCGACAATGATCACGACGACGCGATTAGGAAATTTGTTTGACGCGCTCGCGGGCAAAGCATAAGCACCGCCTCAATGAAAAGAGCGACGAAACCCTTTCGCGACGCGCCGTCGCTTCCTAAATGTCGCTCCAAGCATTTCTTTCTCATGCAACACGGGAAGCAAGCATGACCGACGCCACCAAGGAAGAGCCCGCCATCGCCAAGTCGGAGCTTCTGGCCCTGACCTCGGACATCGTGTCCTCGCACGTATCCAACAACCCGGTCTCGCCGCAGGACCTCACCGGCGTCATCGACTCGGTCTACGCCAAGCTGGCGGAATTGGCCAAGGACAAGCCGGAGCCCAAGGAGGAGCTGGTGCCGGCGGTGCCGATCAAGAAGTCCGTGACGGACGATTACATCGTCTGCCTCGAGGACGGCAAGAAGCTGAAGATGCTGAAACGCCACCTCAAGACCGCCTACGACATGACGCCCGAGGACTATCGCGCCAAGTGGGGTCTCTCGCCCGACTACCCGATGGTCGCGCCGGCCTACGCCCGCAAGCGCCAGGAGCTGGCCAAGCAGATCGGCCTCGGCCGCAAGCCCAAGGCGAAGTGATCCGTCGCTCCCGCGTCGTTGCGCGCCGGAGGAGAGACCGCTAGACGCGGTCGCGGCGCGGGGCGAAGGCTCCGCGCCGCCACCCTTTTCGGGACGGGAGAGGCGCGATGGCCGGCTCGAGGAAGCTCTTCGTCAGGACCTACGGCTGCCAGATGAACGTCTACGACTCCGAGCGCATGGCCGGGGTCATGGCGGCCGAGGGCTGGGAGACGACCGACCGGCCCGAGGACGCCGATCTCATCCTCCTCAACACCTGTCACATCCGCGAGAAGGCGGCCGAGAAGGTCTATTCCGAGCTCGGGCGCCTGAAGCCGCTGAAGGCGGCGAACCCGGACCTCCGCATCGGCGTCGCCGGCTGCGTCGCGCAGGCCGAGGGCGAGGAGATCCTGCGCCGCCAGCCCGCCGTCGACTTCGCCGTCGGCCCTCAGGCGTACCACAAGCTGCCCAAGCTGGTGCGGGACGGCGGGGTCGAGACGGACCTCGCCGAGGACAAGTTCGCCGGCATGGCCCCCGCGCTCCGCCGGCGCGCGCCGGCGGCGTTCCTGACCGTGCAGGAGGGCTGCGACAAGTTCTGCGCCTTCTGCGTGGTGCCCTACACCCGCGGGGCCGAGGTCTCCCGCCCCGCCGCCCGCGTGCTGGAGGAGGCCGAGGCCCTCGCCGCGCAGGGCGTGCGGGAGGTCACGCTGCTCGGCCAGACCGTGAACGCCTATCACGGCGACGGCCCGGACGGCGCCGACTGGTCGCTCGCCCGCCTGATCCGCGCCGTGGCGGAGATCGAGGGCCTCGACCGCATCCGCTACACCACCTCCCATCCCAACGACATGAGCGACGACCTGATCGCCGCCCACGGCGAGCTGCCGGAACTGATGCCCTACCTGCACCTTCCCGTGCAGGCGGGCTCCGACCGGGTGCTCAGGGCGATGAACCGGAAGCACACGGCGGAAGGCTATCTCCGCCTGATCGAGCGCATCCGCGCCGCCCGCCCGGACATCGCCATGTCCGGCGACTTCATCGTCGGGTTCCCGGGGGAGACCGAGGCCGAGTTCGAGGAGACCTTGGCGCTGGTGCGCGAGGTCCGCTACGCCTCCGCCTTCTCCTTCAAGTACTCCGCCCGCCCCGGAACCCCCGCCGCCCGCGCCGGTGATCCGGTGGCGGACGACGTCTCCGCCGACCGCCTCGCCCGCCTCCAGACGCTGCTGGGCGAGCAGCAGCGCGCGTTCCTCGAGGGCCTCGTCGGCCGCCGCTGCGACGTGATGATCGAGAAGCCGGGCCGCGAGCCCGGTCAGATGGTCGGCCGCTCGCCCTGGCTCTCGCCGGTGTTCCTCGACGCGTCGCCGGATCAGGTCGGAAAGATCGTCTCGGTGGAGCTGGTCGGCGCCGCCCCCAATTCCCTCGCCGGCCGCCTCGCCGCCTGACCTCCGCGCGGTCTCCCCTTGGGGGGGGAGCGCCGGGCTCGGGGGGGCAGGCCCCCCGCTCGCCCGGCGCCGGCGACGCGCCAGGGCGCGCCGCCGAGGGCGCCCGGCCCGGTCGTCGCGGCCCGGCCGGCCGAAGTCGGCGCCGGACACCTCCGGTCAATCTGTCCGTGCCAGGCTGCGCCGCCGATGGGAGAGCCTTTCGAAGACCATCCCGCTTCCCTGCGCCATTCCGCGACAAGGGCCGCCGACGACGTCGGCACGACGTCGGCACGCCGGCCCTGCGAAAGGCCGACATCGGGGCGACGCAGGTCCGACCGGCGTCCGCCCGACCTCCGACCAAGGGCGGACGCCGGCTGCACGGGAGGCCGACATCCGCTGCACGAAGGTCCGACGGCGTCCGCACGTCCGCTGCACGCCGATCCGCAGGGGGGCCTCCCGACGAGGGACGTCACTCCGCCGCCGCGGCCCGCGCCTTGATCAGCGGCAGACGCATCTCGAAGCGGGCTCCGCCCAGCGCACCCTCGCCCGCCAGCACCAGGTCTCCGCCGAAGCGGCGCATGATCTCCCGGCTGATGGCGAGGCCGAGCCCGGCGCCGCCCGCATCGGTCCGGTCCCAGCCGCGCGAGAACTTCTGGAAGATGCGCTCCCGGTCCCGCTCCGGCACGCCCGGTCCGTCATCGTCCACCGCGAAGATCGCCGCGTCCGCTTCGATCCGCCCGCTGACGCGCACCTGCGGATCCGGCTTGTCCGCGTATTTCACGGCGTTCGACAGGAGGTTGATGAAGACCTGCGCCAGCCGGTCCGGGTCCGCGAGCGCCGGCGCCGCCTCCGGCATCTCGCCGAACTCGATCTCCGCCCCCGCGCCATGCGCGACGCTGCGCACCGTCTCCACCGCCCGCCGCAGCGCGGCGGTGGCATCGGTCGGCGCCAAGGGCAGCTCGACCTCGCCGCGCTCCAGCACGTTGAGATCGAGCATCTGATCGAGCAGACGGGTCAGGCGCAGACTCTCTTCGTGGATGATTCCGAGGAAGCGCCGCGCCTCGTCCGAGCTGACGTCCCCCGTCTCGAGCAGGATCTCCGAGAAGCTTCGCACCGCCGTCATCGGCGTCCGGAGCTCGTGGCTGACCTGGCTGAGGAAGTCGTCCTTCTGCGCGTCGAGCTCCCGGAGCCGCGCGTTCGCTTCCCGCAGCTGCGCCGCCGTCTGGGCCAGCTGGCGCGACTTGCGCTCCACTTCCGCCGAATACTCCATCAACTGGACCGTCTCGTCGGCGAGGCGCACCAGTTCGCTGAGGGAGATGGTCTCGCCCCCCGCCGCCTGCGTCACCATCGCATGGGCCGAGGCCGCGCCGACCGAGCCGGCCAGCTCCCGCTCCAGCCGCTGCACGAAGCGGTCCGTGGGGGAGGGCAACCCTGCGCGTCCCTGCTCCAGCGCCGCCTCGCGGAACAGGCGCTGCGCGGGGGCGGCGCCGAGGATGCGTTGGGCGAGGATGAAGAGGTCCTCCGAGGCCGGAGAGCGGCGCACGATGCCGGAGGTGTCGGCCTCACCGGTGCGGAAGGCGTCGACGAAAAGCGCGGATTGCAGCCATTCCAGAGGCTTGGGGTCCCGGTACAGGGACACGCCTGCGAGCAGCGCGACGTTCACGCTGACGCTCCAGAACGTCGCATGGACGAGCGGGTCGAGACCCTCCAGCCCCAGCAGCGCCTCGGGACGGAGCAGGGCGAGGCCGAAGGGTCCGTCCCGCATCACCGCCTCCGGCAGCACGGTCGCGGGCAGCAGCAGCGTCCAGGTCCAGACCGCCGCGCCCGCCGAGAGTCCGGCGAGCGCTCCGAGCCGGGTCGCGCCTCGCCAGTAGAGGCCCGCGAGAAGCGGCGGCGCCAGCTGCGCCACCCCCGCGAAGGCGATCAGTCCGATGGCGGCGAGGGCCGCGCCTCCGGCCGAGACCTGGTGGTACAGGAAGCCGAGGCCGAGGATCCCGAGGATCGATGCGCGTCGCCCGGTCAGCAGGATGCGCCGTACGTCGCCCGAACTCGCCGCCTCCCCTGCGCGGACATGCAGCGCGATCGGCGTGAGGATGTGGTTCGAGATCATCGTCGAGAGCGCGATGGCGGAGACGATGACCATCGAGGTGGCCGAGGAGAAGCCGCCGAGAAAGGCGAACACCGCCAGCGCATCGGCTCCCCCTGCGAGCGGCAGGGCAAGCACGAAGAGGTCCGGGTTCGACCCCTCGGGCAGATGCGTCAGACCCGCGGCCGCGATGGGCAGGATCGCGAGGCAGAGCACCAGCAGATAGGTCGGGAACATCCATGCGGCGGTGGCCAGGTGCCGTTCGTCCGCGTTCTCCACCACGATCACCTGAAACATGCGGGGCAGGCAGACGATCGCGGCGGCCGAGAGCAGGGTGACCACCGCCCAGCGCGGTCCGAAGGCGTCCTCGAGCTGCAGCAGATCCGGAGTGATCGAGGTGAGCGAGGGTCCGACGCCTCCCATCTTCGCCCAGACCACCCAGCCGCCGACCGCGACGAGGGCGGCGAGCTTCACCACCGCCTCGACCGCGATCGCGGCGACGACGCCGTGCTGGCGTTCCGAGGCGTCCACGCTGCGGGTGCCGAAGAGGATCGCGAACACGGCCATGCCGGCGGCGACCCAGAAGGCCGTGGCGGAGCCCGGCGCGAAGTCCGGCCCCGCGACCGCCTCGAAGCTGGCGGACACCGCCTTGAGCTGAAGCGCGATGTAGGGCGTGCAGGCGACGACGCAGAGCAGCGTCACGAGGCCCGCGAGGGTCGGCGACTTGCCGTAGCGTGATGACAGGAGGTCCGCGATCGAGGTGATGCGCTGGGTGCGGCCGATCCGGACCATCTTGCGCAGAAGGAACCACCAGCCGGCGAAGATCAGAACCGGACCGGTGTAGATGGCGACGAATTCCAGGCCGCCGCGCACGGCCGAGCCGACCGCGCCGTAGAAGGTCCAGGACGTGCAGTAGATCGAGATCGAGAGCGTGTAGACCAGCGGCGAGGCCAGCCAGCCGCCGTCGCCGCGTCGCCGACGTCGCTCCGCCGCGAAGGCGACGCCGAAGAGGATCGCGACATAGCCGAGGCAGGCCGCGAGCAGGAGGTCCGGCGCCGGCATCACGGCCCCTCGCGCCCGAGCCGCCGGGCGAGGCCCCGCGCGCCGAGGATCAGCCCGATCCAGACCGCGAGGATGAAGACCAGCACAGAAGGCGCGCCCAGGATGCGACCGTCATGCGCGAAGACGCCGATGAAGGGCGGCATCAGGAGGAACGCGCCGGCAAGCGGCAGCAGGGCGGCCAAGGCCTCGGCCCGCCGGCGTCGCGGCAGGCGGGCGGCCGCCTCCGGGCCGCGTGGCCGCAGGACGTGGGCGGCGGTCTCGGCCCGGGGATGCCCGGGCGGCTCGCCCGCGCCGCCCACCGGCGCGCCGGGAGCTTCAGAGCGGGGCGAGCCGGAGGACATGCGCCACCACGTCTCGGTTCGAGAAGGGCTTGGTGATGAAGGCGTCGACTCCCAGATCCTCGGCCGTGCGGCGGTCCTGCGCCTGACCCTTGGCGGTGAGCATCACGACCGGCGTCGCGGCGAGGACCGGGTCGGCGCGGAGGCGGCGCAGAACCCCGAAGCCGTTGAGCCGCGGCAGCATGACGTCGAGGATGATCAGGTCCGCCGGCGCCGCGCAGAGGCGGGCGACGGCGCTTTCGCCGTCGACGGCCTCGTCCACCTCGTAGCCTTCGCGGCGCAGGAGGAAGCGCAGCGATTCGACGATGTGCGGCTCGTCCTCCGCGATCAGCACGCGCGTCGCGCCCATGGCGTCCCTCCCCAGCCGCACGCGGCCTGGAGGCGTGGCGCGGCCCGTCCCGCTGGCCGTTCGGCCTCTTCTGGTGACGTCATGTTATCGACGCGCGGGGCGCTGGCAACGCCGATCGGCGAAAGGCCACGCCGAGATCGCCGGCGGCCGGGGCCGATCTGCGGCCCGCAGCCGCCTCGGGCCCGGCTGGGGGGGGGGCCGCCCAGGCCTGCCGCCTCCCGCCTCAGGCGGGAGTTTCGAACTCGGTGCGGGCCTCTTCGGGCGTCGCCGCCCAGTTCCGTCCGGCGGCGACGAGGCAGGCGACGCCGTCCGGCGTGGTCGCGAGGATGGTCCAGCTCCCGGTGTCGGCGGAGGCGTAGACCTCGATCACCGAAGCGCCGCGCTGCAGGCCGTAGCCGCGGCGCGTCTCGCCGTAGGTGTCGCGCAGGCGCTTCACCACGGCCGCACGCTCGCCGCAGACGGCGTCGCGCGCGAGGTCGGCCCGCGCGGAGGGGGCGCCGGCCCCGCCGGCGACGAGGACCGTCGCGAGGCCGAGGGCGGAGGACAGGACGGTCGGAACGGAACGGGACATGGCGTCGCCTCGTCTCTCGCGCGCCGGGCGCCTTTTCGAATTGGCCGCCGGGACACGGAGCCCGACCGTGCGAGCCCGCCCGGTGCGCGGCGGTCTCGGTCGGGCCGGTCCCGACGGAACGGCTGTCGGGGAAGCCTCGGGTCACAAGGCGAAGACGAGGTTAACGCGTCGACCGCAGTTCGTCCGGCGCGTCTCACGAGGACGCCCGCCTTCCGACGGCGGCGATGCGCATGCGGGCGGTGCAGGGTGTCGCGACGCCGCGCGCTCGCGCCGCAGACCGCTCTGCACCGCGCCGTCAGCGAGGCGTCGGGCTCGGGATGCAGGGCGCCCAGACATAGCCCTCCGGATCGACGAGATGCACCTCGCGCAGTCCGTGGGGCTTGTCGGCGGCGCCGGAGAGCACGATCGCGCCGGCTGCGACGGCGCGGGCCTCGGCCGCGTCGGGATCGATCCCGTAGAGACGGAACTCCGCGCCGGCGCCGCGGGCCTCCACCCCCGCGACCGCGCCGCGGAGGGGATGGCCGCGATAGGACCAGTCCGAATGCAGGAACCAGGTCGCGCCGGCGGCGGAGAGCACGGCGAAGTGCTCCTCCCAGTAGAGGACGCGGGCCCCGAGGATCGCCGCCTGCCAGCGCGCGGCGCGGTCGACGTCCGCGACGAGGAGGTTGAGGCCGAGCCCGGCCGGGATCGCCGCGCCGAAGTCGGGCGGGTGCGGGCGGTCGACCCCTTTTTCGGGCGGGTCCTGCGGGGCGGCCATGCGTATCCTCCGACCGATTCGCGCGCCCTTGGGCGCGGCGCGCCACGATGTTTCCGGCCGCCTTGCCGCCGCAAGCCCCGGCGGCTATGCCGCGGTGCAGCGAAGAGAGGAGATCCGACCATGCCGCAGACGCGCCCTCGCCGATCCGCCCTCTACATGCCCGGCGCCAAGGCGCGTGCGCTGGAGAAGGCGCGGACGCTGCCCGCCGACGCGCTGATCCTCGATCTGGAGGACGCCGTGGGCCCGAGCGAGAAGGACGCGGCGCGGCGCATGGTCGTGGAGGCGGTGCGGGCCGGCGGCTTCGGCCCGCGCGAGGTGACGATCCGGGTGAACGGCCTCGAGACGCCCTGGGGCGAGGAGGACCTGGAGGCGGCGGCCGAGGCGCGGCCGGACGCGGTGGTGATCCCGAAGGTGGATCGACCGGAGGACCTCGCAGAGGCGGCGGCGCGGCTCGACGCGGCGGGGGCCGGCGAGGTGGCCCTCTGGGCGATGATGGAGACGCCGCTCGGCGTGCTGAACGCAAGGGAGATCGCCGCGGCGTCGCGGCTGGCCTGCCTCGTGATGGGCACCAACGACCTGGTGAAGGAGCTGGGCGCGGAGCACACCGCGGAGCGGGCGGAGGTCGCGACCAGCCTCGGGATCTGCCTGCTCGCGGCGCGGGCGCACGGGCTCGCGATCCTCGACGGCGTCTACAACGCCTTCAAGGACCGGGAGGGGCTGGAGGCCGCCTGCCGCGCGGGCCGCGCGATGGGCTTCGACGGCAAGACGCTGATCCATCCCGATCAGCTCGAGGCGGCCAACCGCGTCTTCGCCCCCTCCGACGCGGAGCTGGAACTCGCGCGGCGCCAACTGACGGCCTTCGAGGAGACGCGGGCGAAGGGCGAGGCCGTCGCGGTCGTGGACGGCAGGATCGTCGAGAACCTGCACGTCGAGACCGCCCGCGCCCTGATCGCCAAGGCCGACGCCATCGCGAAGCTGGAGGCGGGAGCGGCCTAGCGGACCGACTCCAACGCCTGGAACCCTCGCGAACGCGCCGCGATGAGGGCGTCTGCGTCGGCGCGCCGGATGAAGGGCTCGCGGCTCCGGTCGAGCGATAGTGGCTGCGGAGGATCATGGGGGCGCCGAGGGCGTGGCGCAGGCGCTCCAGCGCGTCCATGGCGGCGAGGTTCACGACGAGGCGGCCGGCGCCGCGGTGGGCGACCTCCTCGCGGGAGAAGTGGGGCCAGGGCCAGTCGTCGGCGGGGACGTCCGTCCAGTCGGCTCAACTCCGGACGGTCATGGGGGGCTCCAACGGGGAAGGGCCCGCCGGTTGGGGCCGGCGGGCGGAGGGAGGGGACGGCGAAGGGGGGCGGATCAGGCGGCGGGGACGCCGATCCGGAGGGAATGGCCGCCGACGCGCACGGCCCCGCCCGTGAAGTCGGCGCCGTTCGCGGACGGGCAGACGGGGGTGTCGGCGTAGTACGGGATCGGCCGGGACCGCACCGCATGCACAGGCCGGACACATGAAAGCAACCGATCAGCGCAGAACGCACTCCGCCCTTGCCAGAGCGGGCGTCCACACATGAAGCAGCCTGCGGCCCGCGCGGGATTCCCGCAAGATTCAGTCAGATGGGCTTCCGCTCAGCCGGACAGGGCTTCGCCCCCGGGGATCGGGAAGGCGGTCCCGGCCGAGGCCTGCGTGCCGCGCCCGACGGGACCGGGCGACGCGAAACTGTCGCGCAATCGAGGCGAAGTCGTCACGCGGCCTGCGTAGAGCGCGCGGCATGACAATCACTCTCGACACCGTCACGAAAGGCTGGCCGGGCGGCGCGACGCCGGCGGTGGACGCGCTCTCGCTCGACGTGGCCGAGGGCGAGTTCGTCGCCCTTCTCGGCCCCTCGGGCTGCGGAAAGTCCACCACCCTGAGGCTGGTGGCCGGGCTGGAGCGGCCGTCCGCGGGGCGCATCCTGATCGACGGCCGCGACGTGACCCATGCCGCGCCCGAGGCGCGCGGCATCGCCATGGTGTTCCAGAACTACGCGCTGTTCCCGCATCTGAGCGTCGGGCCGGCGGTCGGCGCCGGCGATCCACGCGGCGGCGCGGGCGTAGACCCGGCAGTCCAGCGCCTCGTTGCGCTCGCGGAGCTTGCGCCATTCCAGCCTGCTGAAGCCG
>JAWLFJ010000084.1:0-17499 GCA_041685625.1 Paracoccaceae bacterium | reverse complement strand
CCACATATCGAAGCTTCTCGAATTTGGAAAGACGATAGGATTGCGTTCTCATACCGATACGTCGGCAATCAGAATTTCGAATTTTTCGATTCAGAATTTAATTTCCATAATTGGATTAATAATCAGATTATTCGTGGTTTTGACGATAACAAAAAGTCTGTCATAAAAACTGATCTATCGGACTTTTACATGAGGATTTATAGACATAGACTTAAAAACTGCCTCGAAGATTACTCAGGAGATAAAAGTAAAGTAAAACATATTGAGCGATTTCTGAGTGAATGGCGAGGCAAGCAGTCTTTTGGATTGCCAGTGGGTTCAAACGCTTCTCGGCTCCTAGCGGAAGTTGCACTCTGCGATACAGATTTTTTTCTTCAATCCCAAGGAATTGAATTTTCGAGATACGTAGATGATTTCTTGATATTTGTCAAAAATGATCAGGATGAATTTGCAATCCTGAGCTCTCTTGCAGAACATCTTGCCGTGAACGAGGGATTGAGTCTAAATATTCAGAAAACAAAAATAGAAAGCTTCGCTGATTGGGCATCGCGGCACCATGAGCCAAGTGGCGAAGATCAAGACCAGGCGGATAAAGCTGGTACTGAAAAACTATTTTATCTCGCGTATGATCAGGAAGATGTTGATCCAGAAAAACTTGCAGAACTAATGGCTCAAGATATTGCGGGCGAACTTGTTGAGGAGTATTCGAAGGATTTTTGGGACACTGGAAAGATAAGAATTTTATTGCGCGCTCTGAGGTTGACAAAAAGCCGTGCGGCTTCAGATTTCATCAAGGCCAATATCGATAATCTCTTACCCTTCGCAAAGGATATTGTCTTGCTGATGGAGGAGTTGAAGAACGATGGAGAGACTGCATTTGATGATATGTCTGATCGAATTATCGAAGTGATCTTTTCAGAAAGGCTGAACTCTCTATCTGTTACGCGTGCATGGCTTTTAGAGCTATTCGTGCGAGGGGTCGTTGATATCCAGCCAGTACAGGTTCGTCAGCTTGATCGCCTAAGTCAGACTTTAGATAAGCGCCAATTATATCAGCTTCACGCTCGCGTGAACGACCTGAGCTTCTTTCGTAGGGAGAAAACTCGGGTTCATGAGCTTAGCGCGTGGCTCCAGCCGGCGTTTATATATGCCGCAAAGTGCCTGCCTCCAGACGAATATAATGCATGGATTAAAAGTATAAGGACTCGGTTAGGCTTTCCGCTGGCCCAAGTGTACTGTAAATGGTGTGGGGATTAATCACCCCTCATCAAACCGCCGCTTCACATAGCTCCCCGGCGCGTCCTCCACGACGCCGATCTTCGCCCCCGGCTCGCGCGCGTCAACCTTCTTCCCTGACCGCTTCGACAGCCACTCGGCCCAGTCGGGCCACCAGGAGCCGGGGCGCTCCTCCGCCTGGTCGAGCCAGTCGGGGAGGCTCTCGGGCGTCTGATCCTCGTTGACCCAGTGCTGGTACTTCTTCAGCGCCGGCGGGTTCACCACGCCGGCGATGTGGCCCGAGCCCGCCAGCACGAAGCGCAGCTCCGGCGCGCCGGTCATCAGCCGCGCGCCGCGATAGACGGCGGCGGCGGGGGCGATGTGATCCTCCTTCGTCGCGACGTGGTAGACGGGGACGGCGATGTCCTTGGGCTCGACCGGCACGTTCAGCACGCGGAGCTCGCCGTGCGAGAAGGCGTTCTCGTTGTAGAAGCGGTCGAGATAGAAGTGGTGGACCTTGGCCGGCATCGCGGTCGAGTCGGAGTTCCAGTAGAGCAGGTCGAAGGGGAAGGGCTCGCGCCCCAGATAGTAGTTGTTGACCACGTAGTTCCAGATCAGGTCCGAGGCGCGCAGCATGTTGAAGGCGTTCGCCATCGCGGTGGCGGGGAGGTAGCCCTTCTCCATCTGCTCGTCGACGATCTGCAGCGTGGCCTCGTCCACGAACACCTGCAGGTCGCCGGCGTCCTCGAAGTCGGTCAGCGAGGTGAGGAAGGTGAGCGAGGCGGCGCGGCGGTCGCCGGTCCTGGCCATCAGCGCGAGCATGTTGGCGACGAGGGTGCCGCCGATGCAGTAGCCGACGACGTGGGCCTGCGGCGCGCCGGTCTCCTCGAGCGTCTTCTCCAGCGCCTCGAACGGGCCCTTGGCGAGATAGCTCTCCCAGGTCTCGTCCTTCTGGCGCTCGTCCGGGTTGACCCAGGAGACGAGGAAGACGGTGAAGCCCTGCTCGGTCAGCCATTTCACCAGCGACTTCTCGGGCGTGAGGTCGAGGATGTAGAACTTGTTGATCCAGGGCGGGACGATCAGGAGCGGGATCTCGTGCACCTCCTCGGTCGCCGGGCCGTACTGGATCAGCTGCATCACCTCGTTCTGGTGGACCACCTTGCCCTCGGTCAGCGCCATGTCGCGGCCGACCTTGAAGCGCTCCATGTCGGTCTGGCGGATCAGGAGCTTGCCGTCGCCGCGCTCGAGATCCTCGGCCATCATCTTGAGGCCGCGGACCAGGTTCTCGCCCTTCTGCTCGAGCGTGGTCTCGAGCACCTCGGGGTTCATGGCGGCGAAGTTGGTGGGGCTCATGGCGTCGACGAACTGCTTGGTGAAGAAGGCGACCTTGCGGCGGTCGCGGTCGTCGAGGTCGCCGACGTCGGTGGCGACGCCTTCGAGATACTTGGCGGTCAGCAGGTAGGACTGCTTGAGATAGTCGAAGACGCGGTTCTGGCTCCACTCGTCGTGCTTGAAGCGCTTGTCGGAGCGGGCGGGGGTGGCGACGGGCTCGGGGTCCTCGGCGCCGAGCCAGGCCTGGGTCATGCGCCGCCAGAGCTCGGCCTGGGAGGACCAGAGGGCGAGGGTGCGCTCGGCCATCTCGGCGGGGTTGCGCAAGAGCGCCTGCTGGAGTTCGGAGAAGGCGGGCAGGGTGTTGAGCGGGTCGGCGTGGAGGGGGTGTTCGTCCTTCATCTGCGCCTGCATGAGGCGCATCCAGATGTCCTGCGAGGTCTTCAGCACCTCGGCCATGTTGGTGGCGAACGCGGCGGCCTCGGCGGCCTGGTCGGCGGCCTGCCTGGTGACATCGGCGTCGGACATGGCGTCTCCTTCCGGGGGGGCGCCGGCTTGGCGGCGCGGTGTCGTGCGTCTAGGCTGCATTGTGCCTCCGCTGGCGGGCGATGTCGAAGCCGTCGGCGCGCGACGTGGGGTCAACCGGAGAGCGGCGTGAGAGGTGACGGCGGGAAGGCGGCGCGGCGCGGGCGCCGGGCGGCGTGCGCGGCGCTGGCGCTGGCCCTGGCGGGCTGCGGGGCGTTCGGCCCGCCGGCGGAGGCGGTGGGGCCGCTCGGCGCGGCGTCCGAGGCGCCGTGGCCGAGGCTGGTGGACGCGCCGGCGCCCGGCGTCGATCCGGACGGGCCGGGGGCGGAGACGGGCCGGGCGGTGGCCCTGGCGCTGACGCGCGAAGCGCTGGTCTCCGCGGTGCGGGCCGAGGCGCTGGCGGGGCCGGTGGTGCCGCCGGGCGAGGCGGCGCGGCTGGCGCGGGCGGCGGGGCGCTGAGGTCCGCCAGCGCGGGCGGCGTGCCGTGATCCGGCGTCCGGGGCCCGCATCGCGCCGCGTGCGCTTCGACCGGCCTCCATCTCAGCGGGCGTCGTGGCCGATGACGCGTTCGGCGCCGGAGGCGGCGGCGGCCTCGGCCGGGGTTTCGGTCTCCAGCGTCGCGTGGTGCACCTCCCAGCGATCGGCGAGGCGTTCGCGGAGGGCGGCCTTGACCTCGGCGGGCCGGGCGCCTTCGGCGAGGACGACATGGGCGTCGAAGCTCGGCCGGTGCTCCTCCATGCGCCAGAGATGGACGTGGTGCAGCCGGCCGACCCCCTCCAGCCGCTCGAGGTCGTCGATCACCGCGCGCGGATCCAGCGCCTCGGGCGTGCCGAGCATCAGGATGCGGGCGGCGTCCCGCCCGCCGGACCACGCCATGCCGAGGATCATGGCCGAGACGATCAGCGTCGCCAGCGGATCGGCGAGCCGCCAGTCGTAGAGCAGGATCAGCGCGCCGGAGACGATCACGGCGACCGAGGCCAGCGCGTCGCCGAGATTGTGCAGGAAGGCGGCGCGGATGTTGACGCTGCGCCGGGCGCCCGCCGCGGTGAGCATGGCCGTGACCACGTCGACCGCGAGCGCGAGCCCGGCGAGGGCGACGACGGTCCAGCCTTCCACGGGCGCGGGGTTCCAGGCGCGGCGGGCGGCCTCGACGATCAGCCAGAGGCCGAGGGCGGCGAGGGCGGTGCTGTTGACGAGGGCGGCGACGGCCTCGATCCGGCCGTAGCCGAAAGTCATGCGCGCGTCCGCCGGGCGGCGCGCCACGCGCCGGGCGAGGAGCGCTGCGCCGAGCGAGACCGCGTCCGAGAGGTTGTGCAGCGCGTCCGCGGCGAGCGCGAGCGAGCCGGCGAAGAGCGCCCCGACGAGCTGGGCCGCGGTGAGGCCGAGATTCACCGCGACCGCGGCGGCGAGGCGGCGGCCGTCGGCCTCGGGCGGGGCGTGGTCGTGGGGCATGGTCGCCTCCCGCGCTGACGCCCCCCGGGATGACGGGGCGCGGCGCGTGCGTCAAGCGACGCCGCGGGGGGATCGACCCTGACAATGGTAGTGTTTCAGGATGCACGTTCGGGTTGTTTCAGGCGAGCGAATCATGGCCATGAGACAACGGGATCACGAGCGTGGTGGAGCGCGCCTCCGGCGCGACGACCTTGCCGAAACCGGAGAAGTTCGTTCGAAAACCGTTCATCCGGCGCTTGCCCCGCAAGCTTCCTGACGCTAGAATGAAGTAGACGCTCATGTTTTGGGCTGCGTCGGCGTAGCGTAAACAGACGAGGAAACGTAATGCGTAAGGTCTTCGACGGGCCGTTCGGACGGCCGTTCGACTTCGGGAATCGTCTCCGGGAGGGAGACGCCGGGGGCCGGGGCGGGCCGGCTGCCGGCGGTGCGGCCGACCGGTTCGAGATCGGCGCCTCCGGCGCTGAGCTCGGCGATCGCGGACCAGGCCCGGACTTCGATCCCGGCGCGCGCGCCACCGCGGCGCGCGAGGGGATGGCCGAGCGGATGCGCCGCCGCCGCGAGGAGAAGACCGACGAGGAGGAGGCCGCCGACGGCACGTCCGCGGCCAGGCCGGACCGGTCCAGCGACAAGAAGGGCGACGGCGGCGGGCCGCCCCCCGGCAAGGGCTGGCGCAAGGACGACGGCGGCACCGCCGACGAGGACACGACGGGCGGCGACACCGCCGACGGCGACACGACGGATGGCGACACGACGGACGATGACAGCGCCGACGGCGAGACGACGGGCGGCGACACGACGGACGACGACAGCGCCGACGGGGACACGACGGACGGCGACACGACGGACGACGACACCGCCGACGGCGACAGGACGGACGACGACACCGCCGACGGCGACACGACGGACGGCGACACCGCCGACGGCGACACGACGGGCGGCGACACCGCCGACGGCGACACCGCCGACGGCGACACGACGGACGACGACGCCGCCGACGGCGACACGACGGACGACGACGCCGCCGACGACGACGCCGCCGATCCCGCGGACGGGTTCGACATCGACTTCGCGTTCAGCGGGTTCGACGGTGAGTACGCCGGCCTCATGGACGCCTTCACCAACGCCGCCGCGATCCTCGAGGGCATCATCCTCGGCGATCTGCCGGACATGTCCTTCTGGTCGGGCGAGACGATCGACGACGTTCTGATCTCGGCGTCGCTGGTCGACATCGACGGCGGCTACGGCGTGCTCGGCCGGGCGGGCCCGACCGCGATCCGCCCGGACATCAAGCTCCCGAGCAAGGGGATGATGGAGTTCGACACGGCCGACGCGCTGCGCCTCGACACCGAGGGCAAGTGGGAGGCGGTGATCGTCCACGAGATGCTCCACGTGCTCGGCATGGGCACGCTGTGGGGCGACGGGCTGCTCGACCTCACGACCGGCGAGGGCACGTCGGACGCGCGCTTCACCGGCGTCAACGGCAACGCCGCCTATGTCGCCGGGGTGCAGGACGGCTCGATCCCCAGCAACGACGCCGGCTATCTGAACGGCATCCCCCTGACCTCGGACGGCGCGCACTGGCGGGAGAACGCGCTCGACCGGGAGATCATGACGCCGCTGCTCGACCCGAACCCCACGCTCGAGGCGATCACGATCGCCGCGCTCGAGGACATGGGCTACGACACGGTCTGGGACGACGTCACGCGCGACGACGACCTGACGGGCGCGCTGCCCTCGGACGACCTGCTGTTCGCCTGATCCGGGACGGATGACCGAGGGCCCCCCGCGCGCGTCGCGGGGGGCCTTCGCGTCACGGCGGCTCGCCTCTGCGCGGCGAAGCTCTCGGCGATGGAGGACGTCGTCGTGCCGCAAGCGCTTCGCAAGGCGAGGGCGCGGTGATACGAGCCCGCAGCCGTTCGTCCTTGGAGCCGACGCCATGTCCCGCCCGTCCGAAACCGCGGAGTTCCACCGCATCCGCCGCCTGCCGCCCTACGTCTTCGCCGAGGTGAACCGGCTGAAGGCGCAGTGCCGGGCCGAGGGGGTCGACGTGATCGACTTCGGAATGGGCAATCCGGACATGGACGCCCCCGCCCACATCGTCGACAAGCTGGTGGAGACGGTGCGCCGGCCGAGGACGCATCGCTACAGCGCCTCGAAGGGCATCGCGGGCCTGCGGCGGGCGCAGGCGGGGTATTACGCGCGGCGATTCGGGGTGGAACTGGACCCGGAGACCGAGGTGATCGCCACGCTCGGCTCGAAGGAGGGGCTGGCGAACCTCGCGCAGGCGATCACGGCGCCGGGCGACGTGGTGCTGACGCCGAACCCGTCCTACCCGATCCACGCCTTCGGCTTCATCATCGCCGGCGGCGCGCTGCGGCACGTCCCGGCGCTGCACGCGGGGCGGTTCGACCCGGAGCGATACCTGGCGGAGCTGGAGCACGCGGCGCGGCACTCGGCCCCGGCGCCGACGGCGCTGCTGGTCTCGTTCCCCTCCAACCCGACCGCAGAGGTCTGCGACCTCGACTTCTACCGGGAGATCGTGCGGCTGGCGAAGCGGCACGACCTCTGGGTGCTGAGCGATCTCGCCTATTCGGAGATCTGGTTCGAGACGCCGCCGCCCTCGATCCTTCAGGTGGAGGGGGCGCGGGACGTGGCGGTGGAGTTCACCTCGCTCTCCAAGACCTTCTCGATGCCGGGCTGGCGCATGGGCTTCGCGGTGGGCGCGGCCCGGCTGGTCGGCGCGCTGGCGCGGATCAAGAGCTATCTCGACTACGGCGCCTTCACGCCGATCCAGGTGGCGGCGGCGGCGGCGCTGAACGGACCGGAGGACTGCGTGGCGGAGATCCGCGGCGTCTACCGGCGCCGGCGCGACGTGCTGGTGGAGGCGATGGGGCGCGCCGGCTGGCAGGTGCCCTCGCCGCCGGCGACGATGTTCGCCTGGGCGCCGATCCCCGAGCCGTTCCGGGCGATGGGCTCGCTGGCGTTCTCGCGGATGCTGCTGAGGGAGGCCGGGGTCGCCGTCTCCCCCGGCATCGGCTTCGGCGAGCACGGCGAGGGCTTCGTGCGGCTCGGCCTCGTGGAGAACGAGCAGCGGGTGCGGCAGGCGGCGCGCGGCGTGAAGCGGCTGCTGGCGGAGGCGGAAGGCGCCCTTTCGCGCCATGCCGAGGCCGAGGCGCGGGCGGCCGCGGCCGAGTGACGCCGAGGTCGGCGCGCGCGGCGCCGGTCGGGATCGTGGATGTCGATCGGACACGAAACTCGTGGCAGACTTCCGTCGCGGCGGATGCCGTGGACCAGGAGGGAGACCGTGATGAGGGTGATCTGGAGGTCGGCGGCCGTGGCCGCGGCCATCACGGCCGGCGCCGCTTCGGCGCAGGCTCAGGCCGACGGCAAGGCCGAGATGGCGGAGAAGGTGCGTGCGCTGGCGCTGGCGATCGGCAACGCCTACGCCTGCACGCCGGAGGAGGAGCGCGGCCTGTTCAAGGAGGAGGCGCATCACCTCTTCGACCTGATCGTGCAGGACGTGGGGTCCGACATGGGCTTCCTCTACGCCACCGGCGTCGGTTACGGCGGCGCGGTTCCGGCGCAGGATCTCGAGTGCCCGCGGCTGCTGGAGCAGTGGCAGGGCATCCGCGAGGACTACGACCTGATCGGAGACGAGGAATGAGACGGCTGACCGCGCTGGTCGCGGCGGCGGCGCTGTGCGCGCCGACCGCGGCCTCGGCGGCGCCGTCGACCGCGACGCCTGCCGCGCCCCGCGCCGTTCCGGCGTTCGAAGCGGTCGTCCACGACTTGCTTCCGGGCCTCTCCGGCGCGGCCGCGGAGAGCGGCTTCGAGGACGACGCGCTGCGTGTGGCCGCGAAGAAGGGCGGCGCCAACCGCGGCGGAAACCGGGGCGGCGCGCGCATTCGGAAAGGCGGGAACACGCGCTATTCCAAGGGCGGCACGTTTCGCAACAACACGGTCGTCGTGAACCGCGGCCGGCCGTATCGCGGCGGCGGGCGCTATTATTACGACGACGACGACAACGGCGGCGCGGGCGTCGCCGGCGCGCTGGTCGGCGGGATCATCGGCCTCGGCGTCGGGGCGGCGATCGCCAATTCCTCGTCGCCCGACAACACCTGCGTCGACAACAACGGCGACGGCTACTGCGACGCCTATTGAGCGCCGGGCGGCGCCGGCGGCGGTCGCCCCGCCGCCGGCGCTCAGGCGAACCTGTACCGGAACGTCCTGGCCTTGTGCTTCACGCGCTGCCAGTTGCTGGCCTTCGAGGTGGGGATGTCGTTCTTCGGCGCGTCGCTGGCGTAGCCCTTGATCATGTTCAGCACCCCAGCCGTTGTCCGAGTCGCTATTCCCCTAGCGGAAGCCGATCTCGAAATGCGAGGCGACGATGCAGCCCGCGGCGAGCTTCTGCGCCTCGTTGACGGAGGCCACCGCGTTCGACATCGACGAGTCGGAGATGACGAGGCCTTGCCGCGTCGGCACCGGGGTCAGGTTGAAATGGCCGGTGTAGTTGGCGGCGGCGAAGAACACCGCGCCGACGAAGGGTCCGCCCTTGATCATGTCGCGGAACTCGTTCTCGTGCATCGTGCCCTTCTCGGCGATGCAGGCGCGGGCCTTGTCGGTGGCGCGGTCGAACAGCACGGCCTGGATCACCGAATAGGCGAAGGAGACCGCGGCCTCGACCACGCAGGTCGCGAACGCGACGATCGAGGCGACGCCGGCTGAGAAGATGTCCGTCAGCTCCTGGGCGATGGTCTTGCCGAAGGTGCAGACGGTCCTGGCGCCGGCGCGGATCGTCTCGGTCCGGACACAGGTCTTGAAGCCGTTCATGGCGACGGTCGGAAAGCCCGAGCCGATCTTCGGGGCCATGGCCCGGAGGCTCTCGAAGGCGCCCTGGTGGTTGTGCGTCTCGACGGCGAGCATGACGCCGTCATAGGCCCCCTTGATGGCGCCGTAGACGGGCACGAGCTTGGCGACGATCTCGCCCGACAGCACGCAGCTCTTGATCCGGTCGAGCAGCCAGCTCACGCCGACGCCGAGCACGTCGCAGCACTTCTTGATGACGTCGTTGCGGATGACGCGGGTCCGGATCCGCGCCCAGACGCGCGAGAGCTGCGCCATGATCGCGTCCTCGGCCGAGTCGGCGAGCTTGCCGAAGGCGTTGCGCCGGTCGCCGGCCTGCCCGGGCGTGCCGGACATGCCGAAGGTCCCGTGCGCGGCGGAGCCGATGGCGATCGCGCCCGAGGCGCCCTGCCTGGCCAGATCCTCCCAGCGGAAGGTCATGGTGGAGAGCAGCTCGAGGCCGCGCCCGATGCCCTTCTCGCGGGCGTCTTCGAGGAGGTCGGCGTCGTCCTTCGAGACGGTGACCTCGAATTCCCTCTTCTTCTCGGTCTGTGGCATGACGGGATCCTCCGCGTCTCGGGCGTCGAGAGCCGGTCCGGCGCGGCGGAGGCTGCGGCGGGCCGCGTGATCGGCCCTTGATCCGACCGTCATCGGCGCGGCGGTTGCGGCGGGGGCCAAAGCGCGGCATCACCGCGGGCGACCTGACGGCATCTGCGGGAGAGCTGCATGACCACCCCCCTTCGGCTCGGCGTCGCCGGCCTCGGCACCGTCGGCGCAGGCGTCGCGCGGCTCGTGGAGACGCGGCGCGAGGCGCTGGCGCGGCGCGCGGGGCGGCCCGTGGAGATCGTCGCGGTCAGCGCGCGCACCCGGCATCGCGACCGGGGCGTCGATCTTTCGGCTTATGATTGGGAGGACGATCCCGTCGCGCTGGCGCGGCGCGACGACGTCGACGTGTTCCTCGAGCTGATGGGCGGCGAGGACGGGCCGGCCAAGGCGGGCGTCGAGGCGGCGATCGAGGCCGGGACGCATGTGGTGACCGCGAACAAGGCGATGCTGGCGCATCACGGCGCGGCGATGGCCGAGGCCGCGGAGGCCGCGGGCGTCGCGCTGAAGTTCGAGGCCGCCGTCGCCGGGGGCATCCCCATCGTCAAGGCGCTGGGCGAGGGGCTGGCCGCCAACGGCATCGTCCGCGTGATGGGCGTGATGAACGGCACCTGCAACTACATCCTGAGCGAGATGGAGACGCGCGGCGCCGACTTTCCGGAGATGCTGGAGGAGGCGCAGCGGCTCGGTTACGCCGAGGCCGATCCGGTGTTCGACGTCGGCGGCATCGACGCGGCGCACAAGCTCGCGCTGCTGGCGGCGCTGGCCTACGGCACGCGGGTCGATTTCGCCGGCGTCGCCATCGAGGGGATCGAGGCGGTGACGGCGACGGACATCGCGCAGGCGCGGGATCTCGGCTTCCGGATCCGGCTGCTCGGGGTGGCGAAGATGACCGAGACGGGGCTGGAGCAGCGGATGACGCCGTGCCTGGTGCCGGCGGACTCGGCGATCGGGCTTCTCTCGGGCGTGACCAACGCGGTGGTGGTCGAGGGCGACTTCGTCGGCCAGACCGTGTTCGAGGGGCCGGGCGCGGGCGCCGGGCCGACCGCCTCGGCGGTGATGGCGGACGTGCTCGACATCGCGCGGTCCGGGGCGACGCCGGTGTTCGGGCGGCCGGCCTCGGCGCTGGCGCAGGCGCCGCGGGCGGCGGACGGGGCGCCGGCGGCGTTCTATCTGCGCCTCGCGCTGCGCGACGCGCCGGGCGTTCTGGCGAAGGTCGCGGCCGCGCTGGGGGAGGAGGGCGTCTCGATCCGCCAGATGCGCCAGTACGACCATCGGGGAGAGACCGCGCCGGCGATCTTCGTGACGCATCCGGCGCCGCGCGCCTCGGTGGACGGGGCGCTCGGCCGGCTCGGCGCGATGCCGGAGCTGCTGGCGCCGCCGGTGGCGTTCCGGGTCGAGGCGGTCTGAGGCGGGGCGCTCGACGCCGCCGCGCCGCCGGCGCCGGCGCGCCGAGGTCCGCCGCCGCCAGCGGCGGCACGGCCGCGCCGGCGTTCCGAGGGTCGCTCCGGAGGTCGCCCGAGATCGCGAAGTCCTCCGACGCCGCGCTCCACCCCATCGGCGACTTGCTCGACTGCGTCGTCGGTGGGACGGCGGGACGCGACGACCGGTTCGGCGCGCGGAAGATGCGGGGCGGAGCGATGCTCGTTGGGATCTGCGAGGACTTCCGGTCCGCATAGGAGCCGTCCCTACGGGCCGTCGGCGGCCGGCCTGACCTGTTCCGCCAGGCGCGGCGGCAGGTTCGACGCGTCGCCGAAGCGGAGCCGATCGAGCGCGGCGGTCCCTTCGCGGATGCGAAGCGCGGCGCTCGCGTTCAGCCGGGCGCGCCCTCGAAGCCAGCGGGACGCCGTCCCCTCCGCAAAGCCCGTTCGGGAAGCGGACTCTCTATGGCCGACGTCCGGGAGGCGGAGCATCGGCGCAACCCTTGAGCCGGTTTCCGCGAAGGGGCGTCCGTCTTCCCGCATCGTGCCGACATCCTGACGACCGCGGTGCAAGGGAAGTCGAGATCGAGCCGGCGTCGACCGCGATCTCTTCGAGCCGGGTGCCGCAATGGCCAAGCCTCTCGACGGCGGCCTCGTCATCGTCGAACGAAACTGCCAGGCCTCAGAGGAACACGTCGCCGCCGTTAGGGCTGAGGCACTGGCCCTGGTAGTGACGCCCCTCCTCCGAGGCGAGAAAGACGTAGGTCGGGACGATGTCCGCGACCTCGGCGATGCGGCCGAGGGGGATGTCGGCGCGGACCTTGTCGAGGATCGCCTCCGGCACGTCGGCGAGCATCGGGGTCATGGTGGCGCCCGGCGCGATGGCGTTGACGGTGACGCCGGTGTCCGCGGCCTCGAGCGCGAGGGTGCGGGTCAGGGAGATCAGCGCGCCCTTCGCGGCGGTGTAGGCGGCGAAGCCGGCCGCGCCCTTGTAGGCGAGCTGGGAGGCGGTGAAGAGCACGCGTCCCCGGCGCCGCCCGTACATCCCCGGCAGGACGCGGCGGGCGACGAGGAAGGCGCCGCGCAGATGCACGGCGATCACCCGGTCCCAGTCCTCGGCGCTCGTCTCGTGCAGGGGCGCGGCGACGGCGACGCCGGCGTTGGAGACGAGGACGTCGATCGGCCCGTGCGCCTGCGTGGCGGCGGCGACGAGGGCCTCTGCCTCGTCCTCCCGACTGACGTCGGCGCGGAGGGCGACGGCCTCGCCCCCCGCCGCGCGGATCCCGGCGACGACGGCCTCGGCGGCCTCGCGCGTCGCCTCGTCCGGGTGGTTGACGGCGACGAGGGCGCTCAGGCCCTCGAGGCGGTCGGTCATGGTCCCTCTCCCCTGCTCCGGCGGAAGGGTGGCGGGGGCCGTGGCCGCTGTCGAGGGAGTTTCGCTTGCGGGAGGGCCTCCCGCTGGCTAGCAGGGGAGGCGCGTGAGGGAGGAGCCGCCGATGATCGAGATCACCGAGGAACGCCGCAACATCTTCGCGGACCGGATGCTTTCGCTGGGCCTCGCCCGCGTCTCCGAGGCCGCGGCGATCGCGGCGGCGAAGCTGGTGGGCCGGGGCGACGAGAAGGCGGCGGACCAGGCGGCGGTGGACGCCATGCGCACGCAGCTCGATCTTCTGGACATCGCGGGCGTCGTGGTGATCGGCGAGGGCGAGCGGGACGAGGCGCCGATGCTCTACATCGGCGAGGAGGTGGGGACCGGGAACGGGCCCGAGGTGGACATCGCGCTCGATCCCCTCGAGGGGACGACGCTTACCGCGAAGGACATGCCGAACGCGCTGGCGGTGATCGCGATGGGGCCGCGCGGGAGCATGCTGCACGCGCCGGACGTCTACATGGACAAGCTGGCGATCGGGCCGGGCTTTCCGGAGGGGGTGGTGAGCCTCGACATGAGCCCCTCGGAGCGGGTGTACGAACTGGCGAAGGCCAAGGGCTGCGCCGCGGCGGACATCACCTGCTGCATCCTGGAGCGGCCGCGGCACGAGGAGATGGTGCGCGAGGTCCGCTCCACCGGCGCCGGGATCCGGCTGATCACGGACGGCGACGTCGCCGGCGTGATCCACTGCGCCGAGGCGGAGACGACGGGCATCGACATGTACATGGGCTCGGGCGGCGCGCCGGAGGGGGTGCTCGCGGCGGCGGCCCTGCGCTGCATGGGCGGGCAGATCTTCGGGCGGCTGATGTTCCGCAACGCCGACGAGAAGGCCCGCGCGGCGCGTGCGGGGATCGAGGATCTCGACCGGGTGTATTCGCTGCGCGACATGGTGACGGAGGACGTGATCTTCGCGGCGACGGGTGTGACGGACGGCTCGATCCTGCGCGGGGCGAAGCGGGACGGCGAGTGGACCGAGACGGAGACGATCCTGATGCGCTCGCGGACGGGGAGCCTGCGGCGGATCACGTATCGGCAGCGGAATCAGTGAGGGCTGATTGCGCAGTCATTCAAACGGCTCGCAGGTTTCAGCTGGAAACTGGAGCGCATCGAGATATCGGTTGGTATAGGGTCGACTGACCGCCACGAAGCGGTCGGATGGCGATTTTGACGGAAGGTCTGCACGTGGCGCCCCTTCGCCGTGCCGTTGAGAACGCTGTGCGCGGCCAAGGGGGGGTCGTGCCGTGGCGCCGGCAGTCGCGCGTCAGGGTCGCGCAGCGGCCCTTCGCGAGCGGAAGCGCAAGCGTGAGGACCGCCCGGCTCGCAACGCGGCAGAGCGGGACCAGCGCCGCATCGGCGCACGATGCGGAGAATGTCTGCCATGGTACGGGCGTCGATCGCGCTGACGGCTCGTCGAGCAGCATGAGGCGCGCCTCCTCCAGCAGGCGTCGCGCGAAGAGCGCGCGCCGCATCCGATCGCCTGGCGGCGATCCGATGGGGCGGCAATCGAATCCCGTCAGGCCGGGAGCCGAGATCGCGGCGGCGACGCGGCGGCGCGGGCGGCCGAGCGGGCCGATCTCGCGCCGGAGCCCCATGGCGAGCAGATCGACCACCGAGATCGGAAAGCCGCGGTCCATATCCGATCGCCGGGGCGGATAGGCGACGTCGTCGCGCGTGAGAGCGCGGAGCGCGACACGACCCTTCAGCGGCGCCGGCGTGCCGATCGCTTCGCGCGACGCGTGCTCCTCCGCCGCGCCGCAGTCGTCGCGGTCCGCGAGGATCGCGACCGGGTCGGGCTGATCGCCGCGACAGGCGACGAACGCGTTCAGCGCTTCGAGGCGGTGGACGCCTCGGCGCGCCCTCGAGGCGGCGAGCGCGCGCTGGACCGTCGGGCCGGCGAGCCGCGGATGGCCCCGACGCCGGCGATCGAGACTTTTGCAGGCCGCGAGACGCTTGGCGTGCCGCCTGAGCGGCTCGAGCGTGTCTTTCCGCAGCTGTTCGCCTGCCGCGCGCATGCGACCCTCGCCGCTCCGTTTCAAGATCGTCCATACTGGATCTCATATAATTACTTAGAGCGTCGAGCCGCTTCGAAGGCGTCGCGGCCGCTCTCGTCGCCGGCCTCCTCAACGCGACCGCCGCCTTCCTCGCGGGGGCGTCGCCCGACCTCGCCGACGGCGGGCATCTCGACGCAGCCGCCCGCTGGCATGTCGGGAACCTCGACCCAGCGGTCTCGGGCGAAGCGCTGCTGCGACGCGCCGCCGCCGGGATACTCCTGAACGCCGCCGCAGCGGGTCGGTTTCGCTCCGGCCTCCCGACCGACTGGAGCGTGTCGGAGGACGGCCGCGCCTGGCGCTTCGTCTTGCGAGAGGGCGTGGTCGTGTTCCTCCGTCACGGTCGAGACCGTGGCGCGGCAACCAGACGACGGGCTGGCTATGTCGTCGTGCAGCACGCCGACCTGATCGAGGACGTGGTGATCGTCCGGGCGCTTTTCGCCCGGGGCGGGCGTCGGGCACGCGATCGTCCACGCCATCTTCGCGCGGGACGTGCCGATGTGCAGGGCACGGCCCTGGCGCCCGGCTTGATCCACGCGGTGTTCAGCCTCGCCGTGGATCTCGCCTGCCGCGAGATCGATCCGAGCATTCGCGCATGACCTCCGCCGCGTTCGACGCGGGCCGCGCTTCGCGCCGTCCCGCATCGTCGCGATGTCGATCCTGCGTCTGCCTGCGCTCGCCGGCCCGGCTTTGGTGGGAAAACGACCCCGCACGCAGTCGCTGATGGAGACGCCGGCGGCGCCGAGCGCCGCGCATCCCCTCGCGAGCGACCGCCACCGGCTCGATGCCATCGCGGCCGACCGGAACGCGCCGCAGAAGCGCGTCAGACGCGTCCGGATCGTTCGTGCCGAGCGCGGACGGCCTCGGCCCGAACACGACCATGACCGCGACCGGCATGGCGAAGACGACCGTCCGGCACCGGCAGGGACGCTTCATGGCGGAGGGCGTCGACGGCCTGCTCCGCGACGGTATCCGGCCGCCAGGCAGGGCGCCGATCCCTGACGGGCATGCCGCGAAGGCCGAGATGACGCTCAAGTCGCCGTCGCATGAGGCGACGCACGAGACGGCGCCAGCGATGGCGGAGATCGAGGAGCTCGCCGTCTCGACGGTGCGGAGGATCTGGAAGGCGCACGGACTCGCGCCGCATCGCCCGCGGCGCTTCCAGCGCTCCGACGACCCCGCCTTCGCCGAGAAGCGGCACGCGGTCGCCAGGCCCTGCGTCGCGCCACCCCGCCCACGCCGTGGTGCCCAAGCGTTCGGGTCAATCCACTAGTGTCGCGCCTGCGGGTCGAACGGCCGTCCCGGCCTTCAAGCGGCCCGCTGGACCGCAACCGTGCAGCTCGTTGGCCCTCATCAAGGCATCCGGCCCGATGCGGTTGCCGCGTGCCGGGCGCCGGAGCCGAAAGGTGCATCGAGCGGTCTCACGACCGACTGTCACGAGTGCGCCAAGGCAGCCGACCTTAAGTGACTGAAAATTCAGGTTTTGAAAGTATTGGCTGGGGCGGCAGGATTCGAACCTGCGAATGGCGGTACCAAAAACCGCTGCCTTACCGCTTGGCTACGCCCCAATCATGGTGTTCATCCTAGCGACGCGCGTCACGCTCGCCAAGGTCCGGCGCGCTGCCGCTTTCGCCTTGCGTCGACGCAGCGCGGCTGCTATCCGCCGCTCGCGCAAGGGCGGAGTGTAGCTCAGCCTGGTAGAGCACTGTCTTCGGGAGGCAGGGGCCGCAGGTTCGAATCCTGCCACTCCGACCAAATTCCCCCTTGCGCACAAGGACTCGAGCTCTGGCGAAGACTGGGTGACGCGGCCCGATCGGGCGGCGCGGTTTGCGGCATCGCCGTCGGCGATGCCGTCGGTGGACTTGATGCCCTCGACGACGAGGGGCAACCGGTTTGCGCCCTGGAGCCGGCGCCATTTCTTCGAGGCGCGCGGACGAGGGTGAAGACCGTGAGCTTCGCGGTCTTCTGCGACAGCGCGCCCTTGGTCCGGACGGTCCGACGCCTGACCGTCGCGAAGACGCTTTCGATCGGATCGGCCGTGCGCAGATGATCCCGGTGCTCGGCGGGGAAGTCGAAGAAGGCCGGCAACGCCTCCCGATCCTTGATCAGGCGATCGACGGCCTTTCCGTACTTGACGCCGTACTTCTCGACGAAGGTGTCCATGGCGGCTTCCGCTTCGGCTCCGGTCTCCGCCTGCCGGATCTCGCGGAGGTCGGACTTCACCGCCGGCGCCATGGATTTCGGGAACTTGTTCAGCCCGTTGGCCGTCTCGTGCACCCAGCATCTCCGATGCCGCGCGCCGGGGAAGACTTCGTCGAGGGCCTTCCAGAACCCGAGGGCGCCATCGCCGACGGCGATCGCCGGCGCGACGGCGAGGCCACGCCTCCCGAGATCGACGAGCGGTTCGCGCCGGCTCTGCGCGCTTTCCCGCATGCCGACCTGGAAGCCGACGAGCTCCTTCTTTCCCTCCGGCGTCGCGCCGATCACGACGAGCATGCACTCTGCGGCGGGTTCCATCCGGGCCCGGAGGCAGACCCCGTCGGCCCGGACGCAGACGTAGCGGCGGGCGGAGAGATCGCGACGCTGCCGGCGGTCGCGCTCCTTCTGCCACCCGGCCGTGAGACGCGTGACGGCG
>JAWLFJ010000083.1:0-17573 GCA_041685625.1 Paracoccaceae bacterium | reverse complement strand
CTCAGCGGCAAGACATGCAAGCATCCGTCCGTCGGCTTCCAACCAACAACCGAACCGCCCACACGTCCCTTCCATTTAGGACGACAATGTCAAAGAGCGAAGCGACGGAGCCTCGGACCCTCATGGAGGGTTTTTGTGGCCCACCGCTGTCAGTGGTTCCAGCCGCGAAGCGCCGCCCCGCCGCCGGTGAAGGGGTATATGACGGATTCGCGGGGGGCCGTCAACGGGCTCCGTCGAAAAAACTTCACGGACCGCGCGAGGCCCCCCGGACCCTCCCTCAATGCACCGTCGCTTCCGCGTCGCGTGAAGCGCCTCGCGCCCGGTCGCCGACCACGAGGCCGTCCGGCCCCGTCGTCACCTCGACCGTCTCGCCGTCCTTGATCGCTCCGGCCAGCAGCTTCTGCGCGAGCGGGTCCTGGATCGCCTTCTGGATCACCCGCTTCAGGGGACGCGCCCCGTAGACCGGATCGTAGCCGCGGTCCGCGAGCCAGTTCCGCGCCGCCTCGTCCAGCTCCAGACCGATCTTGCGGTCGGCGAGGCGCCGCTCCAACTCGCCGAGCTGGATGTCGACGATGCCGTCCATGTGCTCCCGACTCAGCCGGTCGAACAGCACGATCTCGTCAAGCCGGTTCAGGAACTCCGGCCGGAAATGCGCCCGCACCTCGGCCATGACCTGGGACCGGACGTCGCCCGCCTTGCCGTCCGCCGGCAGCGCGCTCAGGAACTCCGCTCCGAGGTTCGAGGTGAGCACGATGAGCGTGTTGCGGAAGTCCACCGTCCGCCCCTGACCGTCGGTCAGCCGACCCTCGTCGAGGACCTGCAGCAGCACGTTGAAGACGTCGCCATGCGCCTTCTCGACCTCGTCGAACAGGATCACCTGATACGGTCGCCGGCGCACCGCCTCGGTCAGCACCCCGCCCTCGTCGTAGCCGACATATCCCGGCGGCGCGCCGATCAGGCGGCTGACGCTGTGCTTCTCCATGAACTCCGACATGTCGATGCGCACCATCGCCTGATCGTCGTCGAACAGGAACTCGGCCAGCGTCTTGGTCAGCTCGGTCTTGCCGACGCCGGTCGGCCCGAGGAACAGGAAGCTCCCCAGCGGCCGGTTCGGATCCTGCAGGCCCGCCCGCGCGCGGCGCACGGCGTTCGAGACCGCCGTCACCGCCTCGGACTGCCCGATCACGCGGCGCTCGAGCTCCTCCTCCATCCGGAGCAGCTTCTCGCGCTCGCCCTCGAGCATCCGGTCCACCGGCACGCCCGTCCAGCGCCCGACGACGCTCGCCACGTGCTCCGGCGCCACGGCCTCCTCGACCATGACGTCGCCGCCCTGGGCCTCGGCCTCGGACAGCCGCCGCTCGAGGTCCGGGATCACGCCGTAGGCGAGCTCGCCCGCCTTCGCGAGGTCGCCGCGCCGCTTGGCGTTGTCGAGTTCCACCCGCGCCTGGTCCAGCCGCTCCTTCAGGTCGCGCGACCCCGCGAGCTTGTCGCGCTCGGCCTGCCAGCGCGCCGTCATGTCCGCGCTCTCGGCCTCGAGCCGGCCCAGCTCCTCCTGCAGCGTCTCCAGCCGTTCCTTGGAGGCCGGGTCGGTCTCCTTCTTGAGCGCCTCGGCCTCGATCCGCTTCTGCAGGATCTCCCGGTCGAGCGCGTCGAGCTCCTCGGGCTTGGAATCCACCTCCATGCGCAGGCGGCTCGCCGCCTCGTCCATCAGGTCGATCGCCTTGTCCGGCAGGAACCGGTCGGTGATGTAGCGGTTGGAGAGCTGCGACGCCGCCACCAGCGCGGCGTCGGAGATGCGAACGCCGTGATGCACCTCGTACTTCTCCTTGATGCCGCGCAGGATCGAGATGGTGTCCTCGACGCTCGGCTCGTTCACGAAGATCGGCTGGAAGCGCCGCGCCAGCGCCGCGTCCTTCTCGACGTGCTTGCGGTACTCGTCGAGCGTGGTGGCCCCGACGCAGTGCAGCTCGCCCCGCGCCAGCGCCGGCTTCAGCAGGTTGGAGGCGTCCATCGCCCCGTCGCTCTTGCCGGCCCCGACCAGCGTGTGCATCTCGTCGATGAAGAGCACGACGCCGCCCTCGGCCGCCGTGACCTCGGCCAGCACCGCCTTCAGCCGCTCCTCGAACTCGCCGCGATACTTCGCGCCCGCGATCAGCGCGCCCATGTCGAGCGCCATCAGCTTCTTGTCCGCGAGGCTCTCCGGCACGTCGCCGTTGACGATGCGGATGGCGAGGCCCTCCGCGATCGCGGTCTTGCCGGTGCCGGGCTCGCCGATCAGGACGGGGTTGTTCTTCGTGCGGCGGGAGAGGACCTGGATGCAGCGCCGGATCTCCTCGTCCCGGCCGATCACCGGGTCGATCTTGCCGTCGCGCGCCGCCTCGGTCAGGTCGCGCGCGTACTTCTCCAGCGCCTCGTAACCCTCCTCGGCCGAGGCGGTGTCGGCGGTGCGGCCCTTGCGCACCTCCTCGATGGCGCGGTTCAGCGCCTGCGCGGAGGCGCCGGCCTCCTTCAGCGCGCGGCCCGCCTCGCTGTTGGAGAGGGCGAGCGCGGTCAGCAGCCGCTCGACGGTGACGTAGCTGTCGCCGGCCTTCTTCGCGACGTCCTCGGCCTGGGCCAGCACCCGCGCCGTCGCCTGGTCGAGATGCAGCTCGCCGCCCTCGACCTGCGGCTGCTTCGAGACGGCGAGATCCACGCGCTGGCGAACCAGTTTCGGATCGCCGCCCGCCTTGCGGATCAGCCCGTCCGCGAAACCCTGGTCGTCGTCCATCAGCGCCTTCAGCAGATGCTCGGGCACGAGCCGCTGGTGGCTCTCCCGGATCGCGACGGTCTGCGCGGCCTGGACGAAGCCGCGCGCGCGTTCGGTGAACTTCTCGAAGTTCATGTCGGTCTCCTTTCAGCGCCCCTCCCGGCGTCCGAAACCCGCCGAAGATGGCCTGCATGGTCGTGTCCGCGCCCGCCCCGCGGCGCGCCGTCGCCAAGGATATGGGGGGGCGCCCGGACGCTCGCAACGCCGTGATCGGCCGCTACGGCAGGTGGCCCCATGCCCGCCCGCGCTTGCCCTCGCCCGCCCCAGCCCCTACCCACGCGCCGAGCCGAACCCGAGGGAGCCCGCCCCCCAATGTCCCACGACCGCTCCGACGACCGCCTCATCGTCGCGCTCGACGTGCCCGACGCCGTTTCGGCCCTCGCCCTCGCCGACCGGCTGGGCGACGCCGTCTCCTTCTACAAGATCGGCCTCGGCATGCTCACCGGCGGCGGCCTCGCCGCGGCGATGGAGCTCAAGGAGCGGGACAAGCGCGTGTTCCTCGACATGAAGCTCTTCGACATCGGCGCGACGGTCGAGGCCGCCGTCCGCGGCCTATGCGGGTTCGAGCTCGACTTTCTCACCGTCCATGGCGACCCCCACGTCGTGCGCGCCGCCGTCGCCGGCCGCGGCTCCGCGCGCACCCGGATCCTCGCGGTCACCATCCTCACCAGCCTCGACCGCGACGACCTCGACGAGGCGATGTTCGCATCCGGCGATCTCGCCCCCCTCGCCGTGGAGCGCGCCCGCCGCGCCCTCGCCGCCGGGGCCGACGGCGTCATCGCCGCCCCCTCCGAGGCCGCGGCCATCCGCGCCCTTTCCGAAGCCGCCGGACGGCTCATCGTGACCCCCGGCGTCCGTCCCGCCGGCGCCGCGCATGACGACCAGAAGCGTGTCGCCACCCCGGCCGAGGCCATCGCCGCCGGCGCCGATCACGTCGTCGTCGGCCGTCCCGTCCACCGCGCGGACGATCCCGCCGCGGCCGCCCGCGCCATCCTCGCCACGCTGCCCTGACGTCGCCTGGCGCGACGCCCCCGCCGGCCTCCGCTCCGACCACGAGACGACGCGCGACGGCCGGGCCCTCCACGTCACCGGCGACGATGGCGCAGGCGACCCTCGTTTCGACGCGATCGAACGGATCTTCGGTCCGGGGACCGGGCGAGGACGGAAGCGCCCGGGCGACGCGCCGCGCCGGCAGGGCGCCTGTCTCCGCCATGCGGAGCGCCGCGCTCGAACGCCGACGGCGCTCGGCCCATCGCTCCTGATCCGGGGGCCGGACATCCGATCCCGGACACGACAGGCGCGGACGTGAGCGCCTCCGGAAGCGGGCGCGGCCGCCTCCGTCGCTCATCTCGGGCGGGTTCTCGCGCTGCGTCGCCGCGATCGGCCGCGACGCCATCGCGAAACGCCGTCCGGCCCGGCGCCCGGCAGGCCGCCTCGGGTTCGTCGCGGCCATGACGCACGAACGGCCCCCGCGCGATGCGCGGGGGCCGTCGAGACGTCGCCCGCCGTCTCAGGCGAACAGCAGGTCGTCGGAAGGCATTGTGCCGACGAGATCGTCGCTGCGGGTCACGTCGTCCCAGACCGTGTCGTAGCCCATGTCCTCCAGCGCGGCGACGGTGATCGCCTCGAAGGTGGGGTCGGCGTCCAGATACGGCGTCATGATCTCCCGATCGAGCGCGCTCTCGCTGAAGTGCGCGCCGTCCGAGGTCAGCGGGATGCCCGAGAGATACCCGGCGTCGTTGGAGGGGATGCTTCCGTCCTCTACGCCGGCGATGTAGGCCGCGTTGCCGTTCGCCCCGGTGAAGCGCGTTTCGGAGGTGCCCTCGCCCGTCGCGAGATCCATGTAGGAATCGCCCCACAGGGTGCCCATGCCGAGGACGTGCAGCATTTCGTGCAGGATCACCGCCTCCCACGTGCCCTCGTTGTCGAGCCGCACGGCGTCGGCGGAGTCGAACTCCATGATGCCCTTGACCGGGAGATAGGTGTCGCTGCGGATCGCCGTCGGGCCGGCCTGCCCGAGGATGCCGTAGCTGCCGTCGATGTCGACCAGCGACGCTTCGATGGCGACGTCGTCGATCGTCTCCCCGCCCCACAGCGTCACGTCCGGCAGATCCGCGAGGATGATGCCCTCGAGGATGGCCGCGGCGTTGGTGAAGGCTCCGGTCAGATAGGCGAAATCGCCGTCGAACCCGGTGAAGCTGAGCGTGATGTCGAAACCGTCGCCCGCGCCGTCGGTCGTGGTCCCGTCGTCGGTCGTCGTCCCGTCGTCGGTCGTCGTTCCGTCGTCGGTCGTGTCGCCGTCGTCGGCCGTCGTCCCGTCGTCGTTGGTGGAACCATCGTCGGTGGTGGAACCGTCGTCCTTCTTCCAGCCCTTGCCCGAGGGTGGCCCTCCGTCGTCGGTGGTGGACCCGTCGTCGGTGGTGGAGCCGTCGTCGGTGGTGGAGCCGTCGTCGGTGGTGGACCCGTCGTCGGTCGTGGAGCCGTCGTCGGTCTTGGGTCCGCCCGCATGGTCCGGCTTCGCCTCGGCCGTGTCGTCGACGATCACCACGTCGCCCTCGCCGAGGACGTGATCGTGATCGTCATCATGTTCATGGTCGCCGTCGGAGCCGGAGGCATGGTCGTGATCCTCCTCGTCCCCGTCGTGCTCCTCCGCCTCTTCGGCGTCGTCATGATCCTCGCCGGCGCCGCGCGCCGCTCCGGGCAGATCCTCGGGTTCGGGACGGCCGAACCCGCGCGCCGTCTCCGCCACGGCGAGGCCGAAGACGGAGTCTTCGTCGCCGGGCTCCGCGAAATCGAAGAAGTCGGCGCCGTCGAGATCCGCGAGCCCCGCGAAGCCGGCCTGGTCGCCATCGCCATGGACCCCGCTCCCGAAGCCGGGGTCGAAAGTGCGCCCCTGAGGACCGCCGAACGTCTTACGCATACCCATTTCCCTCCAGTTCACGCCACGCATGCACCTGCCGAAAACATGATCGGCGCGTTCACTTGTGCATCATGTATCCGACATGTCAATGAACAAGCCGCCGAGGGCGCTTTGTCCTTGGAAGAGGCTCGGTGTCGCGGTCGGACCGATGGAGCGGATCGAGACCGGCTCCGACGCCCGGACCGCGAAGCTCCGGCTTCGACCGAGTCGCCCATGGCCCGCGTCCGGTCGGACCTTCGAAGACGCCAGCCGCAGGCGATTCGACCATCCGTCCGCGTCCAGCGAGCCTCCGTCGGCGGATCGCGCCTTCGGCCATGAACGTTTCCACTTCGGGTTCACGGTCGACGCTCGACGAGCGTCGGACGAGGACATCTCGATCCGCCGATCGCCGAATCCGCGCGAGCGGCGCTTCGCCGCTTCGGCCGGCGTGCGCGCCCGCACATCACAGGTCTCAGATACCGCGGACAAGTCAGAGGTCCGACCCCATGCTCACCTGTGAACACCCCGTCCGGACCGTCTCCACCGGCCCCTCGCCCTCTGCTATCCTCGCGCCATGAAGGCCCTCTGCCGACACTGCCTGCACCGCTTCGAGGCCCCGCCGGAAGGGTCCGCCGCGCGTTGCCCGTCCTGCCGCTCCCCCCGCACCCTGGCGCATCCGGAGCTCGAGTCCCTCTCCATTGCGCATGTCGACGCCGACGCCTTCTACGCCGCCGTCGAGAAGCGCGACGACCCGACCCTCCGCGACCGCCCCCTCATCATCGGCGGCGGCCGCCGCGGCGTCGTCTCCACCGCCTGCTACCTCGCCCGCACGCGCGGCGTCCGCTCCGCCATGCCGATGTTCAAGGCGCTGAAGCTCTGCCCCGAGGCCGTGGTCCTGAAACCCCGCTTCGACGCCTACGTGGAGGCGTCGCGCGCCATCCGATCCCTGATGGAGGGCCTCACCCCGCTGGTCGAACCCCTCTCCCTCGACGAGGCGTTCCTCGACCTCTCCGGCACCGAACGCCTGCACGGCCCCCCCGCCTTCGCCCTCGCCGCCCTCGCCCGCCGCGTCGAGGCCGAGATCGGCGTCACCGTCTCCGTCGGCCTCAGCCACAACAAGTTCCTCGCCAAGATCGCCTCCGATCTCGACAAGCCCCGCGGCTTCGCCGTGATCGGCCGGGCCGGAACCGCCGCCTTCCTGGCCGACAAGCCGGTCCGCATCCTCTGGGGCATCGGCGAGGCCACGGCCGCCCGGCTCGAGGCCGAGGGCCACCGCACCCTCGCCGACCTCCGCGCCGCCGACCCGCGTGAGCTCGCCGCCCGCCACGGCGAGCTCGGCCTGCGTCTGCACCGCCTCGCCCACGGCGAGGACGCCCGCCGCGTCTCCCCCGACCGCGCCGTCAAGTCGATCTCCAACGAGACCACCTTCGACGCCGACCTCGCCGACCCGGACCTCCTCGACGGCCATCTCTGGCGCATGGCCGAGAAATGCGCCGACCGCGCGAAGGCCAAGGCCCTCGCCGGGCGCACCGTCACCCTGAAGCTGAAGCGCGCGGACCACCGCATCCTGACCCGCCGGACGGGACTCGACGAGCCGATCCAACTCGCCGACCGCCTCTACCGCGCCGCCCGCCCCCTGCTGGAGCGGAGCCTCGAGCGGGGCCCCTTCCGCCTGCTCGGCGTCGGACTCTCCGACCTCGCCCCCGCCGCCGACGCCGACCGCGCCCCCGACCTCTTCGACGAGGGCGCCGCCCGCCGGAGCGCCGCGGAGCGCGCGGCCGACCGGATTCGCGCCCGCTTCGGCACGGCGGCGATTCTCAAGGGCCGGTCGCTCCGCTGAGCCGAGCCCCCGTCCCGGCGCCGAAGCTTTGTGCATGTGCAGCGTGAACGGGCGCCGAACGGGATGGAACGGGCAAGGGATCCAGCGACGGAAAACTTCGATCCCGCTTCAACCTCAACGATTTAGGAGATGACGTCGATTCATCGCAGCATGGCCGTTGAAAATGCTGCGGCGCACCTATAACACTTGATCCGTAGCGCTTCGGCGTTACCGCCCTTCTGGGCGTTTCCTCCCTAGACTTGGGCCGGGGCTCGTCCCCGGCCCTTTTTTTCGCCCGACCCACGGCGAGACGGCCCGCCCCGAACGGGGCCGCCCACCTCCGGCCAGCCATGTCACGAAATCCCGGGTCCGACGTCCACGCGGCGACCCGGACCGGCCGCTCACTCCGCGGCGAGCGCCGCCGCACGCTTCGGCCTGATCGCGGCAAGCCTCGCCACCACCGGTTCCAGCGCCTGCTCCAGCGCCGCGAAGCCGGCCCCGGGCTCCACCTTCGGCTCGTCGAGGTAGAGCGCGCGGTCGATCTCCACCTGCACCGCATGCGTCCCGCGGGAGGGGCGGCCGTATTTCTGCGTGATGTAGCCGCCGGCGAAGGGCGTGTTGCGCGCCACCACGAAGCCCGCCTCGGCGAAGGCCCGCTCCGCCTCCGCCATCACCCAGGGCGCGGCCGAGACGCCGAAACGGTCGCCGAGGATCACCTCGGGCCGCCGTCCCCGCACCCGCGGCGCGGCCCGCAACGCATCGGACGGCATCGAGTGGCAGTCGATCAGCACCGCTTCGCCCACCGCCTCCCGCGCCTCGGCGAGCAAGGCCTGCAGCGCGTCGTGATAGGGCCGGTAGTGGCGCTTGAGACGCTCGGTCGCGGCCTCCCGGCTGATCCGCCCGGCATAGATCGCCACGCCCTCCGCCACCACCCGCGGGATCACGCCGAGGCCGGCGGCGAGCCGAGGATTGAGCCCCGCCGCCCGGACGCCCTCGATCAGCGCGGGATCGAGTTCCTCCGCGCCGCGGTTGAGATCGACATAGGCCCGCGGGGCCAGCGCGTGGATCAGCGGCGCGCCGTGCCGCGGGGCCGCGCCGAACAGCCGCTCGACGAAGGCGTCCTCCGAGCGGCGCAGTTCCAGCGGCGTCAGGCGCGAGGCGTCGAGCAGGTCGGCCGGATAGACCCGCCCCGAATGGGGCGAGCTGAACACCACCCCGCCCCGCGGCGCACCCGCCGCAGGCGCCTCGATCACATAGGCCGACCCGCTCTTCATCGTTTCGAACATAACGCAGGACGCCCCGTCTCAAAGCGCCTATCGCGCCGCGGCGGGCCTCGCCGCCACGGCGTCGTCGTCGCCGCACCGGGCGGCCTCGTCGCCGCGGCGCGCAGCGGCCTCAGGCCGCGCCGGGCGCCGCGGCGCGCACTTCGTCGCCGACATGCGGCTCGTACTGGGCGAAGTTGTCCGCGAACATGCCCACCAGCCGCGCGGCCTGCGCGTCGTACGCCTCGGGATCCGACCAGGTCGCCCGCGGGTCGAGCAGCACGTCCGCCACCCCCGGCACGCTCAGCGGCGCTTCGAAGCCGAAGTTCGGATCCTTGCGGAATTCCGCCCGCGCCAGGCTTCCGTCCAGCGCGGCCGAAAGCAGCGTCCGCGTGGCGGAGATCGGCATCCGGCCCCCCTCGCCGTAGGCGCCGCCGGTCCAGCCGGTGTTCACCAGCCAGCAGGTCGCGCCGTGCTGCGCGATGCGGTCGCGCAGCAGCGCGCCGTAGACCTCGGGCCGCCGCGGCATGAAGGGCGCGCCGAAGCAGGTGGAGAAGGTCGGCTGCGGCTCGGTCACGCCCTTCTCGGTCCCCGCCACCTTGGAGGTGAAGCCCGAGAGGAAGTGGTACATCGCCTGCGCCGGCGTCAGCCGCGCGATCGGCGGCAGCACGCCGAAGGCGTCGCAGGTCAGCATCACCACGTTGCGCGGCGCGCCCGCCAGCCCGGTCTCCGAGGCGTTGGAGATGTAGTGCAGCGGATAGGCGCAGCGCATGTTCGGCGTCAGGCTGTCGTCCGCGAAGTCCAGCGCGCGGGTCTGCGGATCGTAGACCATGTTCTCGATCACCGTCGCGAACATGCCGGTCGTCGCGTAGATCTCCGGCTCCGCCTGCGGGCTCAGGTCGATGGTCTTGGCGTAGCAGCCGCCCTCGAAGTTGAAGATGCCCTTGTCGGACCAGCCGTGCTCGTCGTCGCCGATCAGCACCCGCTCCGGATCGGCCGAGAGCGTGGTCTTGCCGGTGCCCGAAAGGCCGAAGAACACCGCGCTGTCGTCGGGATCGTCCTTGGCGTGGTTGGCCGAGCAGTGCATCGGCATCACGCCCCGCTCCGGCAGCAGGTAGTTGAGCAGCGTGAACACGCTCTTCTTGTTCTCGCCCGCGTAGGAGGTGCCGCCGATCAGCACCATCTTCCGCTCGAAGCTGATCGCGATCACCGTCTCCGACCGGCAGCCGTGCCGCGCCGGATCGGCCTCGAAGCTCGGACAGTTGAGGATCGTGAACTCCGGCGTGAAGCGCTGCAGCGCCTCGCGGTCCGGACGGCGCAGCAGGTGCCGGATGAACAGGCCGTGCCAGGCCAGCTCCGTCGTCACCCGCACGTTCACCCGGAACTCGGGATCCGCGCCGCCGTAGAGGTCCTGCACGAACAGCTCGCGCCCCGCGACATGCGCCGTCATGTCGGCCAGCAGCCGCTCGAACGCCTCGGGCTCCATCGACGCGTTGTTGTCCCACCAGACATGCGGCTCGACCGAGGGCTCGCGCACCACGAACTTGTCCTTCGGGCTGCGCCCGGTGTGCCGGCCGGTCTCGACCAGCAGCACGCCGCCGCGCCCGATCTCGCCCTCGCCGCGGCGCACCGCCGCCTGCATCAGGCCCGCGTTCTCGAGGTTGTAATGGGCCGCCGCGAAGCCGCCGATCCCCTGCGCCGCAAGATCCGATTCCGGATTGAAAACGCCCGTCTGCATGCCGCTCCGCTCCTCCGTCGCGCTCGCGCCCGGCCCGTCCGCCCCCTGCGGCGGGCAATTCGAGGCGCCGATCCGCCGGCGGGGACACCCCCGGCGCGCCCTGTCTGCCGGCCGCGCTGATACGCCTTCACGAAACGGAAGTCGATTCTGCGCCGCGCCGCAATCCTGCGCCGGCATTAACACGTCGGCAATTTTATTGCAGGCGTCATGTGGCGGTTTCGAGACGCGCCCGCCGGCGCCGCCTCCGAAGCGACCCGCTTCCGCCACGCGGCGGCCCGAAACCTTCGCGATCGCCCGGCATCTCTCCGACGCCGCGGGGCTCGCCGCGCGCGCCCCGTCCCGCTATGCTCGCGCCGAAGGAGCGTTTCATGACCGCCATCGCCCTCGTCGACGACGACCGCAACATCCTCACCTCGGTCTCCATCGCCCTCGAGTCCGAAGGCTACGAGGTGCGCACCTACACCGACGGCGCCGCCGCCCTCGCCGCGCTCTCGGCGACGCCGCCGGACCTCGCGGTGCTCGACATCAAGATGCCGCGCATGGACGGGATGGAGCTGCTGCGCCGCCTCCGCCAGAAATCCGACCTGCCGGTGATCTTCCTCACCTCCAAGGACGAGGAGATCGACGAGGTGCTGGGCCTGCGCATGGGCGCCGACGACTACGTGCGCAAGCCGTTCTCCCAGCGCCTGCTGATCGAGCGGATCCGCGCCGTCCTCCGCCGGCGCGAGGCCGCCGTCGACGAAGGCGACCGGGGCGAGGCCGACCGCGCCATCGCGCGCGGCAGCCTGACGCTCGACCCCCTCCGCCACGCCTGCACCTGGGGCGGGCGGGGCGTGACCCTCACGGTCACCGAGTTCCTGATCCTGCAGGCCCTCGCCCAGCGCCCCGGCTTCGTGAAGAGCCGCGATCAGCTGATGGACGCCGCCTACGACGACCAGGTCTACGTGGACGACCGCACGATCGACTCCCACATCAAGCGCATCCGCAAGAAGTTCCGCAACGTCGACCCGGAGTTCGCCTCGATCGAGACGCTCTACGGCGTCGGCTACCGCTACAAGGAGGTCTGACCGCGCCGATGGACGCCCGCGCGCCCGCCGAGGCGGAGGCGGCGCCCGGTCCCGCCCCGTCCGCCGCCCGCGGCCTCCGCGGCGCAGCGGAGGCCGTGAGGGCCGGACGCGTGCGGGCGCCGTCCCGGCTGACCCGGCGCATCGTCGGCTTCAACCTGATCGGCCTCGGCCTCCTCGTCGCCGGCGTGCTCGTGCTCAACGACTTCCGCGACCAGCTCGTGGAGCTTCGCACCCAGGCGCTCGAGACCCAGGGCGAGATCATCGCGATCACCCTCGCCGAGAGCGCCGGCGCCGAAGACCCCGTCGGTCTCGACGTCGAGAAGGCGCGCGTGGTGATCGACCGTCTGATGCAGCCCGCCGACGTGCGCGCCCAGATCTTCGACCGCGGCGGCCGCCTGATGACCGACAGCCGCCTGCTCGCGGGCCGACGCGGCGGCATCGAGGTCGGCGCCCTGCCCTCCGACCGCTTCGACCGCCTCACGGCCGAGCCCGAGGGCGGCTGGCCCGCCGCGCTCCGCCGCTGGCTCCGCGACCTCGCCCTCGACGGCTGGCGGCGCGACGCCGAGGAGCACGTCGTCGGCGGCGTCGCGCGCGAGCAGGAGGTCTACGCCGCCCTCGGCGGAGCGACCGCGCGCGGCCAGCGCGTCAACGCCCGGGGCGAACTGATCGTCTCCGTCTCGGTTCCCGTGATGCGCCTCGGCAAGGTGCTGGGCGCGCTGGTCCTCTCCACCCGCGGCGGCGACATCGACGCCGTCGTGCAGGGCGAGCGGATCTCGATCCTGCAGGTGTTCCTCGTCGCGCTCGCGGTCTCGGTGGTGCTGTCGATCCTTCTCGCCAACGCCATCTCCCGGCCCATCGAGCGCCTCGCCGAAGCCGCCCTCGCGGCCGAGCGCGGCGGGGCGCGCGGCGGGCCCGGCGCCGGCCGGTTCGCGCTGCCGGACCTGACCGACCGCGGCGACGAGATCGGATACCTCTCCGGCGCCCTGAGCCGCATGACCGCCGCCCTCTACTCCCGCATCGACGCGACGGAGGCCTTCGCCGCCGACGTGGCGCACGAGATCAAGAACCCGCTCTCCTCGCTGCGCTCGGCGGTGGAGACGCTGCCCCACGCCCGGCGCGACGCGGACCGCGAGCGCCTGCTCGCCATCATCCGCGAGGACGTCGCCCGCCTCGATCGCCTGGTGACGGACATCTCCAACGCCTCGCGCCTCGACGCCGAGCTGGTGCGCGAGGCGCGCGAGCCCTTCGATCTCGCCGCGCTGCTCGGGAGCCTCGTGGAGCACAACCGCTTCAAGGCCGAGGCCAAGGGCGCCGAACTGGTCTTCGTCCCGCCGCAGGAGCGCCTCGTGGCGCCCGGCATCGAGGCGCGCCTCGCCCAGGTCTTCGTCAACCTGATCGAGAACGCCGTCAGCTTCACGCCGCCAGGCGGCGCCATCCGCCTCGCCGCGCGGCGCCTCGGCGACGGG
The DNA here is from genome assembly GCA_041685625.1 of Paracoccaceae bacterium. GTDB lineage: Bacteria > Pseudomonadota > Alphaproteobacteria > Rhodobacterales > Rhodobacteraceae > Albimonas. The sequence continues at coordinate 4,516 of JAWLFJ010000083.1, read as the reverse complement.
CGCCTGCGCGTGACGGTGGAGGACGACGGCCCCGGCATCCCCGACGCCGCCCTCGCATCCGTGTTCGAGCGGTTCTATTCCGAGCGTCCGGATACGGAGGCCTTCGGCGCCCATTCCGGCCTCGGCCTCTCGATCTCCCGCCAGATCGTCGAGGCGCATGGCGGCGAGATCCGGGCCGAGAACGTCGGTCCGCCCGACGATCCGCGCCGCGGCGCGCGCTTCGTGGTGGACCTGCCGGGATGAGCCGGAGCGGACGCGACGCCCCCGGGGACGCGGAGCCCGCCCCGCTCGTGCGCCGCCGGCCGCCGCATCACGCGCCGACGCCGCCGCCCCCCGGCGCCCCGCACGGGCCTTCGGCGCCCGCCTCCGCGCCCGACGCGGCCGGGCCGACGGACGAGATGCCGACGCCGACGCCGGACGCCACGGCGCCGGCCCGGCACGACGCCACGCCGCCTCCGCCCCCGCCTGCGGCGGCGGCGCACGACGCCGCGGCGCATGCCCCCCGCGCGCCCGACCCCGTCGCCCGCCGTCGCGCGGCGCCGCCGCCCGCGCCGGGGGCCGACGCACCCTCCGCCGCCGACGCGCTCGCCCCGCTCGCGGAGGCCGAGGGGCCGGCGGTCCTCCACGCCAGCGCCGTCGCCGCCGAGGGGCCGTGGGACGAGCCGCTCGCGCTCCTCCTGCTCGGGCCGTCGGGCGCCGGCAAGTCCGCCCTCGCGCTCGCCCTGGTCGCCCTCGGCGCCCGGCTCGTGGCCGACGACCGGGTCCGGCTCGCCCGCGCCGGGGACGGCCTCCGCGCCGCGCCGGTCCCGCCGCTCGAGGGGCTGGTCGAGGCCCGCGGTCTCGGCCTCCTGCACCTGCCCCACCTGCCGGAGGCCCGGCTCCTCGCCGCCTGCGACCTCGCGGCCGTGGAACCGCGCCGCCTGCCGCCGCGGCGCGAGATCCGCTTGCTCGGCGCGACGCTTCCCCTCATTCTCGCGCGCGACGTCCCGGCCCCCGCCCTGCTCGCGTTCCTTCGCGGCGGCGGCCGGCGCGAAACCGCCTGAGCCCGGATGCCCGAAGCCCGAACCGCGCCTCTCTCCGTCGTCCTCGTCACCGGCATGTCCGGCGCCGGCAACTCGACCGCGATCCGCGCGCTCGAGGACGCCGGCCACGAGGCGATCGACAACCTGCCGCTTTCCTTCGTCGACCGCCTGTTCCCCCGCAAAGGCGCGACGATGCCGGAGGATCCGCGTCCGCTCGCCTTGGGGCTCGACGTGCGCACCCGCGGCTTCTCCGCCGCGGCGCTCCTCGCGCGGCTCGAGGATCTGCGCGCCGACCCGGCGCTGGCGCCCCGGCTGGTGTTCCTCGACTGCGCCGATCCGGTGCTGGTCGACCGCTTCAAGACCACCCGCCGCCGCCACCCCCTCGCGCCCGAGGAGGATCCGGAGACCGGGATCCGGCGCGAGCGCGAGCAGCTCTGGCCGCTGCGCGAGCGCGCCGACCTCGTGGTCGACACCACCGACCTCACGCCGCACGACCTCAAGGCGCGTCTGGTCGAACTGGCCTCCGACGGCGCCGGCGCCCCGCGTCCCGCGCTCTCGATCCAGTCCTTCTCCTTCAAGCGCGGCGCCCCGCGCGAGGCGGACACGGTCCACGACACGCGCTTTCTCGACAATCCCCACTGGGATCCGGCGCTGCGCCCGCTCGACGGGCGCGACCCCGCCGTCGCGGCCAGGGTGCGGGCCGATCCGCTCTACGAGGCGTTCATCAGCCGGGTGGCCGATCTGGCCCTGCTCCTGCTTCCGGCCTATGGACGAGAGGGCAAGGCCTACTATTGTATAGCGCTCGGCTGTTCAGGCGGCCGTCACCGTTCCGTCGCCGCGGCGGAGGATCTCGCCGCCCGGCTCGCCGCCGCAGGCTGGCCGGCCGCGCTCCGGCACCGCGAACTCGGCGACCCCGCCCTTCGATCCGGAGGACCCACATGACCCGCGCATTCGGCGCCCCCTCGTCCGGTCCCGGCTCCGCATGATCGGAATCGTGGTGATCGCCCATGGCGGCCTGGCCGCCGAGCTGCTCGCGGCGACCGAACACGTCGTCGGCCCCCTGTCCGCCGTGCGCGCCATCGCGGTCCAGCCGCAGGACGACATCCTCACCCTCGCGGCCGAGGTCGACGCGGCGGTGGCCGAGACCGACGACGGCGACGGCGTCGCGCTCGTGACCGACATGCTCGGCGGCTCGCCGGCCAATCTCGCGCTCGGCGCCTTGGCCGAGACCGGGCGCGAGGTGATCTACGGCGCCAACCTGCCGCTCCTCGTCAAGCTCGCCAAGGCCCGACACCTGCCGCTGGCCGAGGCGGCCGAGGCCGCGGTGGAGGCCGGCCGCAAATACGTGGACAGCGCCGGGCGCATCCTCGCCGCCCGCCGCCTTCGCGCCAGCCCCGCCTCCGTCTGAGCCATGCCGCAGGACGTCCCCGCCGCGCCGCTCGTGCGCCGTCTCGTCATCCGCAACCGCAAGGGCCTGCACGCCCGCGCCTCCGCCCGCTTCGTCTCGACGGTCGAGGCGCACCGGGCGCGCGCCGTGGTCCGCTTCGACGGGCTCGAGGCGCCGGGCGACAGCATCATGGGCCTGATGACCCTGGTCGCCGCCCAAGGCTCGGAGATCGAGGTCGAGACCTCCGGCCCCGAGGCCGAGGCGCTGATGAGGGCCCTCGAAACCCTCCTCGCCGACCGCTTCGGAGAGACCGACTGAGGCCGGGCCGCGCGCCCGTCACGCCATCGCCGCGACCGCGTCGTGCCGCGGGCAGCCGGTCAGATGGTCGTTCACCATCCCCGCGGCCTGCATGAAGGCGTAGCAGATCGTCGGGCCGCAGAACTTGAAGCCGCGCGCCTTCAGCGCCTTCGACATCGCCCGGCTCTCGGCCGTCTCCGCCGGCACCTCGCCCGGCGCGGCGAAGCGGTTGCGCCGGGGCGCGCCGTCCACGAAGCCCCAGAGGAAGGGCGAGAACCCTTCCGCCGCCTCGATCTCCGCCCAGGCCCGCGCGTTGCCCAGCGTCGCCTCGATCTTGCCGCGGTGGCGCACGATGCCGGGATCGGCGAGCGCCCGCGCCACCTCCGCCTCGCCCCAAGCCGTCAGCCGCTCCGGCGCGAATCCCTCGAAGGCCGCCCGGAACGCCTCGCGCTTCCTCAGGACGACGATCCACGACAGACCGGCCTGGAACGCCTCCAGCGCCAGCGTCTCGAACAGGGCGCGCGGGTCGCGCTCCGGCACGCCCCATTCGGCGTCGTGATAGGCGACGTAGAGTGGGTCCGTCCCGCACCACGGGCACCGCCCGTCCTCGCCCGCCTGCATGATCCGCCTCCGCGCCGCGACTCGTTCCGGAACAGGTCTAGCGGCAAAGCCGGGACGGAAGAATCCCGATCGGTGGGGGGGCCCAAGCCCCTGCGGGGCGTGCGCTTTCCGGCGCCACCGGGTGGGGTTCGTTCCGTTCGAGTCTATCCACCGGAACGAAGCGGCGCCGCCCGCCAGGCCCGTCAGTCCTCGTCCGACTTGCGCGTGCGGCTCAGCGCGTCGAGCTTGGCCTGCATCTCCGCGATCTGCTCCTGCAGGGTCGAGAGATCCGGCGCCGGCGCCTCGTGCCGCGCACCCTCCTCGGGCTTCGGCTTCGAGGTCTCTCCCGTCGGCGGCGCGAACGGCGCGAACAGGCGGAAGGCCTTCTGGAACATGTCCATGTTCGACCGCGCCACCGCCTCGAAGTTGGCCAGCGCCGGGTTGGTCCCCAGCGCCGTGCGCATCTGCTCGCGCAGGGTCTCCTGGTTGCGGGCGAACGCCTCCATCGAGGCCTCGAGATAGCCCGGCACCATGCCCTGCAGAGTGTCGCCGTAAAGCCGGATCAGCTGGCGCAGGAAGTTGACCGGCAGCATGTTGCGGCCCTTGGACTCCTCCTCGAAGATGATCTGGGCGAGCACCGAGCGCGTGATGTCGTCGCCGGTCTTGGCGTCGTAGACCACGAAGTCCTGCCCGTCGCGCACCATCTGCGCCAGATGCTCGAGCGTCACGTAGCTCGACTTCGCGGTGTTGTAGAGGCGTCGGTTCGCGTACTTCTTGATCGTGATCGGCGCGTCGTCCCTCGGCATCTCCTTGGCCAACTCGCCGTCCTCCCGTGCAGCCGCCGCGGCGTTCCGGCTCGCTCGCCGGGCGCATCGCGGAACCTAACGTCTCCGGCGCCGCGTCGCAAACGCTTCCGCCGCGCCTGCGAACGGCCGCCTGCGCGTTGCGGCCGCCCCGGCCGGCGGCTAGGCTCGCGCTCCATGAACGCGCATCCCCAGGCTGCGGAGACCGTCGCCGATGAGGCCCTCGAAACGCCCGATCCGGCGGCGGAGGCCCGCCGCGAAGCGTCGGGCGGGTCGGCGGATCCGGCGGCCGCGGCGGCCCGTGGGCTCGACCTCTGGGAGCGCGCGCTCGCCGAGCTCGCCCGCCGCGGCCCGCCCGGCTGAGGGGCTCCGGCCGGAGCGGCTCGGCCGGCCCCGCCCCCGGAGCC
>JAWLFJ010000082.1:0-17882 GCA_041685625.1 Paracoccaceae bacterium | reverse complement strand
GGCGAAGCCCTCGGCGTCGTGGCCGGTGATCAGGCGGAAGCTCCTGTTGCGGCCGCGCTTCGTCAGCGAGACCTTGAGCGTGGCCGCGGCGGCGGCGGCGGAGGTGACGCCGGGGACGATGTCGAAGGTGACGCCGGCGGCGTCGAGGGCGTCCATCTCCTCGTCGAGCCGGCCGAAGACGCCGGGGTCGCCGGACTTCAGGCGCACGACATGGGCGCCCGCGGCGGCGTGGCGGATCATCTCGGCGTTGATGTCCTCCTGGCGCCAGGAGGGGCCGCCGGGGGTCTTGCCGACCTCGATCATCCGCGCCTCGCGGCGGGCGAGCTCGAGGATGCCTGGGCCGACGAGGCGGTCGTGGATCACCACGTCGGCCTCATGCAGGAGGCGGCGGGCCTTGAGGGTCAGAAGCTCCGGGTCGCCCGGGCCGGCGCCGACGAAGGCGACGCGGCCGGGTTCGGGCTCGGCGGCGAGGATCTCCGCGAGAAGGCGGGGGAGGAGGGCCTGGACGGCTTCCTCGCCGCCCTGCGCGAGCGCCTCGGGGCCGTCGCGGTCGTAGTAGCGGGACCAGAAGGCGCGGCGGGCGCGGCCCATCGGCAGGGCCTCGGCCTGCGGACGGAAGGCCTGGCCGAGGCGGGCGAGGGTTCCGAGGTCGGGCGGCAGGCGCTCCTCGGTCTCGGCCTTGATGCGGCGGGCGAGGACGGGGGCGGCGCCCTCGGTGCCGATGGCGACGACGACGGGGTCGCGGTCCACCATCGCGGGGGTGATGACGTCGGAGCCCTCGAGGTCGTCCACGATGTTGACGAGGGCGCCGGCGCGGCGGCCGATGGCGGCGGCGCGGGCGTCCTCCGCCGCGTCGTCGTTGGCGGCGTAGAGGAGCGCGGCGCAGATCGCGTCGCCCTCGGCCACCGGGCGGCGGGTCAGGCGCAGGCGGCCCGCGGCGGCGAGGCGCGCGAGCTCCGGCGCCGGATCGGCGGCGTAGACGGCGACGGTCGCCTCGGTCTTGAGGATCAGGCGCAGCTTGGCGAGGGCGGTCTCGCCCCCGCCCGAGACGACGACGCGGCGGCCGCGCAGGTCGCGGAACAGCGGGAAGTGGCGCATCGGACGGGCTCCTCTCGCGGCGGGGCGTGAGAGGGAAGCTAGAACATCGTCCTCGTTGCGGGTAGGATCGCGCGGAAATAAGGAACATGGTCCGCCGAAGGCGGCCGAAGCGGAACGGAGGTTCTGTATCTTCATGGCCAAGCGGACGCGCGACGCGCTCGACGCGCTCGACCGGAGGATACTGGTCCGGCTGCAGCGGGACGCCACGCTCTCGCTCGATCAGCTCGCGGCGGAGCTTGGCGCCTCCAAGACGCCGGTCTGGAACCGGATCCGCAAGCTGCGCGAGTCGGGGGTGATCGACCGTCAGGTGGCGGTGCTGGACCCGGAGGCGGTGGGCCTCGGCGCCTGCTTCTTCGTGCTGGTGCGCACCTCGCGCCACGAGCCGGAATGGCTGGAGGCGTTCACGAAGGCGGTGGAGGAGCTGCCGGAGATCGTGGCCGCGCACCGCCTCGCGGGGGAGATCGACTACATCCTGCAGGTGCGCGTCGCGGATGCCCGGGCCTACGACGCCTTCTACCGGCGCCTCATCGATCGGGTTAGCATCTACAACGTCACCTCGCTGCTCTCGATGGAGGAGATGAAGGCGGAGACGGCGCTGCCTATCCCGGGGCTCGGCGAGGATTGAGCGCCGGCGGCGCGGGCACGGATCCGTCAGGACCCCGGCCGCGCCGCCGGGCCCATGGCGGCGGCGCCCCCCCCCGGGGGGCGGCGGCGCGCCGGAGCCCGCGGTCAGTCGAGTTCGCGCACCACCTGACCGTAGGCGATCAGCGTGAACAGCACCGTGCCCCCGATCACGTTGCCGATCAGGGCCGGCAGGATGTAGCCGCCGACCACCTCCAGCAGACCCGCTTCACCGCGGAGGGTCAGCACGAACATCTCCACCGAGCCGGCGACGACGTGCGCGAAACCGGCGGCGCCGATCAGCCAGGTCACGGCGAAGACCACCGGCAGTTCGCCTTGGCGCAGATTGGCGATGAGCCAGACGAGGATCGCGATCAGGAAACCCGCCACGACGGCGCCGGAGGTGGTCTGAGCGAAGGATTTCGAGAGTTCGTGCCGGCCGAGCGTCTCCACGGTCGCGAGCAGGGTGTCCGTCAAGGCGCCCGAGCCGACGAGGAACAGCGCGAAGATTGCCGCGCCGAGGAGGTTTGCGCCGAGCACGACGCCCCATAGCCGGGCCAGCGCCCTGAGGCTCCGCACCGTGGGCGCACGGCAGATCGGCATCACCGGGGTCACCGTCTGCTCGGTGAAGAGCTGGAAGCGGCCGAGCACCACTATCACGAAGCCGATGGCGTAGCCGATCGAGCCGACCAGTGGGGCCCAGGCGGCGTCGCCGGGCAGCCGGCTCTCGATCGCGGCGCGGCCGATCACCGAGAAGCCGATGGCGAGTCCGGCGGCGAGGCCCGACCAGAACAGCGACTCGACGGGCCGCTTGAGTTCCTCGAGCCCTGTGCGGCTGACGACCTCGTAGACTTGGACGGGCGCGAGAGGGCGGTGCGCTTCGATGGCTTCCGCCCCCTCGTCGTCGAGGTCGTGCGCCTCCTCGAGCTCGCTGCGATCCTCGTCGGAGGGCTTGTCTTCGGCGGTCATGGCGTCCCTTTCGGTGGCGGGGGCGCCGCGGCGCTCAGGCGCCGGCGAGCATCCCCTCGATCAGTCTCTGCACGCGAAGCGCCTCCCCGGGGGTGGCGAGCCGGCTCTCCTCGCCGCGCATCAGACGAAGAAGGTCGTCGAGCTGACAACGCAGGGACTCCGCTCTCGGATCCGTCGGCTCCGGCCGAACCGGCTCGAACGGGCCGCCGGAGGAGGCGGCGTCGCGGTAGAAGTCGGTCACGCGCCGGCTGACCTTCGCGCCCTTGACGGTCAGTTCCTGCCGGTCCGGCTGCGCGCCGCCGACCGATCCCACGACGGTGACCGGCAGGCCTTCGGCGGTCTCGAGCCGGGCGAGCATGTGCGTCTCGCAGAGCGCCGGGTCGGAGGGGTAGGTCGGATGGGCGTGAACCAGCCGCAGCGGGCCCAGCACCCGCTCGGAGAAGAACAGGAAGTGCGAGATCACCTCGCGGGTGTAGCCTCCCTCCGCGCGGAAGCGGAGCCAGTCCGCGGCCTTCTGCCATTCCCGCGGCCAGGCGCCGTAGGTGACCACGATGTCGACGCCTTCGAGATCGCCGAGGGCGCCGGTGCGCGCGGCCTCGACGATCGAGGTCATGGCGGGGCCGGCGGCCTGGGTGAAGTTGACGGCCGCCGGGACGCCGGCGGCGGCGAGCCGGGCGACGAGATCCTCGCTCTCGGTCACGTCGACGCCGAGGGGCTTTTCGAGGAACACGGCCTTGCCGGCCTCCGCCGCGGTCAGGGCGAGCGCCTTTCGCGGCTCCGGCGGGCAGGCGAGGTAGACGAGATCGGCCCCGGCGATCGCCGTCTCGGCCGTCTCCGTCACGGTCGCGCCGGGCACGAGTTTCAGCGCTTCTGCAGAGGCGGCCTCGGATGGGTCCCAGAGCAGGTCCGGGGCGTAGCCCTCGTGCCGGTCCATATGCTCCAGCATGCGCCGGCCCATGATGCCGAGGCCGATGACGGCGGTCTTCACGGTCATGCGCTCAGCCCTTCACGAAGGGGTCGACGGGGCGGATCGGCGCGTGCGCGGCCTCGATGGCGGCGCCGGCCTCGAGCAGCAGATCCTCGCGGAAGCGGGGGGCCACGAGTTGAACGCCCATCGGCGCCCCCGGCTCTCCGGTGGCGACGGTCAGGCCCGGCAGGCCGATCGAGGGCAGGCCCACCTGCAGCGCCTGGGCGGCGAAGATCCGGCCGAAGTCCGCCTCGCTCTCGACGTCCGAATGGTTCGCGAAAGGCGCCTCGCCGGAGACCGGGCAGAGCAGCACCGGCCGGTCTGCGAGGAAGCGCGTCCAGTCGCGGATCAGGCCGAGACGTCGCTGAAGCGCGGCGTAGCCGTCGGCGTCCTCCCCGGCGAGGCCCATCATCGCCTTGGCGACGAAGAGGGCGTCGGGGTCGCCCTCGGCCTCCATCTTCGGCAGGCCCGCCATCCGGAAGTCGACCATCCAGAGCGTGAGATTGACCTGCACCAGCGCCTCGACCGAGGGGGTCTCGACCTCCTCCACCTCCCAGCCGGCGGCCTCGAGCGCGCCGGCGGCGGCGCGGAGCGCGGCCTTGACCTCCGGCGCCACGGTCATGCCGCCGGGCGCGAGGGCGAGGCCGACGCGCTTCGGGGCGGGCGGGCCGGCGAGGGGGGCCGGCGCGTGCCAGGGATCGCGCCAGTCGGAGGCCGAGAGCGCTTCGAAGGCGAGGCGCACGTCTTCGATCCGCCGCGCGATGGGACCGGAGACGGCGGTCAGCTGCGCGCCGATGGTGCGGTCGGGGCCCGAGAGGTTCGCGGCCGGAACCCGTCCGAAGGAGGGGCGCAGACCGTGGATGCCGCAGGCGTAGGCGGGATAGCGGATCGAGCCGGCGATGTCGGTGCCGTGGGCGACGGCGCCGATGCCGGCCGCCACCGCCGCGCCGGCGCCGCCGGAGGAGCCGCCGGGGGTGATGCCCTTGTCGTGCGGGTTGAAGGTGGCGCCGTGCAGCGAGTTGCGCGTGAACCAGCGCAGCGAGAAGGCCGGCGTGTTGGTGCGCCCGATCACCACCGCCCCGGCGCGGCGCAGGTTGGCGGTGACCGGGCTGTCCTCCTCGGCGATCAGATCCTTCTGGAGCTGCAGGCCGTTGGTGGTGGCGCGGCCGGCCTGGTCGACGTTGACCTTGACCGTGACGGGCACGCCGGCGAGGGGGCCGGGGTCGCGGCCCTGGGCGATCAGGGCGTCGACGCGGTCGGCCTCGGCCAACGCCTCCTCCGGGAATTCGTCGACGACGGCGTTGAGCGCCGGGTTCGCCTCGGCGAGGCGGGCGAGCGCCGCCTCGGTCTCCTCGCGGGCGCTGGTCTCGCGCGTGCGGACGCGCGCCGCGATCGCGGCCGCGGACGACTGCCAGAGTTCGCTCATCGTTCTCCACCCCCTCGTTCGGTTCGCGCCATCTTCGGCGCGGGGGCGGCGAGGTCAACCGGCGGCGCGGCGCAGGCGCAGCGCGTTGGCGACGACGCTGACCGACGAGAGGGCCATCGCGAGGCCCGCGAACATCGGCGAGAGGGCGATGCCCCAGACCGGGATCAGGACGCCGGCGGCGACCGGGATCAGCAGCACGTTGTAGCCGAAGGCCCAGCCGAGGTTCTGGCGGATGTTGCGCATCACCGCGCGCGAGAGGACCACGGCGGTCGCGGCACCGCGGGGGTCGCCCGACATCAGGACGACGTCGGCGCTCTCGATGGCGATGTCGGTTCCGGTGCCGATGGCGAGGCCGACCTCGGCCTCGGCGAGGGCGGGCGCGTCGTTGACGCCGTCGCCGACGAACACCACACGGCGGCCGCCCTCGCGGAGGCGGCGGACGGCCTCGGCCTTGTCGGTGGGCAGCACCTCGGCCTCGATCTCGGTGATGCCGAGGCGGCGGGCGACGGCCTCGGCCGCGGGGCGGGCGTCTCCGGTGACGAGGGCGGGCGAGAGGCCGAGGTCGCGGAGGCGGCTCAGGGCTTCCTCGGAGGTCGCCTTGATCGGGTCGGCCACGGCGAGGAGGGCGGCGGGGCGGCCGTCGATCACGCAGAGGACCACGGTGCGGCCGTCGGCGGCGAGGCGCTCGGCGGCTTCGGCGAGGTCGGAAAGGTCGAGCCCGCCGGCCTCGGCGAGGCGGCGGGGAGCGCCGACCTCGACGGCGCGGCCCTCGACCGTGCCGGAGACGCCGCGGCCGGGATCGGAGGCGAAATCCTCGACGCGGGGCAGCGAGAGGCCGCGGTCGGAGGCGCCGGCGCGGATCGCCTCGGCGATGGGATGCTCGGAGCGCCATTCGACGGCGGCGGCGAGGCGCAGGGCCTCGTCCTCCTCGACGCCGGGGGCGGCGACGACCTCCGTCAGCGCCGGGCGGCCCTCGGTCAGCGTGCCGGTCTTGTCGAAGGCGGCGAGGTCGGCGCGGCCGAGCGCCTCCAGCGCCTCGCCCCGGCGGAAGAGCACGCCGAGCTCCGCCGCGCGGCCGGTCCCGACCATGATCGAGGTCGGCACGGCGAGGCCCATGGCGCAGGGACAGGCGATGATGAGGACGGAGACGGCGTTCACCAGCGCCATGCCGAGCGCGGGGTCGGGGCCGAAGGCGAGCCAGACCGCGAAGGTCAGCGCGGCGATGGCCATCACGACCGGCACGAAGACCAGCGTCACCCGGTCGGTCACCGCCTGCACCGGCAGCTTGGCGGCCTGCGCCGCCTCCACCGTCTGCGCGATGCGGGCGAGGAGGGTGTCGGAGCCGACCTTCTCGGCCCGGAAGGCGAGGGCGCCGGGGCCGTTGACGGTGCCGCCGACGACCGGGTCGCCCTTGCGCTTGGCGGTCGGCACCGGCTCTCCGGTGACCATCGATTCGTCGACATGGCTCGCGCCCTCGACGACCGTGCCGTCGACGGCGATGCGCTCGCCAGGCCGGACGGCGACGACGTCGCCGACGCGGATCTCGGCGAGGTCGATCTCGACCTCCTCGCCGTCGCGGATCACGCGGGCGCGCTTCGGCGCGAGGCCGACGAGGCGGCGCACGGCCTCGCCGGTGCGGGCCTTGGCGCGGGCCTCCGCGAAGCGCCCGGCGAGGACGAGCGCGACGATGACGGCGGCGGCCTCGAAATAGCTCGCCGCGGTTCCGGCGGGCAGGATGCCGGGCGCGAAGGTGGAGACGGTCGAGAAGCCGAAGGCGGCGCCGGTGCCGAGCATCACCAGCGCGTTCATGTCGGGCGCGGCGCGGGCGAGGGTGCGTGCGCCGGCGACGTAGAAGCGCCGGCCGGGGCCGATCAGGATGACGGCGGTGAGCGCGAAGGCGAGGCGTGACGGGTTGCCGGCGCCGAGCGTCTGCTCGAGCCAGTGGTGGAGGCCGGGGATCAGGTGGCTCCCCATCTCCATGAGCATGACGGGCAGGGCGAGCAGGCCGGCGATCAGCGCGTCCCGGCCGAGGGCGCGGGTCTCCGTCTCGCGCATCGCCTCGGCGGCGCCGGCGGCGGCGCGGTCCTCGCGCATCTCGGCCTCGTAGCCGGCGCGCCGCACCGCCTCGAGCAGGGCGTCGCGGCGGGCTGCGGCCTCGCCGAGGACGCGGACGGTCGCGGTCTCGGTCGCGAGGTTAACCGTCGCCTCGAGCACGCCGGGGACGGCGGCGAGCTGGCGCTCGACCCGCCCGGTGCAGGAGGCGCAGTGCATGCCCCTGACGGCGAGCGTCAGGCGGCCTTCGGCGGGTTCGTAGCCGGTGTCGCGCACCGCCTCCGCGACCCGCGGCGCGGCGGCGGCATCGTCGAGGACGACGCGGGCGCGGGCGTTGGCGAAATTGACGGCTGCCTCGGCGACGCCGTCGGCGGCGTTCAGCGCCCGCTCGACCCTGGCGGCGCAGCCGGCGCAGGTCATGCCCGAGACGGGGACGTCGAGGACGACGCGATCGGCGGCGGGGGCGTCGTAGGCGCGGGCGGAACCGTCGGGCATGGCAGGGGCATCTCCTTTTCGGCGGGATGATGGGGCTTCCAGCGACAGGAAGGTCAAGAGGCCGAGAGGGGCGCGGCGCCCTGCCGCAGGAGCGGCGCCGCGGCGCTGGACATCGGGGCGGGGGCGGCGCAGGTTTCCGCCATGCGCCTCGCCTTCATGATCCCGCTTCTGCTCGCGCTCGTCGTCGGGGTCGGCCCTGCGGGCGCCGGGGTCGCGCCGTCGGCGCATGGCGGCGCGGCGCATGGGACGGACAGCGCGTCCGGGGCGCCGTGCGAGACCGGCTGTCCCGTCGCCGAGGCGGCGGCGCCGTGCGAGGCGAGCTGCCCCGCGGCGGGCTGCGACCCCTGCCGCGAAGCCGCGGGCGCCGTGCCGTCGGGGTCCGGATCCGCGGCGTGGGGGGCGGTCGTGCCGCCCGGTCTGGGCCGGGACGAGGCCCCGGAGCCTGCGCCGCCGAAGGGGCGGGGGCGAGCCTGACTTCACCGCCCCCGTTCCCGACGTCGAGCCCGAAAGTCGAAACCATGACCCGACGATCCCCTCCGCGCGGGGCCCTCGCGGCCCTGATCGGCATCCCCCTCGCCGCCGTCGCGAGCGGCGCCGCCTGGTTGCTCTGGCCCGGCGGACCGGCCGGCGCCGCGCCCGATCTCGCCCGGGGCGAGGCGCTCTACGCCGAGGAATGCGCCGCCTGCCACGGCGCGTCGCTGGAGGGGGCGCCGGACTGGCGCACCCCCCTGCCGAACGGACGCCTGCCGGCGCCGCCGCACGACGCGAGCGGGCACACCTGGCACCATCCGGACCGGGTCCTGTTCGCGATCACCAAGCTCGGCAGCTCGGCGGTGATCGGCGGCGGCTACGAAAGCGACATGCCGGGCTTCGGCGACTGGTTGAGCGACGCCGAGATCCGCGACGTGCTGGCCTACATCAAGTCGACCTGGCCGGAGCGCGAGCGCGCCTATCAGGCGGAGCTGACGCGCCGCGACGAGGCCGGGCGATGAGCGGGCCCGAGGCGCCCGCCTCGCCGTGGCGGCGGCGGCTGATGTGGGGCGGCGTGATCCTCGGCGGCGCGGCGCTGGTGAACGCGGGGCCGCTGCTGCGCTCGCTGCTGCCCGCGGGGCTCGAGTTCGAGGGGCTGGAGACGCCGCCGGGGTTCCGGCGGCTGGCGGCGGGGGGCGGTGTCTCGACCGGAGGCGCGGGGGTGCTCGTCGGGCTCGACGACGGGCCCCGGCCGCCGCGCACGGCGGAGGCGACGCTGCTCGGCGATCTCTGCGCGCGGCTGTTCGGCGGCGCGGCGGAGGCGGGGGTGGTGCCGATCGCGTCGTTCTCGGACTACTATTGCCCGTACTGCCGTGTGCTGGCGCGGCGGCTGGAGGCGCTGGAGGCGGACGGCGGCGTGCGCATCGCCTGGCACGAATGGCCGCTGTTCGGCGAAACCTCCGAGGCGGCGGCGCGGGCGGCGCTGGCGGCGGGGCGCCAGGGCGCCTACCGCGAGTTCCACGACGCGTTGGGGACCGGCGGGTTCGTGCCGACGGAGGCGTTCGTGCGCGACCTGGCGGACCGTCTGGGGCTGGACGCCGCGCGGCTGACGGCGGACATGCATGCGCCGGAGGTGGACCGGGCGCTGGCCGACGCCCGCGGGCTGGCGGGCCTGTTCGGCTTCATCGGGACGCCGGCGCTGGTGGTGGGGCGCACGGCGCTCTCGGGCGCGGTGGACGAGGCGACCCTGGCGGCGCTGGTCGAGACCGAGCGCGAAGCCGGGCCGCCTCCGGGCTGCGCCTGAGGCGCCGCCGCCTCATTCGGCGGCGGAGCGCAGGCCCGCGAGGTCGGCGAGGATCGGGCAGTCCGGGCGGTCGTCGCCGCGGCAGGCCTCCACCAGGCTGGCGATGGTGCGGCGCAGCTCCTCGAGCTCCTGGATCTTGCGGTCGATCCGGTCGAGGTGGTCCTGCGCGACGCGCCGCACGTCGGCGCTGGCGCGCGAGCGGTCCTCGTAGAGCTCGATCAGCTGGCGGCATTCCTCGATGCCGAAGCCGAGCGAGCGGGCGCGGGCGACGAAGGCGAGCTTGTGCGCGTCCATCGAGTCGAAGCGGCGATAGCCGTTCTCGCCCCGCCGGGGGCTCACGAGGCCGATCTCCTCATAGTAGCGGATCGTCTTGGAGGGCAGGCCGCTGAGGGCCGAAACCTGTCCGATGTTCATGACGCGAACTCCCGAAGTGACGCTGGCCGCCGCGCCGTGGCGCGGAGGGAGCGCCGAGGCGCCCCCGTCGATCAGGGGCCCGCGGGCGATTCCGTCGCGGACCCCTTGTTCAATTTCCATTCATATACCGCATCCGCCGCGAGATCAAGAGGCCATGGGGAACCGGAAGCGGGGGAGGCGCCGGTCAGACCCCGCGCGGCGTCGGAGGCGAAGGCCGCGGCTCCGGCGCCCGGCGCGCCGTCGCGGCCGAAGGCGCGGGCCGCGGCGAGGCTCGCGGCGGAGCGGGGCCCGTCATGGCCCCGGGCGAACGGGGGCGGCGCGAGGGCCTCGCTCGACGGCCTTGGCCTCGTCGAGGTCCGGCGGCGCGAAGGGACGCGCGTTGGCGAGGCTCGGCACCTTGGCGCGCGCCGAAGCGACTTCGGCGAGGTCGAGGTCGACCACGCTCACGCCGGGCGCTTCGCCGGCGTCGGCCAGCACCTCGCCCCACGGGGCGACGGCGAGCGAATGGCCATGGGTGACGCGCCGACGCGCGTCCTCCGCCGAGACGGGGTGCCGACCGGTCTGGGCGGGGGCGAGGACGAAGCAGCCGGTCTCGATGGCGCGGGCGCGGAGCAGGGGTTCCCAGTGGGCGCGGCCCGTGGGGACCGTGAAGGCCGAGGGGACGGTCAGGATCTCCGCCCCCGCTTCGGCGAGCGCGCGGTAGAGGGCGGGGAAGCGGAGGTCGTAGCAGATCGTCAGCCCGAGGCGGCCCCAGGGGGTGTCCGCGACCACGGCCCGCTCGCCGGGGCGATAGCCGGCGGATTCGCGGTAGCGCTCGCCATCGCCCACGTCGACGTCGAACATGTGGATCTTGTCGTAGCGCGCGCGGACGTCGCCGGAGTCGTCGATCAGGAAGGACCGGTTGACGAAGCGCGTCTCCGACCGGTCGTCGGCCTTGAGGGCGAGGGAGCCGGCGAGCACCCAGACGCCGAGTTCGGCCGCGAGGTCGCGGAACGCGGCGAGGGTCTCGTCCTCGGCCTCGGGGCGCAGAAGCTCGGCCTGCCTCCGCCGGGAGAGGGTCACGATGTTCGTCACTTCGGGCGTCGTGACGAGTTCCGCGCCCGCGGCGACGGCCTCGCGGATCAGGGCCGAGACGGCGGTGCGGTTGGCGGCGGGGTCGTCGCCGCAGGTGGTCTGCACGAGGGCGGCGCGGAGGGTCATCGCCTCGCCGGCTCAGGCGGCGAGCATCGGGTCGAGCCGGCCGGCGCGTTCGAGCGCGAAGAGTTCGTCGCAGCCGCCGATGCCGACGCCGTCGATGAAGATCTGCGGCACGGTGCGCCGGCCTTCGGCGCGCTGCATCATCTCGGCCCGGGCGTCGGGCTCCGCGAAGATGTCGCGTTCGACGTAGGCGACGCCCTTGGCGTCGAGCAGGCGCTTCGCGCGGACGCAGAAGCCGCAGATGGGGCTGGTGTAGATCTCGACCTGTTTCATGCGCATTCGCCCTCCAGGCCTCAGGATATAGGCGGCTCGCGCTCCGCCGCAACGCGCGCGAGGACCACGGCGGTGACCGAGGCGGCGCCGGCGGCCCGCAGCACGGCGGCGGCGGCGGAGAGCGTGGCGCCGGTGGTCAGCACGTCGTCGATCAGCACGACGCGGGCGCCGGCGAGGCGCGGGCGGACGCGGGCCGGGACCGCAAAGGCCCCGACGAGGTTGGCGACGCGGGCGGCGCGGTCGCGACCCTTCTGCGAGGGGGTTGCGCGCACGCGGCGCAGCAGCTCCGGCGCCGCGGGCAGGCCGGAAGCGGCCGCGGTCCAGCGCGCCAGTTCCGCCGCGTGGTTGTAGCGGCGCGCCAGAAAGCGAAGCCGATGCAGGGGGATGGGCAGGAGGACGTCGGCTTCGGCCAGCAGCTTGCGGCCGGCGCGGGCCATCCAGGCGCCGGCGGGACGGGCGAGATCGGTGCGGTCGGCGTGCTTGAGGCGGAGCGCGAGGCGACGTCCGACGCCCTCGTAGAGCAGCGCCGCGCGGGCGCGGGAGAAGGCGAGGTCGACGCCGAGGCAGTGGTCGCAGAACGGCGCGTCCTCGGTCCCCGCCACGTCGGGCGCCGGGGCGCCGCAGCGGTCGCAGACCGGCGAGGCGAGGAACGTGGCCTGCGCCCAGCAGGCCGGGCAGAGGGCGCGGGGCGTCGCGAGATCGACCCGGCATTCGAGGCAGACGGGGGGGTAGAGCGCATCGGCGGCGGCGCCGGCGAGGCGGGTCAGGGCGGCGAGGGGCCGCTGCGGCGTTCCGGGGACGTTCCGCGGCGTCTCGGGGGGCGTTCGGGGAATGTTCCGGCCGGTTTCGGGTGCGGCGAGGGGACGGGCGGCGACGGCCGCCTTCGCTCTCGGCCCCGGATCGGCCGTGGGGGCGGTCGCCTCGACCGCGGATGTCGAGAGGGCGGACGCGGGGGCTCGGCTCGCGCGCATGTCGCGGCTCCTTCCGTCCCTCGCTCCCCGCGATTAGGTAGCGCGTCGTGATCGGAGCGCCAAGGGAGGATCGCATGGGATCGGACGCCTCGCCGCCGCCGCTGTTCGACCGGGCGCTGTGGCTGGAGCGGCGGCGCCGGCGGGGGCTGCCCCGTCCGGAGGCGGCGTTCCTGCACGAGGCCGCGCTCGACAGCGTCGAGGATCGGCTGACGCTGGTGCCCCGGCGGTTCCCGCGGGTCGGACTGGTCTGGCCGGGCGCGCCGCTCTGGGCGGAGCGGCTCGACGCGATCGAGGCGGTGGGCGACGTCGAGGTCGCGCCGGTGACGGTGGAGGAGGTGCTGCCGTTCGAGACGGGGACGCTGGATCTCGTCGTCTCCGGGCTGACGCTGCATTGGGCGGACGATCCGGTGGGCCTTCTGGTGCAGATGCGCCGGGCGCTGAAGCCGGACGGGCTGCTGCTGGCGCCGATGCTGGGCGGCGAGACGCTGGCGGAGCTGCGCGCCTGCCTCGCGGAGGCGGAGGCCGCGGAGACCGGCGGGCTCTCGCCCCGCGTCTCGCCGATGGGGGAGATCCGCCAGCTCGGCGCGCTGCTGCAGCGGGCGGGCTTCGCGATGCCGGTGGCCGACGCCGAGCGGATCGAGGCGAGCTACGCCGACGCGCTGGCGCTGATGCGGGAGCTGCGGGCGATGGGCGAGGCGAACGCGCTGGTCGCGCGGCGGCGGGCGCCGCTCCGCCGGGCGGTGCTGGCGCGGGCGGCGGCGCTCTACGCCGAGCGGTTCCCGGCGGAGGGCGGGCGCGTGAGCGCCAGCTTCGAGATCGTGACGCTGACGGGCTGGGCGCCGGGGCCGGGCCAGCCGGAGGCGAAGCGTCCGGGCTCGGCCACGGCGCGCCTGTCGGACGCGCTGGGCGTGCCGGAGCTGAAGGCGGGGGAGAAGGCCGGTCGGCGCTGAGCGCGGACCGGTCGGGGGCGCTCGTCCGATTCAGGCGCCGGGCTTGCCGTGGCGCGGCGCCGGCGCCAGAAGGGCGGGGCGGCTCCCGACGTCGGCGGCGCCTCGGGCGGGTCGTCGTGCCGCGCGAGGCGGCGGCGGTAGCGTCTGGTCGTCGGCGGCGTCGCGTGCGATTCGTCGCGTGCCGTGGCGTGTGCGGATCGTGGCCTGCGGCGATGAGGACGAGCGGTCGCCTGCGGCGACGGGGACGGGTCGTCGCCTGCGGCGACGGGGCGCGGCGTTGCGGCGGGATTTGATCGGGCGCCCCGCGCTCCTAACTCGCGCCAGGCGCGTAGAGAGGGGCAGTGGATCAGGAAGGACGAGCCGGCATGCTGAAGCGCACCGTGGAGATGGATTCCCCCGGCGAAGGCCGGCTCGCGCATGCGCCGGCGGATCACCCCGGGGTGCCGCGGGCGAAGATCGGCGTGATGCTGGTCAATCTCGGCACGCCCGACGCGACCGACTACTGGTCGATGCGGCGCTATCTGAACGAGTTCCTCTCGGACCGCCGGGTGATCGACTATTCGCCCTGGATCTGGCAGCCGCTGCTGCAGCTCGTGATCCTCTCGAAGCGGCCGTTCTCCTCGGGCGAGGCCTATCGGGGGATCTGGAACGAGGAGAAGGACGAGAGCCCGCTGCTGACCATCACGCGGGACCAGACAGAGGCGCTCAGCGACCGGATGACGGCGCTGTTCGGGGACCGCGTGCTCGTCGATTTCTGCATGCGCTACGGCAACCCCTCCACCGAGAGCCGGGTCAAGGCGATGCAGGAGGCGGGCTGCGAGCGCATCCTGTTCTTCCCGCTCTACCCGCAGTATTCGGGCGCCACGATGGGCACGGCGAACGACGCGTTCTTCCGCGCCCTGATGCAGCTGACCTGGCAGCCGGCGGTGCGCACCGTGCCGGCCTATTACGACCATCCGATGTACATCGAGGCGCTGGCGAAGTCGGTGGAGGCCGCCTATGCGGGGCTCGACCATCGGCCCGACGCGCTGGTGACGAGCTATCACGGGCTGCCGAAGCGGTATCTCGTGAAGGAGGGCGACCCCTATCACTGCCAGTGCGCCAAGACCTCGCGCCTGCTGCGCGAGCGGCTGGGCTTCGCCGAGGACGAGCTGGTCCTGACCTTCCAGAGCCGCTTCGGGCCGGAGGAGTGGCTGCAGCCCTACACCGTCGAGGAGGTCGCGCGGCTGGCCGAGGCCGGCAAGAAGCGGATCGCGGTGATGGCGCCGGCCTTCTCCTCCGACTGCGTCGAGACGCTCGAGGAGATCAACGAGGAGATCAAGGAGGCCTTCGAGGAGGCCGGGGGCGAGGAGTTCACCTACATCCCCTGCCTCAACGCGGAGCCGGATCACGTCGAGATGATCGAGGCGATCGTGCTGAACGAGCTGAAGGGGTGGATCGAGCCCTGATCGCGGGGCGATCCGCCGGGTGATGCGAGGGGCGCGGCCGGGGGGGCCGCGCCCCTTGGCGTTTCGGGCCGCGTTTCAGACGACGCCTTCGAATCGGGCGGGGTCGATCTCGAACCAGATCGCCCGGGCGAGGGCGAGGCGGTTCCCCTCGGCGTCGTGGACGGCGCTTTCGGCGAAGCGCTTGCGGCCGTCGCGCCCCGCCGCGCGGGCGGTGACGACGAGGGGCGCCCCGAGGGGCGGACGACGTTCGATCCGTGCGCTGATGCGGCCGAGCAGCAGGTATTGCGCCGCGACCGGCGCCGTGTCGGCGTCCATCGCGGCGACGCCGGAAGGGCAGTCGAGCGCGCTCCAGAGATGCACCGGGTCGACGAGGCCGTCCGCGGCGGCGTGCTCGGGCCGGGGGTTCCAGATCGCGGCCGCGGGCGGGCCGGCCTCGGGCGCGAGGCCGGTGGCGCCGGTGCGGATGTGCAGCGCGTGGGGCGGGGCGTGGGGACCGCAGACCCAGCAGTGCGGGGCGGCGTGGGCGGCGTCCTCGACGATGGGCCGGGCGGAGGCGGCGCGGGCGAGGTCGAGCGGGACCGGCCCGGGGGCGTCGTCCGGGCCGGGATCGGGCGCGGCTTCGCCGAGGAGGCGCGCGCCCTGCATCAGGCGCGCGCCGTCCGTCGTCCGCTCGAGCGTCAGGGGCGTCTCGAGCGGGATCGGCTTGCGCAGGGTGACGACGGCCGAGGGGCCGACGGCCCCCGCGATGACTCCGGCGACGTAGCCGCCGTTGCCGCTGTGGTTGGGGCCGCGGAAGCGGCGGGCGATCACGGTCTCGGACATGGCGGCTCCCCCCTCGGCGATGCGGGAAGGTCGGCGGCTTCGGCGGAGGGGTCAAGCGCGGCTCGCGAAAGCGTCGGTTGATGCGGCGGGCGGGGGCGCCATCCTTTGCGCGGGTCGGAACGGAGGTCGGCATGATCCGGGGTCTCGCGCTCGCGCTCGCGCTTCTGATCTCGCCCGCGGCGGCGGAGACGGAGGTCGATCTGGAGCTGGTGCTGCTGGCGGACGCCACCGGCTCCATCGACGCCGCGGAGATCCGCTTTCAGCGGGAGGGCTACGCCGAGGCGATCACCGATCCTTCGGTGCTGCGGGCCATCGGCTCGGGCCTGCTGGGGCGGGTGGCGGTGACCTATGTCGAATGGGCCGACGCGGCGAGCCAGCATGTCGTCGTGCCGTGGCGGGTGATCGGGACGCGGGAGGAGGCGGCGGGCTTCGCCGAGGCGCTGCTGGCGCCGCCGCGCGAGGCCTACGGGCGCAACGCCATCGGCGCGGCGCTGCTGTTCGCGAAGGCGCTGATCGAGGGCAACGAACTGACCGGCCTGCGGCGGGTGATCGACCTCTCGGCGGACAGCGCGAACAACTGGGGCGGGCCGAGCATCGAGGCGGCGCGGGCCGAAGTGCTGGCGGCCGGGATCACGATCAACGGGCTGGCGGTGCTGTGCCGAAGCTGCTCGGGCCGTCCGTCGTCCTACGACCTCGAGGCGGCGTTCGCGGAGCGGATCGTCGGCGGGCCGGCGAGTTTCGTGATCACGGCGGATTCGGCGGCCACCTTCGCCGAGGCGGTGCGGCGCAAGCTGGTGCTGGAGATCTCCGGCACGGCGCCGGCGGAGGCGGTCGCCTCGCGCGGGGCCGACTGAACCGAAGCCGACGCAGACGTTCAGAATTTCTTCACCTTGACGCGCGACAAGACGCGGGCCGCGCGGTCCGGCGCTCCGCGGTGGGAAGGCGGAGCGGCGGGCCGGGCGGCGGCCTCGGGGTCGGTGTTCTCGGGGGCCTGCGGGCCGGGGCGCCTTCACGCGCCGCGGCTCCCGCCCAGGCCCGGTGGACGCGACCCGTCGCGCTCGCCGGGCGCCGAGGCTCGACGAGTTTTCCGGCGTCGGGCCTCGGCGTCAGGCGCCTTCGGGGTTGGGCGTCACGTGGATCTCGCGGATGTTGACGCGCCGGGGCTGCTGCAGCGCGAAGACGACGGCGGCGGCGACGTCGTCGGCGGTCAGGCCCTGGGGCTTGGGGTCGTCGAAGAAGGGCGTGTCGACCATGCCGGGCGAGAGCACCGTGCAGCGGCCGCCCCATTCCTCCATCTCGATCGCGAGGTTGCCGGCCCAGCCGCGGACGAACCATTTCGTCGCGCCGTAGATCGAGCCCTTCATGTGCCGCCGGCCGGCGTTGGAGCCGGTGACGAGGAAGTGCCCGCGGCTGCGCCGCAGTTCCGGCAGGGCGGCCTTGGCGGTCAGGAGCGCGCCCCAGACGTTGACGTCGAGCATGGCGCGCCAGTTGGCCGGGTCGCCGCCTTCGGTGCCGGGCGCCGTGGCGCCGAGGCCGGCGTTGGCGAAGGCCGCGTCGAGGCCGCCGAACCTCTCGACGCAGGCGGCCACGGCGCCGGCCTGATCCTCCTCCGAGGCGACGTCGCCCGGCAGGGCCAGCGCGGCGTCGCCGAGTTCGGCCGCCAGCGCCTCCAGCTTGTCGGCGGAGCGGGCGAAGAGGCCGACGTTCCAGCCCGCCGCGACGGCGGCGCGGGCCGCGGCCGCGCCGATGCCCGTGGATGCGCCGGTGACGAAGATTGCGCCGGTCATGGGAGCCTCCTGCGATCGGGGACGTTGAATGGAGAGAGTCGGGTCGGAGACGTCGGGTGGGCGACCCTGATTCGGGCGATGGCTTCCGCGTGACGGTTTCGTGTCATATGCTGGCCCGCGGTTTCCGGTCGACAAGGGAGACGCTCATGAGAATTCTGCCGCGGCTGCTCGAGAAGGCGATCCGCAAGGGACGCCTCGAGCTGGAGACCCCGGACGGAACCCGCCACGTCTGCGGCGGCGTCGAGCCCGGCCCCGAAGTGGCGATCCGGGTCACCGACCCGGCCCTCGACTGGAAGATCGCCCTCAACCCGGAACTGAAGGCCGCCGAAGCCTTCATGGACGGCACGCTGGAGGTCACGGACGGCCCCGAGGGGGGGACGGCCCACGATCTGCTCGAGCTCTTCTTCGTGAACAAGCGGGCCTTCGACCTGAGCGCGGGCCAGATCCTGATGCGCACGATCGAGCGGCGCGGCAAGCGCTTCGTGCAGCACAACCCGATGGTGCGGGCGCGGCGCAACGCGGCGCATCACTACGACCTCGGCAACGACTTCTACCGGATGTGGCTCGATCCGGACATGCAGTACTCCTGCGGCTATTTCCACGACGGAACGGAGTCGC
>JAWLFJ010000081.1:0-17988 GCA_041685625.1 Paracoccaceae bacterium | reverse complement strand
CCTCCGCCGAAAGCCCCGCCGCCGAGAGGCGGGGGAGCGCGGGCGATGGCTGGAGGGCGGGCCGGCGCCGCCGCAGGCGGCGCTCGGGGCGGCCGTCAGCCAGCCGGCGTGAAGCCGCCACCGGACGGCGAGTCGAGCCAGAACACGTCCCCGGCCCCCATCTCCGTCCGATCGGCCGAGCGCAGCTCCTCCACGGTCCCGTCCGCCCGCACCACCCGCGTCCGGCCGAGCGCGCCCGGCCCGCCGTCCTCCAGCCCCGGCGGCGGCACGACCCGATGGCCGGAGAGGATCGCCGCCGTCATCGGCTCGAGGAACCGGATCCGCCGGCGGACCCCGTCCCCGCCCCGGAACTCGCCCTCGCCGCCCGAACCCCGGCGGATCGAGAACTCCTCCAGCAGCACCGGAAAGCGCCACTCCAGCACCTCCGGATCGGTCAGCCGCGAATTCGTCATGTGCGTATGCACCGCCGAGGTTCCCGGATGCCCGGTCCCGTCGTTCAGCCGCCCGGCCCCCGACCCGCCGCAGATCGTCTCGTAGTACTGATACCGCGCGTCGCCCCAGGTCGTGTTGTTCATGGTCGACTGCGCCGCCGCCATCACCCCCAGCGCGAGGAACAGCGCCGAGGTCACCGCCTGCGAGGTCTCCACGTTCCCCGCGATCACCGCCGCGGGATATTCCGGCGACAGCATCGTCCCCTTCGGCAGCACCACCTCCAGCGGCTTCATCACCCCCTCGTTCATCGGGATCATGTCGTCCACGAGGCACCGGAAGACGTAGAGCACCGCCGCCCGCGTCACCGGCTCCGGCGCGTTGTAGTTGGTGGCGAGCTGCCCGGTCGTTCCGGTGAAGTCGATCCGCGCCGTCCGCGCCTCCCGATCCACCCGCACGCTGACCCGGATCTCCCGCGGCGCCCCGTCGTAGTCGGGATCCATCTCGTAGACGTAATCCGCGTCCGTCAGCCGCGTGATCGCCTCGCGCACGCATTCCTCGGCGTTGTCCTGGACGTGGCGCATGTAGGCCTCGACCACCTCGCGGCCGAACTGCGCCACCATCTTCCTGAGCTCCTGCGCCCCCTTCTCGCAGCTCGCCACCTGCGCGCGCAGATCCGCGAGGTTGGTCTCCACCGCCCGCACCGGCCAGGCGCCCGAGTCCAGCAGCTCGCGCGTGGCCTCCTCCCGGAAGCGCCCGCCGTCGACCAGCTTCCAGTTGTCGATGAGGACGCCCTCCTCCTCGACCCGCCGCGAATCCGGCGGCATCGAGCCCGGCGTCAGCCCGCCGACGTCCGTGTGGTGCCCGCGGGCCGAGACGTAGAACAGGATCTCCTCCCCCGCCTCGTCCCAGACCGGCGTCACCACCGTGATGTCCGGCAGATGCGTCCCGCCGTTGTAGGGCGCGTTCAGCACGAAGACGTCGCCCGGCGCCATCTCCGGGTTCTGCGCCATGATCGCCTTCACCGAGGCCGCCATGGAGCCGAGATGCACCGGCATGTGCGGCGCGTTGGCGATCAGGTCGCCCTCCCGGTCGAAGACGGCGCAGGAGAAGTCCAGCCGCTCCTTGATGGTGACGCTGGCGGCGGTGTTCTCCAGCACCGCGCCCATCTGCTCGGCGATCGACATGAAGAGGTTGTTGAACACCTCCAGCAGGATCGGATCGGCCTTCTTCGTGCCCACCGCCTCGGCCTCGGCCCGCGCCTCGTGCCGCACCAGCCGAACATGGTCGTGGCCCGTGATCTCCGCCCGCCAGCCCGGCTCGATCACGACCGAGGTGTGCGCCTCCACCAGCACCGCCGGCCCGGTCAGCACGTCCCCGGGCCGCAACGCCTCGCGCCGCACGAAGCGCGCCTCGCGCCATTCGCCCTCCGAGAAGAACTCGCCCACGAACGCCGTCTCGTAGTCCTCCTCCGGCCGCTCCCGCACCGCGTGCTCCGGCTCCGAGAGATCCGCCGCGCGGCCGACCGCCTCGTTGGTCA
Source organism: Paracoccaceae bacterium (assembly GCA_041685625.1). Lineage (GTDB taxonomy): Bacteria > Pseudomonadota > Alphaproteobacteria > Rhodobacterales > Rhodobacteraceae > Albimonas. Next base: position 16,019 of record JAWLFJ010000081.1, on the reverse strand, counting down.
CCGCCTCGATCACCAGCGCCTTGTCGCCCGGATCGAAGCCGAAGCGCAGCCGATGCGCCTCCGCGAAGGCCCGGCGCATCTCCGCCATGGTCCCGAAGGGCACCGCCAACGCCGTGTCGGTCCCCTCGACCTTCAGCAGGAACCGCGGCGTCAGCGAGATCGCCGAGGGATGCACCCCCTGCGCCTCCACCTCGTCATGGACGAAGCCCGACATGCGGTCGAGATCCGCCGCCGCCTGCAGCCGGCTCTCCGGCGTCAGCCGCGCCTCCACCGCCAGCTGTCGCGAGGCGCGGATGTCCGCCAGCCCCATCCCGTAGGCGCTCAGCAGGGAGGCCAGCGGATGGATCAGGCACCGCTCCATGCCGAGCAGATCCGCGATCCGGCAGGCGTGCTGCGCCCCCGCGCCCCCGAACACCGTCAGGCAGTATTTCGAGACCTCGTAGCCCCGCTGCACGCTGATCGTCTTGATCGCGTTCGCCATGTTCTCGCAGGCGATGCGCAGGAACCCGTCCGCGACCTCCTCCACCGGCCGACCGATTTCCGCCGCCAGAGCCTCGAACTTCGCCCGCGTCGCCTCGGCGTCGAGCGGCCGGTCCGCGTCCGGCCCGAAGATCGCCGGGAAGAACTCCGGCCGCAGCTTGCCGACCATCACGTTGGCGTCGGTCACGGCGAGCGGCCCGCCCCGCCCGTAGCAGGCCGGCCCCGGATCGGCGCCCGCGCTCCGCGGCCCAACCTGCAGCCGCCCGTCCTTCCACACCAGAAGCGAGCCGCCCCCCGCCGCCACCGTATGGATGTTCATCATCGGCGCGCGGAGCCGCACGCCGGCGACCTCCGAGTGCAGCACCCGCTCGAACTCGCCCGCATAGTGGCAGACGTCGGTGGAGGTGCCGCCCATGTCGAAGCCGACGATCCGGTCCTCGCCCGCGATCTCGCTGGTCCTGACCGCGCCCACCACGCCCCCGGCCGGGCCGCTGAGGATCGCGTCCTTGCCCTGGAACAGCGCCGCGTCGGTCAGCCCGCCGCTGCTCTGCATGAACATCAGCTTGCCGGCGACCGCCTCCACGTCCTCGCCCGAGAACGCCGCCGCCACCCGGTCGACGTAGCGGCGCAGGATCGGCGAGAGATAGGCGTCGACGACGGTGGTGTCCCCGCGCGACACCATCTTCATCAGCGGCGAGACCTCGTGGGAGACGGAGACCTGCCCGAACCCCATCTCCCGCGCGATCTCCCCCGCGCGCTTCTCGTGGCCCTGATGCCGGTAGCCGTGCACGAAGACGACCGCCACCGCGTCGATCCCGTCCGCCTTCGCCGCCTCCAGCCCCTCGCGAAGGGCGGCCTCGTCCAGCGGCCGCTCCACCGTGCCGTCGGCGCGCAGCCGCTCGTCGGCCTCCAGCACCCGCTCGTAGAGCATCTCCGGCAGCACGATGTGCCGGTCGAAGAGGTTCGGGCGGTTCTGGTAGGCGATGCGGAGCTGATCGCCGAGGCCGCGGGTGATCACCAGCAGCGTCCGGTCGCCCTTGCGCTCCAGCAGGGCGTTGGTGGCGACCGTGGTGCCCATCTTCAGCGCCTTCACGCGCTCGGCGGGGATCGCCTCGTCGTCGCCCAGCCCCAGCATCCGCCGGATGCCGGCGAGGGCGGCGTCGTGGTATTGCTCGGGGTTCTCGGAGAGCAGCTTGAGCGTCTCGATCCCGCCGTCCGGATCGCGCCCGACCACGTCCGTGAAGGTGCCGCCGCGGTCGACCCAGAACTCCCACGCGCCCATGCCCGCCCTCCCTTTCGCCCGAAGCCGCTCCCGCGTAACGAGGGAGCCGCGCGGAGGCAACGTCCGGCCGGAGGCCGGCCCGCCCTCGCGCCGGAGGTCGATGCGAAGTGGAACCGGGGAGGGCGCGCGCCATGGTGGCGATCCGGCGGATGCGCGTCGAGGACCTCGGCGACGTCGGCGACATCTGGAACCCGGCGATCCGGAACACCGCCGCCACCTTCACCACCGAGGAGAAGGACGAGCCCGGCCTGATCGCCTGGCTCGGCGCCGACGGCCCGCGCCTGGTGGCGGCCGAGGGGCCGGGCGCGGTGATGGGCTTCGCCGCCGCCGGCCCGTTCCGCCCCGGCCCCGGCTACCGCTTCACCTGGGAGACGACGGTGCACGTCGCCGCCGCCGCCCGCGGCCGCGGGGTCGGCCGCGCGCTGATGGAGGCGCTGGCGGCCGAACTCCGCGCCCGCGGCGGCCATTCGATGATCGCCGCGATCTCGGGCGAGAACCCCCGCGCCGTCGCCTTCCACGCCCGCCTCGGCTTCACCGAGGTCGGCCGCCTCCCCGAGGCGGGCTGCAAGTTCGGCCGCTGGCTCGACCTCGTGCTGATGCGCCGCGGGCTCTGACCGGCCCGCCCTTCTCCAAGGGCGCGCGCCGCTCGGGGAGGCCCCGGAGGGACCCCCCGCTCGCGGCGCGCCGGGCCGCGTGCGCGGCCCGAGGGGCGCCCGGTCCTCACCGATCCGCCGAACGGGCGACCGAAGGTTCCCCCGTACCCCGGCGGCCCCGGGCGCCCCGGCCCCGACCGTGAACCGGCGTCGCGACGGCTCGGACGACGATCCGCCGGAAGCGCCCCGCCCCGATGGCGCGGCTGGAGGGCGGGCCGGCGCCGCGCAGCGGCGCTCGGGGCGTCCGGAAGCCCGCGCCGCACGCCATGGCACGTCCGCGTCCGACCGCGTCGGCACGAAGGCCGGACCTCCGCCGCACTCACGTCGCAGGTGTGGAGAAGCCCTCCGCATATCGGGCGGGTCGCGGCCGGCGCCGAGGCGCGCTAGGCTGCCCCCCATGTCGATCTGGACCCGCATCGGCGAAGCCCTCCGGGCGCTGCGCGAAGGCGATTCCCTCGCCCTCGTGTTCGACCGCCTGCGCACGCCGCCCGAGATGACCGTCGGCTTCGCCATCGCCGTCATCGCCCTCGGCGCGAAGATGGCGAAGGCGGACGGCCGGGTCTCGCGCGCCGAGGTCGCCGCCTTCCGCGACGTGTTCCACATCCCCCCGGCGGAGGAGCGCAACGCCGCCCACGTCTTCGACCTCGCCCGCACCGACGTCGCCGGCTTCGAAGGCTACGCCGTCCGGGTCGCCCGCATGTTCGGCGCGCGCAAGGCGCCGCTGGAGGACCTGCTGGAGGGGCTCTTCCACATCGCCGCCGCCGACGGCGTGTTCCACCCCGAGGAGGAGCGGTACCTGCGCCGCGTCTGGGAGATCTTCGCGCTCTCGGAACGCTGCTGGCGCTCCCTGACCGCCCGCTACGTCCCCGACGCCGAGCCCGATCCCTACGCGGTCCTCGGCGTCGCCCCCGACGCCCCGGACGAGGAGATCCGCGCGGTCTGGCGCGAGACGGTGCGCGAGACGCATCCCGACCGCATGATCGCCCGGGGCGTGCCGGAGGAGGCCGTGCGGCTCGCCACCAGCCGCCTCGCCGCCGCCAACGACGCCTACGACGCCATCATGTCCCATCGCCACGGCAAGGCCCGTTCGGCCTGACCCCGGCGGGCGTGCGCGCCGCTCGGGGAGGCTGACGCCCCCCGCTCGCGGCGCGCCGGTCCGCGTTCCGCGGCCCGAGGGGCGCCCGACGACGCCGCTGCGCTCAGCCGAGACGCGCCGGCAGCCGGTCGAAGCCGCGGAAGCGCACCCGCCCGGTCCGCGGCGCCGGCCCCTCGAGCGCGTACCGCGGACGGCGCACCAGGAACCGGGTGATCGCCACCCGCCCCTCCATCCGCGCCAGCGTGAAGCCGAGGCAGGTGTGCGGCCCGCCGGCGAAGGCGAGATGCTTGTTCGGCCGGCGCGAGAGATCCAGCCGGTCCGGATCCTCGAAGCGCCGCGGATCGCGGTTCGCCGCTCCGATGCAGAGGTGGATCCGCGTCCCCGCCGGCAGCGTCTCGCCGTGGAACTCGACCGCCTCCGTCGCCGCCCGGTTGCCCAGCTGGTTCGGCGACTGGAAGCGCAGGAACTCGTCCACCGCGCTCTCGCCCAGCCCTTCGGGATCGGCGATCAGCCGCGCCCGCTCCCGCGGCCATTCGCAAAGCGCGTGCAGCGCGTTGGCGATGAGGTTGGTCGTCGTCTCGTGCCCGGCGTTGAGGATGAAGATGCAGTTCTGGATCAGCTCCGGCCCGCTCAGCCCCGGTTCCGCCTGCACCAGCCGCGTCAGCACGTCGGTGGCCGGATCCCCCGGGGCCCGCCTCCGCCGCGCCACGAGGTCCCGCAGGTGGTCCGAGAACGCGACCACCGCGGCGTTGCCCCGCGCCTCCGCCTCCGGGCTCAGCACCGGCTCGAGCGCGCCGAGGATCGCCAGCGACCAGTCCCTCAGCGGCCCCCGCTCCTCGTGCGGAATGTCGAACAGGTTGCCGATCACCTCCACCGGAATGCGCGAGGCGTAGTCGGCCACCAGATCCGCCCGCTCGGGCATCTCCTCGAGCAGCCGGTCCACCAGCGCCGCCAGCTGCGGCTCCATCGCCGCGATCGCCCGCGGCGTCAGCGCGCCGACGAGGATCTTCCGCACGCGCGTGTGCAGCGGCGGATCGTTGAACACGAGGCTCGTGGTGTGATGCGCGTAGAGCGGCGAGTCGGCCCCGTATTTCGGCCGGAACTCCTCGAACTTGGCCGAGGAGAAGGTCCGCGCGTCGCGGTAGACGCGGTCGAGGTCCTCCCACCGCGACAGCATCACCGAGCCGTCCGCGAACCGCTTCACCGGCGCATGCGCCAGCAGCGCGCGGTAGACCGGGAACGGATCCTCCGCGAAGCCCTCGGGCGGGGCCGCGAGGTCGAACCCCTCGGCCAGCGCGGCGTCCGCGTCGACGGTCGTGTCGGTCATGGCGTCTCCCCCGCATCGTCGCGCCGAAGACCCCGAGCCTGCGCGAAACGGCCTTTCGACACCACCCGGCCCCGGCCCCCGGCACTTGAGTTAATGTCGAGTTCAGCTTAATGGCGGAGGCGTCGCTTGATCCGCAAGGAGTTGCCCAGTGTTCCGCAGTCCGCTTGCCGCCGCCGGCCTCATCGTCGCCGCGTCCGCGTTCGCCGCCCCGGCCGAGGCCGGTTTCGTCACCCTCACGGGCGAATACGTCCTCTCCGAGACGACCGACGAATCCCTCTGCGACCCCGAGACGGAGCTTTGCCGGCTCGAATCGTTCTCGCTGTCGGATCCGGACGTCTACGCCGTCGTCACCTTCACCGTCAGCGACGAGACCCTGGCGCTCGGCTCCGGGGGCTTCGTCCCCCCGGGAAGCGCGCTCACCGCCTTCGAGTTCGTCCTGCAAGGCGGAGGCCCCTCCGACGGGACCTACACGCTCGCCGACCTCGATTCCTTCATCCTCGACGTCGGCGGACCGCTCGAGCTTTCGGCCGACCTGATCGGGCAGGCGAATTTCCTCGACTTCAACTTCTTCACCAGCCTCGGCGTCACGGGCGTCGCCCCGAACACGCTCTCCGTCGGCGGAAGCGGCGGCGAACCGATGCCCCGGAGCACCACCCTGATCGAGCCCTACGACCTGACCCTGTCGAGCCTCACGGTGGCCGACGCGGCGGTCCCGCTCCCGGCCGCCGGGCTCCTCCTCGCCCCGGCGCTGCTCGGCCTCGTCGGGCTGCGCCGGCGTCGCCGCGGCGCCTGAACGAGGCGCGCCCCCCGCCCCGCGCGGGGGGCCGTCCTCAGCGGGCGGAGAGCGGCGCGTAGCCGAGATGCGCGCCGGCATCGACCAGCAGCGTCTCTCCGGTGACGTGCCGGGCATGGTCCGAGACGAGGAACAGCGCCGAATCCGCGATGTCGTCCGGCCCGCTGGCCGCCCGCAGCGGGGTCGTCTCCTCCACCCGCGCCACGGTCCTGGCGTAGGCCCCCTCGTCCATCTGGTCCTTGAACCAGCGCGTGCCGATGAAGCCGGGGCACACCGCGTTGACCCGGATCGCCGGCGCCAGCGCCCGCGCCAGGCTCAGCGTCATGGTGTTCAGCGCCCCCTTCGAAGCGGCGTAGGCGACCGAGGAGCCGATCCCGGTCACGCCCGCGATGGAACTCGTCATCAGCACCGCGGCCGGCCGGCCCGTCGCCGCATGCGTGGCGGTCAGCGCCGGCTTCAGCGCCTGCAGGCAGAGGAACGGCCCGACCACGTTGACGCCGTAGATCCCGAGGAAGTCGTCCGCCGTCAGCGCGTCGAGGTCGGAGTGGTCCCGCGCGTGCTTGGTGATGCCGGCGTTGGCGATCAGCACGTCCAGCCGGTCGCCCGCCGCCTCGGCCAGCACCGCCGCGCCCTGCGCGGTGGAGACGTCCGCCTGCACCGCCCGCGCCTCGACCCCCGCCGCCCGGCACAGCTCCACCGTCTGCTCGGCCTCGGCGGCGCTGCGGGAGTAGTTGACGATCAGCTCCGCGCCGCGCTCGGCCAGCTTCACCGCCATCGACCGGCCGAGGCCCGTCCCCCCGCCCGTCACCAGCGCCTTGCGTCCCTCGAAGTCGCGCATCGCCGTCGCCTCCCTGCTCCCGGCCGCCCTGTCGCACGGCGGAACCTGCCGCAGGCCCGCGCCGGGCGCCAGTCCCCGGCGGCGCGCGCTCAGGGCAGGCGGTAGAAGTGATGCGCGCCGATGGTCGCGGTCCGCTCCAGCCGGCTCGACCAGCCCGGCCGGACCGCGACGGCGTGGAAATGCGTCGCGCCGTCGGTCTGCGTCTCCGCCTCGCCCGCCGCGACGCGGGCCGAAAGGTCCCGCAGCCGGGCGAAGAGGCCGACGTTCCGCGGCCGGTCCGGGAGACCGTCGCAGGTCCAGGCGAACTGGCAGCCGCCGCCGCTCGCCTCCTCGACCACGTCGCAGACGCTGTCGGGATAGTCCGGATGCGCGACCCGGTTCAGCACCACCTCGGCCACCGCGACCTTGCCGGCCTCCGGCTCGCCTCGCGCCTCGAAGTAGACGGCTTTGGCGAGGCATTCGAGTTCGGCCCGGGAGACCGGCTCGCCCGGCGTCGTCGCCTCGGTCCGCGCCGCGGAGCGCGGCGTCGCCTGCGCCAGCACCGCCCGCTCCCCCGCCGCCATCGCGACGAGACCGGCGAAGCCGGAGCCCTCCGCGCCCGCCGGAAGCGAGGCGGCGACGAGCCCGCCCGCGGCCAGCGCCGCGCGCCGAAGGCTTCGGAGCCGCCGCATCACGGCCCCATCGTGTTCGGCAGGAACATCACCAGACCCGGAACCAGGACGAGAATCGCGAGGCGAAGGATATCCGCGACCCAGAACGGCGTCACCCCTCGGAAGATCGTCCCGGTGGAGACGTCCCCGACCACCCCCTTCAGGATGAAGACGTTGAGCCCCACCGGCGGCGTGATCAGGCTGATCTCCACCACCACCACCACCACGATCCCGAACCAGACCGGATCGAATCCGAGGCTCGTGACCAGCGGAAAGAAGATCGGCACCGTCAGAAGCAGCATCGAGAGGCTCTCGAACACGCAGCCGAGCGCGAGATAGACCAGCAGGATCCCCAGCAGCACCGCATGGGGCGAGATCGCGTAGGCCTGCACCAGCGCCAGCAGCGCGTCCGGCAGCCCCGCCACGTTGACGAAGTTGGAGAACACCGCGGCGCCGATGAGCACCGCGAACAGCCCCGCGGAGGTCGCGGCGGTGTCCCGAAGCACCTCGAACAATCCGCGAACGTCGAGCGTCCCGCGCGCAAGCGCGATCAGGAACGCCCCCGTCGCGCCCATCCCCGCGGCCTCGGTCGGCGAGAAGGTCAGATACAGCGGCCAGACGTCGAGCGCGCCGTAAAGCCCTCCGATGACGAGGAAAAAGAGCAGCAGAACCGCCCACACCGCGGCCAGCGCCCGGCCCCGAGACCGCCAGGGCGTGCGCTCGCCCGCCGGCCCCGACGCCGGATTCCGCCCCACCGTGAACCGCACCGCCCCGAGATAGAACAGGATCCCCAGCAGCCCCGGAACGATCCCCGCGATGAACAGCGCCCCGATCGAGGTCTCCGTCATCAGCCCGTAGATCACCAGGATCACCGAGGGCGGGATCAGGATCCCCAGCGTCCCCCCCGCCGCGATCGAGGCGGTGGAGAGCCTGTCGTCGTAGCCGTAGCGCCGCATCTGCGGCATCGCGACCTTCGACATCGTCGCCGCCGTCGCGAGGCTGGAGCCGCAGATCGCCGAGAACAGGCCGCAGGCGAGGATCGTCGCCATCGCCAGCCCGCCCTTCAGATGCCCGAGAAAGGCGTAGCTGACCTGATAGAGCTCTCGGCTCAGACCGCCCTTGTTCACGAAAAGGCCCATCAGGATGAAGAGCGGCACCACCGAAAGCCCGTAGTCCTGCGCCGTGTCTAGGATCAGGCGCGAGACCATGCTGATCGTCCCGTTCCAGCGATCCGTCTCCACGAAATATCCGAAGGTCCCGACGATCCCCATCGCGAAGGCGATGGGCACCCGGACGAGGACGAGGGCGAGGACGACGGCGAAGCCGACGAGCGCCGCGGTCATCCGAGCCCCCCCTCGGGCTCGGCCGCGTTCAGCGCCCGCGGCGCCAGCAGCGCCAGGAACCCGCGCGCGATCAGGGCGGCCCCGGTGACGTAGCAGGCCAGCGCGATGAACATCTCCGGCCAGTATTGCGGGATGCGCAGATACTCGGTCACGTCGCCGTAGCCGAGGCTCCGCCGCGCCAGCGCCACGGCGCGCTCCGCCGGCCACAGCAGCACGGCGCCGCAGCCGACGTTCACCGCCAGTTCCCGGATCCGCGTCGCCCACGGGCCGAACAGCGGGTCCGTCAGGTCCACCGCGATGTGACGGCCGGAGGCCGAGAGCGCCGGCATCGCCGAGAAGATCGAGACCGCCATCAGGATCCGCGTCATCTCCGTCGCCCAAGGCAACGGCGCATCGACGGCCGAGCGCAACGCCACGTCCGCGAAGGTCATCAGCATCAACGCGAACAGCGAGACCGACGCCACCAGCGCCGGCACGAAGGCGAGCGCGCGCGAGACGCGCGACAGTGCCTTGGCGAGAGTCATCCCGGGGCCTCCGGAGGCTGGACTGGTACGGGGAAAGGGAGGGGCGGCGGGCCCCCGTCGGCCCAGGGGCCCGCCCGGCGCGCGGCGCGCCTCAGTCAGTGGCGCCGGCCATCTCCGACGTGACCATGTCGTAGGCGGCCTCGGCGTCGACGCCGGCGGCGGCGATCTCCTCCAGCACGCCCTCGATGATCGCGGCCTTGATCGGCTCGTAGGCCGCCACGTCCTCGGGCGAGGCGTCGACGATCTCGTTGCCCTCGGTAGCCTGCGTCAGGGCGAGGCCCTGCGCGTCCATGTCGTCCCAGACGCCGCCGAGCATGCGCGAGGCCGGCTCGCCGAACACCTTCTCCTCGAGCGCCGTCCGGACGTCGTCCGGCAGGCTCTCCCAGGTGTCGAGGTTCATGATGAACGCGAAGGAGCCGCGATAGAGCCCGCCCGGCATCCGGTAGACGTGGGGCGCGACCTCCACGAGGTTGAAGCCCTTGCGGCTCTCCATCGGGATCACCACGCCGTCGGCGGCGTTGGAGGCGATGGTCTCGTAGACCTTCGGCGCCGGCACCTGGATGCCGACCGCGCCGAGCGCCTCGCCCACCTGCGAGCCGACGCCCCCCGGCACGCGCAGCTTCAGGCCCGCCACCTGCTCGAGCTCGGTGACCTTGGACGTCGTGTGCAGCTGCGCCGGCCCGTGCGTGTGCAGCGCCAGCACCTTGACGCCGCGATGCTCGTTCGCGGCCGCGAGGTGTTCCTCGTAGACCTTCCAGTAGGCGGCCGAAGCCGCGGCGGCGGAGCCTTCGTAGCCCGGCAGCTCGATCAGCTTCGAGGTCGCGAAGCGGCCCGGCTGGTAGCCGTGGAAGATGATCGCCATGTCCGCCGCACCGTCGAGCACGAGGTCCATCTGCGCCGGCGGCGGGGCGAGGCCGAGCTTGACCTCTCCGCTGACGCGGCCGTCGGTGGCGTCCTCCATCATCTTGATGAAGTTCGGCCACATCTGCGCGTTGATGCCGTGGGTCGGTCCGGTCCAGGAGGAGATCAGCATCGTATGGTCGGCCGTCTGGGCGGAGGCGGAGGCGGCGGCGAGCGCCGTCGCCGCGGCGGCGGCGAGGGTCTTGAAGCGGAACATGAGCGTCTCCCTGTTTGGCGCCGTCTTGTTACCGATCGCGGACGACGGCGCGACATTTGGTAACATACGTCGCAGCCGAATCCATCACTCATCCGCGCCGCGTGCCGCGGGCCTTCCATGACCGCGCTTCGCCGGCGGCCACGATGGCCCCTCGCCGACCCTCGGGCAAGCGACGCGCGGCGTCGGGCGGGGTTGTCCGCGCCGTTTCGGCCTTATCTACAGGGCGGCGCGCCCGTCCCCTCCCCCGAGCGAAGGATCCCGCCCATGGCCGCCCCCGTTCCGGAGACGTCGCGCGCGACGGGCGCCGGAGATCCTCTGGACCCGAAGGACCCGCCGGCGCTGCGCCGCGCCCTCGGCCGCTTCGCGACCGGCGTGACGGTCATCACCACCGTCGGCCCGGACGGACGCGCCCTCGGCTTCACGGCCAACTCCTTCAACTCGGTCTCGCTCGACCCGCCGCTGATCCTCTGGTCGCTGGCGCGCAGTTCCCAGCGCCTCGGCGCCTATCGCGGCGCCTCGCACTACGCGGTGAACATCCTGACCGCGGACCAGGAAGGCCTCGCGCGCCAGTTCGCCTCGTCGACGGAGGATCGCTTCGCCGGCGTCGCCTGGCATCCGGGCCTCGGCGGAGCGCCGGTGCTCGACGGCGCCCTCGCCGTCTTCGAATGCGCGCACGAAGCGGTCTACCCCGCCGGCGACCACGAACTCTTCATCGGCCGCGTGATGCGCGCGCAGGCCCGGCAGGGCCGGCCGCTGACCTATTTCGGCGGCGGATTCGGCACCGTGATGGGCGAGGTGGAGGCCGAGTGACCCGCCGGCTTGCCGCGGCCCGCCGCGGCTTATAGGACTCGCCGCCACGCCGGAGCGGAGAGGCCGCCGCGGCGCCGTTCCGAGTCGCGCGCCCGCGTGCGGAAGGAGGCCAGCATGACCGCCGAGATCCTTGATGCGCTCAAGGGCTCCATCACCGCCCTCGTCACGCCGTTCAAGGACGGCAAGGTGGACGAGGACGCGCTGGTCAAGCTCGTCGACTGGCAGATCGCCGAAGGCAGCCATGGCATCGTGGCCGTCGGCACCACGGGCGAAAGCCCCACCCTCAGCCACGCCGAGCATCGCGAGGTGGTGCGCATGGTCGTGGAGCGGACGGCGAAGCGGGTGCCCGTCATCGCCGGCGCCGGCTCCAACGCCACCGCGGAGTCCGTCGGCCTGATCCGTTTCGCCGGAGGGGTCGGGGCCGACGCCGCGCTGGTGGTGACGCCCTACTACAACAAGCCGAACCAGCGCGGGCTCTACGCCCACTACAAGACGCTGCACGACGCCTCCGAACTGCCCATCGTCATCTACAACATCCCCGGCCGCTCCGTGATCGACATGGAGCCCGAGACGATGGCCGAGCTCGCGAAGCTGCCGCGCATCGTGGCGGTGAAGGATTCGACCGGCGACGCCACGCGCCCCTCGGCGACGCGCCGGCATTGCGGGCCGGACTTCATCCAGCTCTGCGGCGACGACGACCGCGCGATCGGCTTCAACGCCCATGGCGGGCGCGGCATCATCTCGGTCGCCTCCAACGTCGCGCCGAAGCTCTGCTCGGAGTTCCAGGAGGCGATGCTCGCCGGCGACTTCGCCAAGGCGCTCGAATATCAGGACCGGCTGTTCCCGCTGCAGAAGGCGCTGTTCGTGGAGCCGAATCCGGCCCCGGTGAAATACGCCCTCTCCCTGCTCGGCCGCTGCTCGGACGAGGTGCGCCAGCCCCTCGTCACCGTGGCCGAGGAGACCCGCGCCGCGGTCCGGGACGCGATGGTCCATGCCGGGCTCCTGAACTGAGGGCCATGACCGGGCCGCGCATCCCTCTCGTCCACGACCGCGTCCGCGCCGGCCGGGCGGACCGCGCGCGCCGCGTCGGCGGGGACGCGCCCGTTCGCGACGGACGGCGCCGCTGATGGCCGGCAAGGACGCTCCCAAGACCAAGGTGGTGGCCGAGAACCGCCGCGCCCGGCACGACTACGCCATCGAGGACGACATCGAGGTCGGCCTGGTGCTCGAGGGCTCCGAGGTGAAGAGCCTGCGCAACGGCAAGGCCAACATCGCCGAGAGCTACGCGACGGTCGAGGGCGGCGAGCTCTGGCTGATCAACGCCCACATCCCGCACTACGCGCAGGCCAGGACCTTCGGGCATGACGAGAGGCGGCGCCGCAAGCTGCTCGCCCACCGCAAGCAGGTCGCCCGGCTCTGGCAGGGGATCGGCCGGCAGGGCATGACGCTGGTGCCGCTCAGCCTCTACTTCAACGAGAAGGGCGTGGCGAAGCTCAAGCTCGGCATCGCCAAGGGCAAGCGGCTGACCGACAAGCGCGAGACGGCGAAGAAGCGCGACTGGGCGCGGGAGAAGGCGCGGCTGCTGAAGGAGCGGCGCTGAGCGGCGGACGGCGCGAGGGCGCCGCGCCGGCCGGGGCGCCGCGGGAGAGGTCGCGCCGAAGCTGGAGGGGACGGGATGACGACCGGGACGCTCGAGAGGATCGACGAGGCGCGGCTGCTCGAGGCCCTCGTCCGCACCTGGCCCCCGGCGGCCGAGGACGACGCGGCCGCGCCCGGCTGGCGCATCCGCGACGGCGCCGGCGGCGGCAAGCGCGTCTCGGCCGCCCTCCCGCTCGGCGCGACCGATCCCGCCCCGCTCGCCGAGGCCATGCGCCGCCTCGGCCGCGAGCCGCTGGCGATGGTCCCCGCCTCCGACGCGACGCTCGACGCCGCCCTCGCCGCCGCGGGCTGGAGCGTGGTCGACCCCACCGTCCTCTACGCCGGCGACGCCGCCGCCCTCGCCGCGCTGCCGATGGCGAAGGGCGTGCGCTGGGCCGAGGTCGAGGCCCGCCTGGTCCTCCTCGAGGAGGTCTGGGACGCCGGCGGCGTCGGCCCCGCCCGCCGCGCCGTGATGGACCGCGCCGCCGAGCCCAAGACCGTGATCATGGCCCGCACCGACATGGCCGTCGCCGGCCTCGGCTTCGTCGCCGTCGACCGCGAGGTCGCCATGCTTCACGCCGTCGAGATCCGGCCCCAGCATCGCCGCCGCGGCGGCGGCCGCGCCGTCCTCGCCGGCGCCGCGCGCTTCGCGCTCCGCCACGGCGCGCGCGTCCTCGCCCTCGCCGTGACCGAGGTCAATGCGCCGGCCCGCACGCTCTACGAGAACGCCGGCATGACCATGGTCGGCGGCTACCGCTACCGCCGCGCGCCGGACCGACCCTGAGGGAGGAGACCGAAATGACCGACCGACCCACCGCGCTGGACCTGCCGCCGATCGAGCCGCTGCCCGACGACGTCGCCAAGTACTTCCGCATCTGCGAGGAGAAGCTCGGCATGGTGCCGAACGTCCTCGCCGCCTACGCCTTCGCGCCGGAGAAGCTGCGCGCCTTCTCCGACATGTACAACGACCTGATGCTGGCCGAGAGCGCCCTCTCCAAGCTGGAGCGGGAGATGATCGCCGTCGCCGTCTCCAGCGTGAACAAGTGCTTCTACTGCCTCGTCGCCCACGGCGCCGCGGTGCGCCAGCTTTCCGGCGACCCGGCCCTCGGCGAGGCGATCGCGATGAACTACCGCGTCGCCCCGCTGACCCCGCGCCAGAAGGCGATGCTCGACTTCGCGGTGAAGATGACCGAGGCGTCGCACCGCATCGAGGAGGCGGACCGCGAAGCGCTCCGCCGCCACGGCTTCGTCGACCGGGACATCTGGGACATCGCCTCGGTCGCGAGCTTCTTCAACATGACCAACCGCATGGCGAGCGCCGTCGACATGCGCCCGAACCCCGAATACCACGCCCAGGCGCGATGAGGCGGCCATGCGCGACATCCTCCTCGGCACGGACTTCTCGGAGGCGGCGGAGGCCGCCTTCGAGCACGCCCTCGCCCTCGCCCTCTCGCACGGTGCGGACCTGACGCTGCTGCATGCCGGACCCGAATCGGGGTCCGACGTGCCGTGGGACTCCTTTCCGCATGTGCGCGAGACGCTGGCCCGCTGGGGTCGCCGGCCGGGAGAGGGCGCGGCCGGCTTCCGCCAGGCTTGGGGCATCGGCGTCTCCAAGCGCTCGGTGCGCACGCGCCATCCGGTCTCCGGCATCCTCGAGACGGCGCAGGATCTCGACCCCGAGGTCGTGGTCCTCGCCCGTCGCGCGACGCAGGGCTGGGGCCGCGGCTCGGTCTCGGCCGGGACGGCCAGACGCGCGGCGGCCCCGGTTCTGGTGGTGCCGGAGGGAGCCCGCGGCTTCGTCGACCCGGCGACCGGCGCCGTGCAGATCGCCCGCGTCCTCGCCGCGGTGGACCGGCGTCCCGATCCGCGCCCGGCGCTGAGCGAGGCGCGGCGGCTGGCCCATCTCGGCGCGCCCGCGGGCGTCGCGCCGGTGGAGGTGGAGCTTCTGCATGCGGGCGACCCGGCCGACGCGCCGGAGATTGCCGGCGCCCTTCTGCCCGCCGCGCGCCTCACCCGGCGCAGCATGCCGGGCGAGCCCGCCGACGTCATCGCGGCCCGGGCGGAGGAGATCGACGCCGATCTGATCCTGCTCGCCTCCGAAGGCCGTCGCGGCCTGCTCGACGTGCTGTTCGGCAGCACGACCGAGCAGGTGCTGGCCCGGGCCACCCGCCCCGTGCTCGCCATCCCGGCCTCCTCCGAGGCCGCCTGACGGCCGGCGCCGCTCCCGAAGCCGGCTTCCGCCCCCCGTCGTCGGCTTCCGGCGCCGTCCCGAAACGCGGATCGGGCGGCGGCCGTCCCCGGCCCCCGCCCGATCCCTGCGTTCCCGACGAAGCGGTCAGTGCAGCCGGTCGGCCGCCGTCCTGATGCCCTCGTCGATCAGCCGGTCCTTGCCCGCCTTCGAGAGCCCTTGCGCGATGGCGTCGCCGGCGGCGTCCACCGCCACCCGGATCGCCTCGTTGCGCACTTCGCGGACCGCATCGGATTCGGCCTGCGAGATCTGCTCCTCGGCGGCGCGGATCCGGCGGGCCACCGTGACCTCGAGGTCGCGGCGCGCCTGCTCCCCCACCTCCTCGGCCTCGCGCCGGGCGTGGGCGATGATGTCCTGCACCTCGCCCTCGACCTCCTGCTGCTTGCGTTCGTAGGAGGCATAGAGGTTCTGCGCCTCCTCGCGCAGCCGCTTGGCCTCCTCCAGCTCGAGCCGGATCCTGTCGGCCCGCGCATCGAGCGCGCGGATCACCAGGCCCTGCACGTCGAACCGCCAGAGCAGCGCGAGGAAGGCGACGAAGGCGACGCCGACGACGAAGTTGGAATTCTCGAGGATCATCGCTCAGCCCTCCATGCGACGCCGAACGGCAGAGACCACCGCATCCGCGTCCGCCGCGTCCGGGGCCACCGCCTCGACGAGGGCCTGCGCGGTCTCGCGCGCGACTTCTCCGACCGCCTCGCGCGCCTCGGCGCGGATCTCGCCGATGCGCTTCTCGCTCTCCTCGGCGCGCGCCGCGATCTCGGCGTCGGCCTTGGCGATCGCCTTCTCGGTCTCCGCCTCGATCTCCCGACGCGTCTTCTCGGCGATGCGCTGGGCCTCGGCCCGCGCCTCGGCCTTGGCGCGCTCGTAGGCGGCCTCGGCGTCCTCCGCGCGGCGCTTGTAGTCGGCCGCACGGTCGAGGTCGTCCTCGATCGTGTCGTGGCGCTCCTCGATCATCTCGCCGATGCGGGGCAGCGCGTTCCGCGCGAAGATCAGGTAGAGCGCGACCAGCGTGACGATCAGCCAGAAGACCTGCGACGGGTAGGTCGCGAAATCGAGCTGCGGCAGGCCGGTGGCGCCGCTCTCCTCTCCGCCCGTCGCCGCGTGGGCGGCGCTGATGAAGAAGTCCATGGGACGCTCCTCCGACGGGCCCCGAACGGGCGCCCGGATGGGCGGCGCGGCCCCCGTCCTGCGGGCGCCGCGCCGGTCCTGTCGATGGCCGG
>JAWLFJ010000010.1:0-57418 GCA_041685625.1 Paracoccaceae bacterium | reverse complement strand
CCGTCGCCGACACCTGCCGCCGACCGGCCATGCTCTCCGCAACGATCCGCAGCTTCTCCGCATCGGTCCAGCGACGACGACGACCGACCTCGACCACCTAGAGCCGCGAAACCGAAATGTCCGTATCCGCGCCCATAAGGTCAGGTACGATCCCGACGAACACATCCGGAAGACGGCTCTCGGCGGAGGGTTACCCGCGCTCCGCCTCGGACGAGTGAAACACAGCACGGCCGGATCAGGTAGGCTCTTGCGGGTGTCCGGCTTCTTGCGGGAGTCCGGCTCATGCCGTGGGTCCGCCCGGCGCGTGGCCCGTGAGAACGGAACGACGCTTACGCGCTGTCGGCCCTGCTCAGCGCCCCAGAACGATCAGATCGGTGACGGTGAACCCATCCAGCACCTCCTTCGCGCCGATGGCGAAGGAGATCGTCGAGCGTTCGGTGACGCTTTTCCAGAACTCCCCGGACAGCGCGAACGTCGATCGGATCGGGTGTTCCGAGACGTCCACGGGGGAAGACGACCGTCCGTGGAAGCTGTCGCGGTCGGCGGGGTACGAGACGTGGAGCGCCGTGAAGATCCGACCGGGACGCTGGCTGCGGCACAGGAGAATCGCGTCGATCCGATGGTGACGCTCGAGGATCGCCCGGTCGAGTTCGACCTGCACGAGCAGCCAGGCGGCGGTGTCCTCGGAGAAGAGGGACAGTCGGCCGAACCGACGACCGAGACCGGGAGTGTGGAGAACTTGGCCTCTGAGCCGTGCGCCGGCCTGCGGCTTGTAGTTGACCTTGAGACCGCGGGCGATCTCGAGAGGCCGCGGCTCGTCCTCGAAGTGAAACCGCTTCGGCGTCGCTTCGGCTTCGGTGCGGGGGGCGCGCGCGAGGATGGCGCCGGTCAGATCGCGGGAGAACACGTCGGCGATCGCGGCCGCGTCGAGATCGGCGAAGGACGGCGACGCTGCTTCGCGGTCGCAAGGTCGGCGGAACCGGTCGAACAGGGGCGAATCGCGGCCGATTTCAGGCGCTTCCGGGTCGGTGCGGTAACGGAAGCTTCGGCCGAATGCCCGCAGTTCGCGGAAGCGGATGTTGCGGGTCACCGTCATGCGATGGCCTTCGGGCATCCGCACCTCCTTGGTCCGGAAGTCTCCGAAGGAATAGAGTCGGTTGATCAGGTAGTTGAGAAAACGGAAGGCGAGACGCGTGTCGAAGGGAAGGCCGGCTTCGAGAGCGAGAATTACGTCGTCCGCCGAAGCGACGGCATGAGTGACGCCCTCGATGGAATAATAGGCTCGTCCGGTGACGAGAACCGGCGTCTCATGAAGCAGCGCCTGAAGGCCGACGCCGGAGTTGAAGGTCAGAACGGCGTCGCTGAGTTCGAGAAGGTCGCTGACATGGAAATGGTCGACTTCAGGGCCGATGGCGGGATCCGTCTTGTCCTCGAGCGGGTGGCGCTTGCAGAGCAGTCGCCAACCGAGCGGTAATCCGGCGGAGAGTTCGGCGAGGATCTCGAGGTGCCGCTCGTAGGTGATGGAGCCCCGGGCGAAGAACCTCGTGGCGGTGTCGGAAGGCCTTTGCAGGGGGGCGAAGAGAATCCGCTCGCCGGCTCGGATGTTCAGTTCGCGCCGAATGTCGTCAAGGGGCAGGCGAGGGTTTTGCGCTTCAAGGGAACGGCGGCTGCGCCTGTGTTCGGCGATGCGGATGCGGGTGACTTCGGCTTCCTCGGCGGAGGGTTCGCGGTCCCAGTTGGGTCGGGCATAGCTGTCGCTGTCGGCGAGGAAGCCGTTGGCGTCGTAGAAGAGCGAGTCGTTGAGGCCGCCCCGCTCGGCGACGAGGAAAGGGAGTCCGGCGGCACGTGCATGGTCGTAGAGACGACGGGTGGGAACGTCGCAGTAGGGATTGTGGAAGACGATGCGGTCGATGGATTCGGCGGCAATGAAGTCTCTTAGATCAAGATCCTCCGGCAGATGGTTCGGATCGACAGTCGTCAAGGCGCCGTAGAGGGGACGTATCTCTCGGTTCAGGGTGAAACGGTTTGTGCGGACGAGGAGCGTGCGGCCGGCATGGGCGTCAGGCAGGGCGTCCGGTTCCCGGCGCCGGTGCGGAGGCGTGGCGAGGGAATCGCGAAAGCGGGCTTGGTCGGCGCTGTGCGTGTCGTCGGCGAGGGGCGAGAGAGGCCCTTGTCGGATCACGAAGAGGCCGGCCGCCCAAGAGCGGTCACCGGCGAGGCGGTAAGCGGATCGCCACCCACGATACTCGGTGGTGTCGAAGCCGCCGTCGTCGTTCGGCCAGTCTTCGGGGATCGGGAAGCGACAGCCGTGTTGGATCATCCGGCAGTTCAGCTCGAGGGTTTCGTGACCCGAGCCCTCGAAGCGCTCGTCGCAGCCGCCACGTGCGAGATAGGTGTGGCGGTGATAAGCGCATGCCGACGAGACGACCGAGAATTCGACGAGGAGAGCCGGGTCCATTCGGCTGACGGCGTCGCGGACGAACGCGGCGCGATCTTCAGGACCCGTGCGAGCGAGATACGCCTGGCCGCGAGGCGTGAGAGCGACCTGGGGCATCATCGCGAAGGCGTGGCCGTTGCCGTGGAAGGCTGGCGAGCGCAGCTCGGCGCGGAGTCGATCGGCGAAGCCGGGATCCACCGAGAGAGCCGGATCGAGCATCAAGACGTAGTCGAAATTCGAGAACACGGCGCCGGCGTTCCGGGGGCGGGCGGCCGACGGAAGCCGGTGGCCGGTGTCGAGCCTCAGGTAGCTGCCCCCAAGCCTGCGCAGGTGCTCGATCATATCCCGCGGCGGGCGGAGTTCCGAGCCGTCGTCAACTACGGTGACGCCGAGCCCCGCTTCCGCCAGGGATGTTGCGAGGCGGGTGACACGTGCCCACAGGTCGGAGTCGGCTGGCTGAGCGCGAACAGTCATCACGGCGCCGATGAATCGATGGCTCGCATCGATCACGGTTGAGTCCAGGACAAGACAAGGTGCGCTTTCATAGAGCGTGGCAATGCTGTTTCCCATTTTGAGGGATCTGGATTGCTGAATCATGTCTTGTTCAAATTTCAGCCGGCTTCACGGATTTCGGCGCACGCCATACTGCACTGTCTCCTTGTCGAGGCGACGCTCCGCCACGAACTTCTTCGGTCGCGCGTTCTCGTCCTCGAATGCCTTCAGCCGTCGCATCTCGCTCGGCAGCAGCCGCGCGCCGGTCTTCCGCCCGTCGCAGAAAACGTCGCCTGGCTGATCCCGGCCTTCCGGCAGACGTCGCCGATCGGGACGTCCTCCTCGGCCTGCTTGAAAATGCACGCCTTCCGAGCATCCGGGACCTTGCCCGCCTTCCTCATGCTGCGCTTCGTCGCCGGCCGGGTCAGGATACCCAAGATTCCAGCTTCGGCGGTCCGGTTCGGATGTCAATCGGCACCCGATCCTGACCCCCTGAGCCGCGCCGGCTTTCCCGCAGGCGTTTTCGTTCGAGTGTGTACGCCGCCGAGGCAGCCGCGTCCATCTCGGCTTGGTGGCGATCCGCGGCGGTGAACGGCCGCATCTTCGAGACCGGACACACGGCCGCACCTTACAACATGCCCCAGCCGTGACCCAGGAAACCGCTTGGATCCGAAGGGGCGCCCACACAAGGCCGCACGTCACTCGGATGCGCCATGTGCGTCGACTTCAGGGGGTTCCCGCGGATCTTCGGCGCGCTTTCCGCGTCAGGCGGGCATACCCCGCCTGTCGAGCCAGCACCATCGCTTCATGTCGCAGGCCATGTCGGCAAGCGTGACGGTCGCCTTGGCCCGGGCGATGCCGATGGTGCGGATCACCGGGCCCATCGGTCCCTTCCGACGGGCGAAGGGATGCTCGACCAAGGCGCGCACCGCCGACTTGGCGGCGTTCGCCGGGGCGGTGCGCTTCGGCATCGGCCGCCCCTTCGGCTTGCGCCGAGGGATGCGGCTGACCTTGCGATCCTCGCGAGGAACCGCTCGTCCTCCGCGGAGCGACAGGCGCCGTCGGCCCGGACGTCGGAGGCGGTGTCGTTCGGATCGATCAGGCCCTCCTCGCGCAGCCGCGCTCCGTCATGGGCCGCCGCGTCGGTGACCTTGGCGCGGCGGATGGGCGCATGGGTCATGATCGATGAGCTTTGGCATGGGTCCTCGGCGGCGCGCCCGGCCATGTCCGTTCCGATGACCGCCCCCGAGTTCATGGCCGGCGCCGTGCGGGAGCGGTTCGCGGCCGTCGGGGCGAAGACCGCCTTCATCGAGCCCGGCAGCCCGTGGCAGAACGGCTGTCGCGAGAGCTTCGACGCCAGGCTCCGCGACGGACGGCCGAACGGGGAGGCCGTCTACGGCCTCGCCGAGGCGAGGATCCTCGTCGCGAGCTGACGACGGCGGCACGACACCGTCACGGCGCATTCCCCGCCGGGCTGCCGACCACCGGCCCGGAGGCCGTGCTCCGGCCAGCTCCGCCATCCGAAACCGCGCCCGTCGTGGCGGTGAAGCCGACCATGCCCCAAGCCTGCCCCCGGCCCCCCGATGGGCGCGGGCCAGATCCCGCCGATCCCACCGATGGCGCGGAGACGCGGGCGCGGACGCGTCGCCGGCGCCGCAAGACGAGCGCCCTCTTCGAGAACAGCCTGCGCGGCTCTCTCCCCGTCGCGTCGGATCAGCTTCGAGCCCGGATCAGGCGCTCCAGTTCGAGGCGGGCGGAGCACACGTCGTCCAGCACGAGATCGATGTCCGCCACCTCGTGCAGCCGCGGGGCGTCGACGCTCGACGCCGGGGCGACGCCGATGATCGCGAAAGGCGTGACGAAGCGCAGCGCCACGACGAGCCGGGCCAGGGCGTCGAGGCGCCGCTCGGTGCTGAGCGACAGCCCGATCACCGGCGGCTGCGTCCGTTCGACGTGAGCCACGAGCGCGTCGTGGTCCAAGCCCGTCTGCAGGTCGATCTCCCAGCCCGCCTCCCGGAACAGGTTCGCCGCCATGGTCACGCCGATCCCATGACGCTCCCCGGGCACCGTCGCGAAAAGCCCGCGGCGGCGCTCGTGGACCGCTGCCGGCGCGACCGGGGGGTCGGTCCGCAGCGCGCGCATCACGGCGTAGAGATGACCGGTACTGATCGCCACGTCGGCCAGCGACAGCCGGTCCGCGTCCCACCCTTCGCCGAGGCGGCGCGCCGCCTCGGCGACGTAGCCGAGATGGACGCCCTGCCGGGTCAGGCCCTCGGCGCGGCGATCCTCGATGAAGCGCAGGGCTGCGGCCGGCTCGGGCTCGATCAGCGCGTCGCAGAAGGCGTCCACGCTTTCCGCGTCGACGTCGTCGAAGGCCGGCTCGCGCGGATTGGCTTCGGCAAGGCGGCGAAGGATGTCGGCGGCCAGCGCCTCCATCGCGTCCGGGGCGAAGGCGGCCCGCTTCGAGGCGAACCGCGAGGCCGTGCGAGAGAAGATCCCGGCGTCGAACAAGATCAGCGTCCTTCCGGTCGGGTCCGGGCGAAGCCGGTCGGGCTTCACCTTGGTCATACCGTCGCATCCGCGCGGACGTCGGGAAAGCGAGACTTTCGTTTCGGGTCCCGCCGCGCGCGAGGCGCCTTGGGCCTGAGCGGTTCGCGCTGGCACGCCGACCGTCCGCCCGCCGGAGGACGGCCGTGGCGCCGACGGCGCATGGCGGACGACGCAGGCGCGAGGCGGCCCGCGCACGCGGGACCCGTCGCCGGCAAGGGAGACGCCCGCCGCGACGCCTCGGCTGCGGCCTGTGCCGATCCTCGGCGCCGTCGCGGCGCCTTTATGGCGGACGTGCCGAGGTTCCCCGTCAAGCGCCGCGCGGACGCCGCTGGCATGGATCTTGTCGCCGCCGACGAGGACGCCGCCGCGAGCCGGTTCGCGCGCCGGCGCCACGCTCGCCGGAGCACGGGCACGCTCAGCCCGTTTCGACGAGCACCGGCCGGCCATCCTCGCGCCATTCCGGCAGACCGCCCTCGAGCCGCCGCGCGTTCAACC
Organism: Paracoccaceae bacterium; assembly: GCA_041685625.1. Lineage (GTDB taxonomy): Bacteria > Pseudomonadota > Alphaproteobacteria > Rhodobacterales > Rhodobacteraceae > Albimonas. The sequence goes on along the minus strand of JAWLFJ010000010.1, from coordinate 51,444 downwards.
CGTGCCTGCGAAGCGCGGCGACGGCCTGATGGGCGTAGACGCAGTAGGGGCCGCGGCAATAGGCGACGATCTCGGCGTCTGGCGCGAAGGCGGGGAGGACCCGCTCCAGCTCCGCCAGGGTCGCGTTCAGGGCGCCCGGAATATGGCCCGCGGCGTATTCGTCGGCGGGCCGGACGTCGAGCACCGTGACCGAGCCTTCGGCGAGCCGGGCCGCCAGATCGGCGCGGCTGACCGGCTCGGGGCTCGCCTCGCCGTCCGAGAGGCCGCGCAGGATGCGCTCCACCTGCGCGAGGTTGCGCTCGGCGACGATGCGCAGGAGGTCCATCAGCTCCAGCGTCTTGGCGTCGGTGAGCCGGTAGATCACGGCCTTGCCGTCGCGCCGGCTGGTGACGAGGCCCGCCCGGCGCAGCTGCTGGAGATGCTGCGAACAGTTCGCGAGGGTGAGGCCGGTCTTCTCCGCCAGCGGCTCCACCCCGCGCTCCCCCTGCGCCAGTTGCTCGAGGATCGAAAGCCGCGCCGGCGCGGACAAGGCGCGCGCGACGAGGACGTATTCCTCCAGCAGGGCCGACTTCGGGCTGATTGACATAGGGCGCCTCCGGACGATAGATCACTCAAGCGTCAGCTTGAATGATAGCGGACGCATCGCGACCCGCAAGTCCGGAGGCCGGCCCCCATGTCCGAGACCATCCTTGCCGCCGAACCGACCATCCGCCTTGCCGCCTTTCTGGGTGTTCTGGTGGCGATGGCGCTGTGGGAGGTGGCGGCGCCCCGGCGTCGGCGGGAAATCCCTCGGGTGATCCGCTGGACCAACAATCTCGCGCTCGTCGTGGTCGACACGGTCATCCTGCGGCTTTCGTTCCCGATCATCGCGGTCGGCCTCGCGGTCATGGCCGAGGATCGCGGCTGGGGCCTGTTCAACAACATCGATGCGCCGTTCTGGGTCGCGGTCGTGGTCTCGATGCTGCTGCTGGATCTCGCGATCTACCTCCAGCATGTCATGTTCCACGCGGTGCCGGGCCTCTGGCGCCTGCACCGGATGCACCACGCCGATCTCGACTTCGACGCCACGACCGGCTTGCGCTTTCACCCGGTGGAAATCGTGATCTCGATGGGGATCAAGCTGGCTGTGGTCGCGGCGCTCGGTCCGCCCGCCGTCGCGGTGCTGCTGTTCGAGGTGATCCTGAACGCCACCGCGCTCTTCAACCACGCCAACATCGACCTGCCGCGCCCCGTCGACCGCGTGCTGCGCCTCTTCGTGGTGACGCCGGACATGCACCGCGTCCACCATTCCGTCGACCCCCGCGAGACCAACTCGAACTACGGCTTCAACCTGCCGTGGTGGGACCGGCTTCTGGGCACCTACATCGCCCAGCCCGCCAGGGGGCACGAAGGGATGGAGATCGGGATCGAGCAGTTCCGAACGCGCCGCGATCTCTGGCTCGACCGGATGCTGACCCAGCCCGTCCGCGGCCCCGCAAGCGGCCATGCGCTCGATTCGCGCATCACCGACAAGGAGCCCGCCGAATGACCGCGAGCGATCTCGAGCACGGCATCCGCGAGAACCTCGTCCAGGTCTCGCACCAGCTCATCCAGGTCATGCTGGTCGGCTTCGCCATCGGCATGACCCGCACGGTCGTCCCGGCGCTGGCCGAGGGCGAGTTCGGGCTGGAGCGCGGCTCCTTCCTGCTGCTGGCCTCCTTCGTGGTGGCGTTCGGCGCGGTGAAGGCGGTGATGAACTTCGTCGCCGGGCGCTGGTCCGAGCGCATCGGACGCAAGCGCGTGCTGTTCTGGGGCTGGGTCGCGGCGCTGCCGATCCCGGCGATGATCTGGGCGGCGCCCGACTGGAACTGGATCGTCGCGGCGACGGTGCTGCTCGGCGTCAACCAGGGCCTCTGCTGGTCGATGACCCAGACCGCCAAGCTCGACATCACGAAGGCCGAGGAACGCGGCCTCACCATGGGGCTGAACGAGTTCTCCGGCTATGTCGGCGTCGCCATCGCCGGCATCCTGACCGCCTATGCCGCCGAGTGGCTCGGCGCGCGGACCGGCCTGCTGGCGTTCGGCATGGCCGTGGTCCTGTTGGCGCTGGTCCTCACCGTCGTCTGGGTCAAGGACACGCTTCCCTGGGCCGAGGCGGAGACCGCCGCGCACAAGGCCGCGCCGCCGAAATCCCTGCCGCGCTACCCCGAGGGCGTCTCCGAGCATCCCACCACGCGCGAGGTCTTCGCGCTGATGAGCTGGCGCGACCGCCGCCTCTTCGCGATCTCCCAGGCCGGGCTCGTCGAGAAGTTCGTCGATGCGCTGGTCTGGGCGCTGTTCCCCGTCTTCCTCGTGGGCCAGGGCGCCAGCCTGACCGAGGTCGGCTGGATCGTCGGCGTCTACGGCTTCGTCTGGGGGGGCTCGCAGCTCTTCACGGGGCGGCTCTCGGACCATGTCGGCCGGTTCTGGCCGAACGTTCTCGGCATGTGGATCTGCGGCGCGGGCGTGGCCATGGTGGTGCTGGGCGCGGGCGCGCTCTGGTGGTCCGTCTCGGCGGGCGTGGCGGGGTTCGGCATGGCGCTGCTCTACCCGAACCTCTCCGCGGCGGTCGCGGACATCACGCCGCCCGCCTGGCGCGGCTCGGCCATCGGCATATACCGCTTCTGGCGCGACCTCGGCTACGCGATCGGCGCCTTCGGCCTCGGTCTCGCCGCGAGCCTGACGGGCGCGGCCGAGGCCGCCTTCTGGTTCGTGGCGATCTCGATGTTCGTCTCGGGCGGCCTGCTGTTCTGGCTGGCCGAGGAGACCCACCCCCGCCTGAACCCGGTCACGACGGGAGACCCGACATGAGACACCTGATCCTGCTGAACGACCCGCCCTACGGCACCGAGCGCAGCTTCAACGGGCTGCGCACGGCCCACGCGCTGGCCAGGACCGACCCCGAGGCCGAGATCGCCGTCTTCCTGATGGCCGACGCGGTGCTCTGCGCCAAGGCCGGGCAGAAGACGCCCGAAGGCCATTACAACCTGGAGCACATGATCCACCGCGTCCTCGCCGCACACGGCCGCGTGCTGATGTGCGGCGCCTGCATGGATGCGCGCGGCCTCGCCGAGGGCGACATGATGGAGGGGCCGACCCGCTCCAGCATGGACGAACTCGCCGAGGCGACGCTCGCCGCCGACAGGGTGCTGGTGTTCTGACGGGCGGAGGCCCGCACGGTCCGGCCCTGCGCCGACGCCGCGACCGAGACGCGGGGGCCCGTGTCGGACCGGAAGGATCGCGACCCGGCGCTCGACGCCCTGCCGGCGACCTACGCCGAGCGGCGCCGCAGCACGCCGGGCCGGGTCATCGACGCGCTCGGGAAGCGCTTGCCGCCGAGCCGGATCGGACCGGCGCGCGGCTTGCGCATCCTCGACGTCGGCTGCGGCGACGGGGGGCGCCGGCGACGCGGCTGGGTCAGGGCGGCGCCGAAGCGACCGCGCTCGACGCTTCGTCGAAGACGATCGCCGCCGCGCGCCGTCGGACCGACGCAGCCGCCGTCGGCGTCGATCCGGTCGAAGGCGACGCCGGCGACATGCCGTTCCCGTCCGGGCGGTTCGACCGCGTCGGCTCGGTCGTCACGATCCGCTTCGCGGACGACCCTCGCCGGCCGCCGAACGGGACGGTGCGCGTGCCGACGCCGGGCGGCCGCCTGATGCCGGGCGAACTCGGGCGCTGCACCCTCCGGGCGGCGCAGCGGCGCGTGAAGGGCGGGCCCGGCTTCGATCCCCGACGCGCGGCGCATGTCCGGAGCCGGGCCGGTCCGCTCGCGCCGGCCGCCGAGGCGGGGATCGCGGACGCCGCCCTCACCGGAGCCGTCCTCCACCCGCCGCTCGGTCGGGCCGCGACGGCCATCGCGCCGATCGATCCATGGCTCGGGCGCTGGACAACGCTGGGCGCGGCCTTTCTGGTCCTCAGCGCGATCGGACCCCTCGCGACAAGACCCGAAACGGAGCCGTCATGACCGCCCGGGAAGGCAAGACCCCCCCCATCCTCGCCGACAAGCGTCACGATGCGCCGTCGGCCTTCACGCCCGAGAGCCTGTTGCGCGAGGCGCGCCGCCAGAAGGGCGCGGAGGCCGTCGCGACGCCGAAGGTCTGCCTGCTCGATCCAGACGGTGACATCGTGCGGCAGCTTCGCGCCGAGGATCGCGCGCGGCGGCACGAAGGCTGGGTCTGCTATCACACGGAGATGTGGGTGTTCGATCTGGACGGCCACGAGATCGGCGTGGTCGGCTGCGCCGTCGGCGCCGCCTTCGCCGTGCTCGTCGCCGAGGAGATGTTCGCCTCGGGCTGCGAGCTGCTGATCAGCGTCACCTCGTCGGGGCAGATCACCCCGAAGGGCGCGCCGCCGTATTTCATGCTGATCGACCGGGCGCTGCGCGACGAGGGCACGAGCTACCACTACCTTCCGCCTTCGGACTGGAGCCTCGCTCCCGAGCGGCTTCTGTCGCGGCTGGACGGGGCGCCGGACGACGGCCCCCGCATGCTCGCCGGCGCGACCTGGACGACCGATGCCCCGTTCCGCGAGACCGAAGCCGCCATCGCCGCGGCGCGGGCACGCGGCGTCCTCGCCGTCGAGATGGAGGCGGCCGGTCTCTACGCGTTCGCACGGGCGCGGAACCGGGCCGTCATCTGTCTGGCCCACGTGACCAACCAGATGGGCGCCGTCGACGGCGACTTCGAAAAGGGCGAGGCGAACGGAACCGCCGACGCGCTCGCGGTGATATCGCGGATCGTCACGCGGCTGGGCTGATCCGGACCGCGATCGAGGATCGATGGATGGATCGGGGAACGCGAGCGCGCCGGGTCGCGCGGCCGGGGACATGGCGTCGGCGGGCTCGCGCGTCGATCGTCTCGAGCACCGGGCGGTCGGGGACGACGGCGCCGGGGCATCGTCCGGGCGTTTCCGCAAGATCCGTTCCGATGCGCCGCGATCCTCGCACGCAGATCGGCAAGACGACGCCGTGTGCGCTTCCGTGACGGGCGATTGCAAGTCAAACGTCGTTTCGCAAAGCGAAGTCATGCACTTGACTTCCCTTCGGCCACGGCAAGGCGCGCCGCGGATGACGGTCGATCCGTCGGCCCGTCGCCCCGATCGTTTCCCGAGTCCGCGTCCGAAATCCGCTTCGCCGGTGGCGTGCTTCCGTCCGTGGTCGACGCGTGACCGCCGCGACATGCCTGGTCAGTGGGATCCCGCCCTGACCTGCAGCGCCACCTCCGGCCACACGCCGGGAACGGTCATCAGGAGGCGGCACATCTCGTCCGTCCGGGCGATCCGGCGCCGCCGGGTCTCGGGCCGCGCCGGTTCGCTGCGCAGCGCCGCCGGCCCGCGCGGCATGGCGATGCAGCCATTGCGAGAGCGGACCGGCCTCGAGGCCGACGCCGACGATGTTCGGCGTCCCCTCGCGCGATCAGCGCCTCGGGCTCGCAGGCGACCTCGGCCTCCCGCACCACGGCGCCCGACTGCGCCACGACGCAGACGGCGCAGCTGTTGAGCGAGACGTCGGTGCCGACGCAGCGATCCATGAGTTCGTCCTTCCCTTCACCACCGCCGACCGGAACGGTCGGCCGCCGAAGGACGACAATCGGCTCCCAGCCGAGCATGCACCGCACGTCGGACCGGAGAGCGGCCCGCCCGTCACGGCATCTCCTTCGCCTTAACGCAGGTCGGCGCGGTCCGTCTTCGGGCTCCGTCAGCCCCACGCGTCTCCTCCGTCGAGACTCCGAGTTCCCCGGCGCGCGGGATGAAGCGCAGTGGCGTGGCGTGCCTCGTGACGAAGAGGCGGCAGTCGGCGCCCGTCCGGGGCGCCTTCGCGGCCGGGTCGGTCGAGGGACGGGGCGTAGCTCGGGGCGGTCGTCGGTCTCTCGGCAGGCTCGGATCGCCAGGCCGAGCGGAACCGAGGAACGCCCCCGACCGAGCCCCTGACGGACCGTCGCGCGCCGGTGGAGACGGGCGCGGACCCCGATCGGCTTCGCGACATGATCGGCTGCGCGGCGGAGCGGTTCACGGAACCCGAAGTCGATGCCAAGACGGGCGCCGACCATGGCGCGACGTGCGCCGAGCGTCCGGCGCAGCGCGACGGCGACCGGCATCGCGACTGGCGGACCCGCGCCGGAGACGTCGCACGGCGGGCGCCCGGAGGTAGCCGGCTTTCGTCCTGTCCCGGCCCGGATCCAGAACCGGGACCGAACGCGCCGGTCCTCCGCTCCGACGGTCGACCTTTCCGAAACCGATTTCCGGCAGTCTGCCCGCCCCCGCCGGCGGCGGGGCCCCGTCGCCGGCGCGTCCGACCGCGTCGGCGCGAAAGCCCGACAGGCGCGGCATCCGAGGCCGACGAAAGCCGCATGAAAGGCCGACGAAGTGCCGACAAACGACATGCGATGGGCTTATGATGACGCCACGCCGGCCGCACGTCCGCCGCACGAAGGCGGCGCCGATGCGGCACGCGTTCCGCGGCGGATGGTCGCTCGCGGCGCAGGATCCGAACCTCGCCGTCGTGCGTTCGTTCATGCGCGAAAGCCTTGCGGGCGCCGCGGCCCGCCCCCCGACTCGGAGGATCGACATTGTCCTGGTCCGTGAGACTGTTCGACATCGCCGGCACCACGCTGCGCCTGCACCTCACCTTCTTCCTGCTGCTGATCTGGGTCGCCGCGGCGAGCTGGCCGCAGGGCGGCGCCCCGGCGGCGCTCAGCGGGATCGTGCTGGTGCTCCTCGTCTTCGTCTGCGTGATCCTGCACGAGTTCGGGCACATCTTCGCCGCCAGGCGCTACGGCATCCGCACGCCCGACATCACCATCCTGCCCATCGGCGGCCTCGCGCGGCTCGAGAAGATGCCCGACAAGCCCGGTCAGGAGCTGATCGTCGCCATCGCCGGCCCGCTCGTGAACGTGGTGATCGCCGCGGCGCTGTTCGGCATCCTCGGCGCCCGCATCGACTTCACCGACATGGCCGAGATCGAGCAGGCGCGCGGATCCATTCTCGTCCAGCTCGCCGCGATCAACGTGGTGATCGTCGTGTTCAACCTGATCCCGGCCTTCCCCCTCGACGGCGGGCGGATGCTGCGCGCCCTCCTCGCCTACCGCTTCGACCGCGCGACGGCGACCTTCTACGCCGCCCGCGTCGGGCAGACCTTCGCCGTGGCGCTCGCCGTCTTCGGCCTGTTCTACAATCCGTTCCTGGCGCTGATCGCGATCTTCATCCTGTTCGCCGCGGAATCCGAGAGCCGCTTCGAGACCCAGCGCGCCAGCCTCTCCGGCCGCTCGGCCCGCGACGCGATGGTCGAGCGCTACGAGAGCCTCGCGCCCGACGACACCGCCGAACGGGCGGGCCAGCTCCTGCTGCAGACGACCCAGCAGGAGTTCCCGGTCCTCGACCGCAGCGGAAACGTCGCCGGAATGGTCACACGCTCGGGCCTGATCCAGGCGATCGCCGCCGGCGGCGTCGAGACGCAGGTGAAGGACTTCATGGAGACCGAGGTGCAGAGCGTCGAGCCCGACGCGCCGCTGGAGGACGTCATGAACAAGATCTACAACAGTCCGGTCCGCGCGGTGCTGATCGTCGGCTCCGGCGGCGGTCTCTCGGGCTACGTCAGCGCCGAGAACGCGACCGAGCTGTTCATGCTCGACAGCGCCCGCGGCCGCACCGCGGCCTGAGCCGCGCGGGCGGGCTCAACCCGCCCCGCTCTCCGCCGCCATCGCCGCCTCCGCCGCGAGGCGCGCGCGCAGTTCGGTCTTCAGGATCTTGCCGTAGGCGTTCTTCGGCAGCTCCGGCAGCGCCCGCCACAGCTTCGGGCGCTTGAACCGCGCGATCCGCTCGAGGCACCAGGCGTCGAGCGTCCGGGGATCGAACGCCGCCCCCGGACGCATCGCGACGAAGGCGACGATCTCCTCGCCCCACTCCGCGCTGGCGCGCCCGATCACGCTCGCCTCGAGGACGTCCGGATGCTCGAGGATCGCCTCCTCGACCTCCCGCGGATAGACGTTGGAGCCGCCGGTGACGATCATGTCCTTGGAGCGGTCCGTCAGCCACAGGAACCCGTCTGCGTCCATCCGCCCGACGTCGCCGGTCCGCAGCCAGCCGTCCTGCAGCGTCGCGGCCGTGGCCTCCGGGTTTCCCCAATAGCCCCGCATCACCTGCGGCCCGCGCACCATGATCTCCCCGGTCTCGCCCAGCGGCCGCTCGCGCCCCGCCTCGTCGCCGATCTTCACCTCCGCGCAGCTCTGCGCCACGCCGACCGAGGCCAGCCGCTCCCGCCACTCGGGATGCGTCCGGTCCATCACCAGCCCCCGCGGCAGCGAGGAGATGCACATCGGCGCCTCGCCCTGCCCGTAGATCTGCACGAAGCGCGGCCCCATCGCCTCGATCGCGTCGAGCAGGTCCGCGACGTACATCGGCCCGCCGCCATAGACGATCGTGCGGATCCCCTCGCCCGTCACCCCCGCGCTCCGCGCCGCGTCGGTCAGCCGACGCACCATGGTCGGCGCGGCGAAGAAGCTGACCGAGTCGCGTCCGACCCCGCTCAGCGCCGGCGCCAGCTCCAGGATCTCGCCCGGATCGAACCCCCCGCTCTCCGGAAAGCAGTGGCGCTGCCCGGCCCGGACGTGGACATGCGCGTAGAACCCCGCCCCGTGCGAGGCCGGCGCGGCGTAGAGCGCGCAGTCCCCCTCGCGGATCTCGTCGACGTCGAGCGGATAGCAGAGCGAGGCCGCCACCACGTTGCCGTGGCTCAGCATCACGCCCTTGGGCCGCCCCGTCGTGCCGGAGGTGTAGAACAGCCAGGCCAGCGCGTCGCCGTCGAGCGGCACGGGGCGGGACCGACCCTCCCCCGCCCGCAGCCGCGCCCAGTCGGGCGAATCGACGCTGAGGCACGGGATGCCCGCCTCCGCCTCCAGCGGCGCGCCCGGATCGTCGGAGATCAGCGCCAGCCGCGCCCCGGCGTCGCCGCAGATCCAGGCCGCCTCCTTCGGATGCAGCTTGACGTTGATCGGCACGGCGCAGACCCCGGCCCAGAAGCAGCCGTAGAGCGCCTCCAGGTATTCGGTGCGGTTCGCCATGAAGATCGCGACGCGCTCGCCCGGCGCGATCCCCCGCGCCGTCAGCGCCCCGCCGATCCCGGCCGCCCGCGTCGCGAAGGTCGCGTAATCCGCCTCCGTCCGCAGCCCCCGCAGCAGGGCCGGCGCCTCCGGCCTGAGCTTCGCCGTCCGCAGCAGCCATTCCGCAAGGTTCACGCCGCGCCTCCCCGTTTCGCCGGGGCGCTTCGGCCCCGGGCGCATGACGCGGCGCCGCGCGCGCGTCGTCAACCGCCCGCCGGCTCAGCGCACCCGCAGCGCGCCCCCGCCCCAGGGGCCCGCGCCCGGCGCCGTCAGCCCCAGAGCCTCCTCCACCGCCGCGGCGTAGAGGTCGGGCCGCGAGACGTAGGGGAAATGCCCGCCCTTGCGGAACCGCCAGACGGTCCCCGGCGCCAGCCGCGCCCGCACCGCGGCGCGCACCGGCTCCGGAATCAGCGGGTCGTCCTCCGATTCGATCACGTGCACCCGCTCCGGCGACGCCACGATCTTCGGCACGGGCGGCGCCAGCTTCAACGCCGCGATGCGGGCGCGCAGATGGCGTCCCGGAATCCGCCCTTCCGCGTCCTGCAGGAGAAGCGCCATCAGCTCCGCCGCGTCCGGCTCGGCCTCGGCATAGGCGCGCAGGCCCCGCGCGAAGCCCTCGCGCAGCGCCGCCAGCGGCGTGCGCGCGACGTCCCCGGCATAGGGCGGCCGGTCCGCGAGCGGCGCGACGTCCGAAAGCGTGTTGGCCGCCACCAGCGCCTCGACCCGCTCGCCGTGACGCCCTGCGACGACCTGCGCCAGATAGCCGCCGAGGGAGGAGCCGAGGACCGTCGCCCGTGCGATCCCGCGCCGGTCGAGCAGGCGCGCCAGATCGTCCGCCCAGGCCCCGAGGTCGTGCGACGCGGGATAGGTGACGGCCAGCGTCCGGACGCGGCCGCGCAGGCGCGTCATCAGCCGCCAGAACACGTCGGCCCGGCCGAGCGTGCCGGGGCAGAGCAGGAGGACCGGCCCCTCGCCCGGCAGGTCGAGCACCCCCCAGCGCCGGCCGCCGAGGCTCTCGACCCGCTCGGGATGCGCCGCCGCGAAGGCGTCGCGCTCGGCCGCGAGGGCGCTCACGCTCCGTCCGCAGCCCCGGCGCAGAAGCGCGCCCGCGGCGTCGGCGCGCCGCACAGGTCCCGGCTCACGCCTCCTCCTCGGCGAGCTCGACCGCCATCTCCCGGATGCGCCGGGTGGCGTCCTCGAGGGCGGCGAGCGCGGCGGCCTCCGCCGCCTCCGCCTCCGCCAGCCGCGCCTCGAGCTCGGCGATGCGCGCGGCCTGCGCCGGATCCTCGAACAGCGCCGTCTGCATCGGCTCGCCCGGCTCCGCCCCGGCGTCGGGCCCGGCATCCGCCTCAGCCGCCGTCGCCCCGCCCGGCAGGGCGGCGGCGCGCGCCTTGTCGGCCACCATCAGCCCGGCCAGCAGCAGCACCCGGCTCTCGGGCAGCGCGGCGAAGCGGGCGCCGAAGCGATCGCGCAGCACCTCCGCCTCGGCGGCGATCAGCGCGCCGGCCTCGGCCAGCGCCGCCTCCTGCCCGTCCTCCACCGCGACGCGATAGTTGCGGCCGGCCACGTTGAGATCCAGATCGCCCATGCCGTCCTCCTCAGACCGCCGCCTTCAGCTCGTCCAGCGCGGCCTCGATCAGCTCCGCGTCCTCGGCGCGCGCCCGACGCATCGTCTCGATCGCCTCGGCGGCGACACGCGCCTCGGCCTGCGCCGCCTCCAGCTCGGCGCGCAGCGCCGCGGCTTCGGCCTTCGCCGCGCCGGCCTCCTCGCGCGCCGCCTCGGCGGCGGCGACGGCCTCGCCGCGCGCGCTCTCCGCCTCGGCCCGCGCGGTCTCGGCCTCCGCCAGCCGTTCCAGGAGGGCCTCGGTCCCGCCGTCCGTCGAAGCGCCCGGCGCGCCGCCCCTCGCCGCGGCGGTCTCGACGGCCGCCGCCAGCTCGCCCAGCGCCGCCGAAAGCGCCCGCTTCGCCCCGCCGATGCCGCCCGTCGATCCCGACATGCCGTCTCCCCGCCTGACGCGCCGCGCCGTCCTCTCGCGCGCCGGATCGGACCACCGGCGCCCGCCGCCGTCAAGCGGGGCCGCCGCCGCCGGCGGCGCCCCGTCGCGCCGAGAGCCCCGCCGGCCACGCCCCCCGGCGGCCGGCAGGCGCGACCCGGCGCGGCAGGCGGCGGAGGGTCCGCGGGCGGATGCGGCCCGTCCCGCCCGCGATCCGCCGCGCCCGATCCGGGGTCCGTCCGGAAGGCCCGCTTGACCCCCGCGATCCGCTGTGCGACGCGACCGACCGTCTCGCGCGTCCGCGCCCGCCGGCGCCGCCGCGCGCCTCTTCCCGCCCCGGCCCCCGCCGGAGAAGGACAGCCCCGTGACCGCCTCCACGCCCCTCGCCCCCGCGACTCCGGTCGACCTCTCCGCCCTCCGCGCGAAGCATCCCGAGCACTACCGCCGGGCCGACGCGCTGCGCATCCTCGCGATGGACGCCGTGGAGGCCGCGAAATCCGGCCATCCCGGCATGCCGATGGGCATGGCCGACGTCGCCGCCGTCCTGTTCGAGCGGCATCTGAAGTTCGACGCCCGGACGCCCGAATGGCCCGACCGCGACCGCTTCGTGCTCTCGGCCGGTCACGGCTCGATGCTGCTCTACGGGCTGCTGCACCTCTGCGGCTATCCTGGCATGCCGCTGGAGGCGCTGAGGAACTTCCGCCAGCTCGGCCATCCCACCGCAGGCCACCCCGAATACGGCCACGCCCCGGGGATCGAGACCACCACCGGCCCGCTCGGCCAGGGCCTCGCCACCGCCGTCGGCATGGCGATGGCCGAGACGGCGCTCGCCGCGCGCTTCGGCCGGCGGATCGTCGACCACCGCACCTGGGTCATCGCCGGCGACGGCTGCCTGATGGAGGGCATCAGCCAGGAGGCGATCGGCCTCGCCGGCCGGCAGGAGCTCTCCAAGCTGATCGTGCTCTGGGACGACAACGGCATCTCCATCGACGGGGCCGTCTCGCTCGCCGACCGCACCGACCAGATGGCGCGCTTCGCCGCCTCCGGCTGGTCCGTGCACGCCTGCGACGGCCACGACCCGGAGGACATCGACCGCGCGCTCTCCGAAGCCGCGGCCTCGGAGCGCCCCGCCCTCGTCGCCTGCCGCACCCGCATCGGCCTCGGCGCGCCGCAGAAGGAGGGCACCGCCGCCGCCCACGGCTCGCCCCTCGGCGCCGGAGAGATCGAGGCCGCCCGCGCCGCCTACGGCTGGACCCACCCGCCCTTCGAGATCCCGCAGGACATCCGCGACGCCTGGTCCGAGACCGGCAGGCGCGGCGCCGCCGAGCGATACGCCTGGGAGGCCCGCCTCGCCACCCTGCCCGAGGGTCGCCGCGCCGAGTTCGAGCGCGTGATCTCCGGAACCGCGCCGAAGCGCCTCGCCTCCGCCCTCCGCCGCCTGAAGCGCGAGGTGGTGGCCGAACGGCCGAAGGTCGCCACCCGCAAGGCCTCCGAGATGGCGCTCGCCGCGATCAACCCGGTGATGCCCGAGACGCTCGGCGGCTCCGCCGACCTCACCGGCTCCAACAACACGCTCACGCCCGGCCTCGGCGTCTTCGGACCGGAGGACCGCAAGGGCCGCCACGTCCATTACGGCATCCGCGAGCACGCCATGGCCGCCGCCATGAACGGCATGGCCCTGCACGGCGGCGTCGCCCCTTACGGCGGCACCTTCCTCTGCTTCGCGGACTACATGCGCGGCGCGATGCGCATCTCGGCGCTGATGGGCGCACGGGTCGTCTACGTCCTGACGCACGATTCCATCGGCCTCGGCGAGGACGGGCCGACGCACCAGCCGGTCGAGCATCTCGCGATGCTGCGCGCCACCCCCGGCCTCGACGTCTGGCGCCCCTGCGACGCGGTCGAGACGGCGGAGGCGTGGGAACTCGCTCTCAGCGCCCAGCGCCCCTCGGTCCTCGCCCTCTCCCGCCAGGGCCTGCCGACGCTGCGCGCGAAGGCCGGCGCCCGGAACCTCTCCGCCCAAGGCGCCTACGTGCTGGCCGAAGCCGAGGCCAAGCGCCGCGCGGTCCTCGTCGCCACCGGCTCGGAGGTCGAGATCGCGATGGCCGCCAAGGCGCTGCTCGAGGCCGAGGGGATCGGCACGCGCGTCGTCTCCATGCCCTGTCAGGAGCGCTTCGCCGCGCAGGACGAGGCGGTCCGCCGCCGCGTCCTCCCCGCCGGCCCGGTCCGCGTCGGCGTCGAGGCCGCGGTGCGCTTCGGCTGGGACCGCTGGCTCTGCGGCGAGCGCGGCTCGGAGAAGAAGGCGGCCTTCGTCGGCATGGAGGGCTTCGGCGCCTCCGCCCCGGCGCCGGACCTCTACGCGCATTTCGGCATCACCGCGGAGGCCGTGGCCGAGGCGGCGAAGAAACTGCTCTGAAAAGGCGAAGGGCCGGAGCGTCGCTCCAGCCCTTCGCCGTCCGGACGGACGCGGACGCTCAGCCCAAGGCCGCGTCGCAGCGCGCGCAGGTGTCGGACCGCGCGTGCGTGCCGACATCGGGCAGCACCTTCCAGCAGCGCGCGCATTTCCGCCCCGCCGCACGGGCCGGGACCACCGCCACCCCCGCCACGTCGTCCAGACGGAACGCGTCCTCCGGGGGCGGCAGGTCGGTGATCTCGACGTCCGAGGCGATGCAGATCTCGGCGAAGTCCGCCGTCGCCAGCTCCGCCTTCAGCGCCGGGTCGGTCACGTGCACCACCGGCGCGGCCTCGAGGCTGGCGCCGATGCGCTTCTCCCGCCGCTCGATCTCCAGCGCGCCGGTCACGACCCGCCGCACCTCGCGCAGCCGCATCCAGCGTTCGGCGAGGGCGGGGTCGCGCCAGTCGCCCGGCGTCTCGGGGAAGTCGCGCAGATGCACGCTCTCCGCCTCGCCCGGGAAGCGGGTCAGCCAGACCTCCTCCATCGTGAACACCAGCACCGGCGCGAGCCAGGTGGTCAGGCGATGGAACAGCAGGTCGAGCACGGTGCGGCAGGCCCGCCGGCGCACCGAGCCGGGCGCGTCGCAGTAGAGCGCGTCCTTGCGGATGTCGAAATAGACCGAGGAAAGATCGACCGTGCAGAACTGGAACAGCCGGGCGATCACGCCGTCATAGTCGAAATCCGCGTAGCCCTGCAGCACGACCCCGTCGAGCTCCGCCATCCGGTGCAGCACCCAGCGTTCGAGCTCGGGCATCGCCTCGGGCTCGATCCGCTCGGCCTCGTCGAAGTCCTTCAGGTTCGCGAGCATGAAGCGCAGCGTGTTTCGCAGGCGCCGGTAGCTGTCGGCGACCCCCTTCAGGATCTCCGGGCCGAGGCGCTGATCGGCGGTGAAGTCCGACTGCGCCACCCAGAGGCGCAGGATGTCCGCGCCGTAATGCTTCACCACCGCCTCGGGCGCGACGACGTTGCCGAGGGACTTGGACATCTTCATGCCCTTCTCGTCCATCGTGAAGCCGTGCGTGACGACCGCCTTGTAGGGCGCGCGCCCGCGCGTGCCGCAGCCCTGCAGCAGCGAGGAATGGAACCAGCCGCGGTGCTGGTCGGTGCCCTCGAGATAGACGTCGGCCGGCCAGACGCCGTCCTCGCGGTCGCGCAGCGCGAAGGCGTGGGTCGAGCCCGAATCGAACCAGACGTCGAGGATGTCCGTGACCTTCTCCCAGGCGTCCGGGTCCACGCCCGCGACGCCGCCGAGGAAGCGCTCCTTGGCGTCGTCGCGGAACCAGGCGTCGGCGCCTTCCTCGCGGAACGCGGCCTCGATGCGCGCGTCGACCTCGGGTTCGCTCAGGATCTCGACCTCGCCCCGCCCGGTCTCCCGCACGAAGCAGGTCAGCGGCACGCCCCAGGCGCGCTGGCGGCTCAGCACCCAGTCGGGCCGCGCCGCGATCATCGAGCGCAGGCGGTTCTTGCCGCCCTCCGGCACGAAGCGCACCAGATCGTCGATCGAGGCGAGCGCCCGCTCGCGGATGGTGTTCCCGTGCTCGCCCATCCCGTCGTCGAGCGCCGCGTCGATGGCGACGAACCATTGCGGCGTGTTGCGGAAGATCAGCGGCGCCTTGGAGCGCCAGGAATGCGGATAGCTGTGCTTCAGCCGCCCGCGGGCGATCAGCGCGCCGGCCGCGGCGAGCGCGTCGATGACGCGCCGGTTGGCGTCGCCCTCCTTGCCCTTGTGGTCGAAGATCGCGGCGCCGCCGAACAGCGGCAGGTCCTCGCGGAAGCGGCCGTCCTCCATCACGTTCCAGGTCATCGGCAGGCCGTAGCGCCGCCCGACCTCGTAGTCGTCGGCGCCGTGGGAGGGCGCGGTGTGCACGAAGCCGGTGCCGGCGTCGTCGGTGACATGCTCGCCCGGCAGCATCGGCACGTCGTAGTCCCACTCGCCGGCGCCGCCCTCGACGCCGCGGAGCGGATGCGCGCAGGCGAGCGTGCCGAGTTCCGTCGCCGGCACGTCGCGGAGGCGCCGGAAACGCTCGACCCGCGCCTTCTCCATCACCTCGCCCGCCAGCCGGTCGGCCAGCAGATAGCGGTCCCCGGTCCGCGCCCAGTTCTCCTCCGGCGCAGCCTCGACCTCGTAGAGCCCGTAGCCGAGCTCGGGGTTGAAGCAGACCGCCCGGTTCTGCGGGATCGTCCAGGGCGTCGTGGTCCAGATGACGACGGAGGCGCCGTCGAGATCACCCGGCGGCTCGGTCCGCCCGACCGTGCCGCCGGTCGCCCCGGCGGACGTCGCCCGGTCGGAACAAAGCCCGAACTTCACCCAGACCGTGTGGCTCTGATGCTCGTGATACTCGACCTCCGCCTCGGCCAGCGCGGTCTTCTCCACCACCGACCACATCACCGGCTTGGAGCCGCGATAGAGCGAGCCGTTGCGCACGAACTTCACGAACTCCGACGCGATCACCGCCTCGGCCGCGTGGTCCATGGTCAGATACGGCCTCTCCCAGTCGCCGGTGACTCCGAGGCGCTTGAACTCCTCGCGCTGCACGTCGACCCAGTGCTCGGCGAAGCGGCGGCACTCGGCGCGGAACTCGTTGATCTCGACCTGGTCCTTGTCGAGGCCCTTGGCCCGGTAACGTTCCTCGATCTTCCACTCGATCGGCAGGCCGTGGCAGTCCCATCCGGGGACGTAGCGGCTGTCGTAGCCCATCATCTGGCGGGTGCGGACCACGAAGTCCTTCAGGATCTTGTTGAGCGCGTGGCCGATATGCAGGTGCCCGTTGGCGTAGGGCGGGCCGTCATGCAGCGCGAACGGGGTCCTGTTCGCGGATCGTTCCCTGAGCGTGCGGTAGATCCCGAGGCGCTCCCAGCGCGCCAGCCACTCGGGCTCGCGCTTCGGCAGGCCCGCCCGCATCGGGAACTCGGTCTCCGGCAGGAACAGGGTGTCGCGGTAGTCGGTCGGCTCGGCGGTCTCGGCGCACATGCTCGGCGTCCTCGGGCTGATCGGGAGAGGGGCGGCCGGGAGCGGTCCTCCCGGCGGCGCACGGCGGGCTCTCCGGCGCTCCGGACCCGGCGGGGGTCAGGAGGCCGTGCCGGTAATTCGCCGGGGGCGTATCGCGCGCGGGCCGCTCATGCGAGCCGTATAACGGCGGGGCGCGCGGCTGAAAACCCTTCCCGCGCGGCCTCGCCGGAGCCCCCGGACCGCTCGCGCAGGCGTCATCGCCCGCGTGCGGGCCACGGCTGGCGCCGGGGCCGGGCGAGCCCCATCCTCGAAGGCCGCAAGCCGTCCCGAGGAGGCCGATCGCGATGTCCCTCTCCCGCCGCGCCGTCATCGCCGGGGCCGCCGCCCTGCCCTTCGCCGCCCGCGCCGCGCCAAGGTCCGAGCTGCTCGATCCGCGCTGGACCCGCTCCGGCGATCGGGGCGATCCGGACGCCGCGCCCTGGGCCCGCTTTCTCGAGCGCCACCGCAGCGTCGGGGCCGCCGGCATCGCGCTGGTGGACTACGCCGGCGCGCCGCGCGACGCGCTGAAGTCCTGGCTCGCGGCCTATGCCGCGACCGACCCCGCGACGCTGCGGCCGAAGGCGCAGTTCGCGTTCTGGTGCAATCTCTACAACGCGCTGACCGTCGACCTGGTGCTGCAGGCCTGGCCGGTGGACAGCATCAAGCAAGTCCGCGGGGGGCTCTTCAACACCGGACCCTGGGACGAGCGGGTCGTGACCGTGGCGGGCGCCGAACTTTCGCTCGACGACATCGAGCACGGCATCCTGCGGCCGGTGCACGGCGACCCGCGCGTGCATTACGCGGTGAACTGCGCGGCGCTCGGCTGCCCGAACCTCCTCGCCGAGCCCTTCGCCGAGGCGACGCTGGACGAGACGCTGGAGGGCGCGGCGGCGCGCTACGTCAACCACCCGCGGGGCGCGCGGATCGAGGGCGGACGGCTGATCGTCTCCTCGATCTACGAGTGGTTCCAGGAGGATTTCGGCGGCTCCGACGCCGGGGTGCTCGCGCATCTGCGCCGTTACGCGACGGGCGGGACCGCCGCGGCGCTGGAGGGCCGCACGCGCGTCGACGACGACGCTTACGATTGGTCCATAAACGCCGCCTAGGCTGACCCGCGTCGGACCCCTTGCCGGAGCCTGCCCGATGCGCCTCGCCGCCGTCCTCCTCGCGCCCCTGCTCGCGCTCCTCGTCGTCGCGGCGGGAGCGGAGGAGCCCAGAGGTCCGCCGCGCTTTCCGGGCGAGCGCAACGGCACCTACGATCTCGGCCCGGCGGACCCGGCCCCTGCGGCGCCGCCGGCGTGGGGCCTTCCGGTCGTCGTCGCGCCGGAGGTCCGGCCGCCGCGCCGAAGCCTGCATCCGCCTCTGCGGGCGGGTCCGCCGTTCCGCACGCCGCATCCCCGGCGCCGCCGCGGCTGCCTTCGGGCGCCTTGCGGCCATGAGGGCCGCTGAGGACGGCGCAGGCGGCCGACGCCGCGCCTGCGCCGCCGGGCGGGCGGACAGCCTCGGGTCGGGCGCCGCTCCCGTCTCTCGGCGCGGCTTCCGAGGGCGGGGGACGCGCTCGCCTCCCCCGCCGACCGGTTCACTCCCCGGCGGCGGCGGCCGCGGCTCGCGGCGGGACCGCCTCGGCGGAGCGTCCGGCCCCGGCCGGCAGGGCGCGGGAGATCGCCTCGGCCGCGGCGCCCAGGCCGCTTTCGATCGGCACGCCGAAGGCGCGCAGCGCGGCCTCGGCCGTGCCGAGCGCGCCGAGGATCATCGGCGGGTTGAGGTGGCCCATATGCGCGATCCGGAAGGCGCGGCCCTGGAACCGGCCGATCCCGGCGCCGAGGGTCAGGCCCATCTCCGATTCGGCGAAGCCGCGCATGGCGTCCGGGTCGAAGCCGGCCACGCGCAGCGTGGTGACCACGTCGGACCGCGCCGCCGGAACCCCGACGTGGAAGCCCACGCCCGCCTCCTCCGAGGCCGCCGCCTCCCAGGCCGCGACGCAGGCGCGCACGGCGCCGGCGAGCACGCGGTGGCGGGCCCAGGCGGCCTCGACCCCCTCCTCGACCACCAGCATGGTCAGCGCCTCGCGCAGCGCGAAGAGATGGTGGGTCGGCGCGGTGCCGCAGAAACGCTGGTAGAACATCTCCGGATCGAAGCGCAGATCCCAGTTCCAGTACTGCGTGATCAGGTCGCCGCGATGCGCCCGCGCCTTGCCCGAGGCGTAGACGAAGCCGAGCCCCGGCGGCGTCATCAGCCCTTTCTGCGAGGCGGCGACCATGACGTCGACGCCCCAGGCGTCGAATTCGAACGGGATCGAGCCGAGGCAGGCGATGCAGTCGACCATGAACAGCGCCGGGTGGCCCGCGGCGTCGATGGCGGCGCGCATCGCCGGCACGTCGTTGAGGACCGAGGAGGCGGTGTCGACCTGGACCACCAGCACCGCCTTGATCTCGTGCCCGCGATCCGCGCGCAGCCGCGCCTCGAGCGCGTCGGGATCGACCGGGCGGCCGTCCGGCGCCTCGATGATCTCGACCTCGCAGCCCAGCATCTCGGCCATCTGGCCCCAGCCGGCGGCGAAGCGCCCGGATTCGAGCACCAGCACCCGGTCGCCGCGCGAGAGCGTGTTGGCGAGCGCCGCCTCCCAGGCCCCGTGACCGTTGGAGACGTAGATCGCGACGTCGCCCGCCGCGGCGCCCGCGACCGTCTTCAGGTCCGGCGTCAGGCCCGCGACCATGTCGACCAGGCGCCCCTCGTAGATGTTCGGCGCCGCGCGGTGCATGGCGGCGAGCACCCGGTCGGGCATCACCGAGGGGCCGGGGATCGAGAGGATGTCGCGTCCGAAGCTCAGGGACATGGGCCGGGTCTCCGCAAGGCGCGGGGCGCGCGGGCGGCGCCCCCGATGCCGTCGAGCTAGGGCATTCCGCGCGCCGGGGGAAGCCCCGCGGGCGCGGATTCGCGGCGGCGCGAGGCTGGACGCGCCGGCCGAGGCGGGTCATGCACGGCAGGCACCGCATCGCCCGCCGGAGACCGCCGCGCATGGCCGAGCCCGCCTCCCTCGCACAGGACCCGCCCGCCGCCCCGGCGGAGGCGCGCGCGCTGCCGGTGCTGGCGCGGCTGTGGCGCGACCAGCTTTCGCGGCATCGCGGCGCGCTGGCCCTGAACCTCGCGCTGATCGCGGTGGTGGCGGGCTCGACCAGCGCCTATCCGCTGATCATCAAGTGGGCGCTGGAGGGTTTCGAGGCGCGCGCCGAATGGGTGGTGGTCTGGGCGCCCTGGCTGGTGATCGCGGCGGTGTCGCTGAAGTCGGGGGCGCTTTACGCGCATCGGCTGCTGACCAACGCGGTGCTCTCCCGGGTCGACATGGATCTGCAGCGGGAGATGTACGCCTCGCTGGTGCGCGCCGACCTCGCGAAGCTGGAGCTCGAGGCGCCGGCGGCGACGGCGTCGCGCTTCACGACGGACGTGCTCTACGTCCACCGCGCGGCGGAGAAGCTGATCACGGCCCTCGTCCGGGACGGACTGACGCTGATCGGGCTCCTGGGCGCGCTCCTGTGGATCGACTGGGAGCTGACGCTCTACGCCCTCGCGGCGCTGCCCTTCGCGGCGCTGCCGGTGGGGGCGATCGGCAAGCGGCTGAGGCGGATCGCGCGGCGCAGCCAGGAGGAGGCGGCGGCGATGACGGCGCGCATCGCCGAGGGGCTCTCGGGCATCCGCCTCGCCAAGACCTACCGGCTGGAGGACTATCTGGCGGCGCGGGCGGGCGAGACCTTCGAGGCGCTGCGCCGGCTGCGCCTCAAGGCCGCGGACCAGCGCGCGCGCATCGATCCGGTGCTGGAGGCGCTGGCGGGCGGCGGGCTGGCGGTGATCTTCCTCGTGATCGGGATGCGGATCACGGCGGGCGGCAACACCATCGGGGACTTCATGGCCTTCGTCTCGGCGTTCCTGATCGCGGGGCAGAGCCTCCGGGCCTTCGGGGCGCTCTACGCCGAGGTGCAGCAGGGCGTCTCGGCGGCCGAGCGCGTGTTCGCGGTGCTGGACGACGCGCCGGGCATCGCCGATCGCCCGGGGGCCGAGGCGCTGCCGCGGCTCAGGGGCGAGATCCGCTTCGAGGGGGTGGGGTTCCGCTACCCGGACGGCTCGCGCGCGCTGGCGGGCGTCGACCTGACCGTGCCGGCGGGGACGAAGGTGGCGCTGGTCGGCCCCTCGGGCGCCGGCAAGACCACGCTGATGAACCTGATCCCGCGGCTGCACGACGCGACCGAGGGGCGGGTTCTGGTCGACGGGCGCGACGTGCGCGACGCGACGCTGGAGAGCCTGCGGAGCCAGGTCGCCGTCGTGGGCCAGGATCCGGTGATCTTCGACGACACGGTGGCGCGCAACATCGGCTTCGGCCGCCTCGGCGCGAGCCGCGAGGCGATCGAGGCGGCGGCGCGCGAGGCGCGGGCGCACGACTTCGTCGCCGCCCTGCCCGAGGGCTACGACACCCGCTGCGGCGAGCGCGGCGGGCGCTTCTCGGGCGGCGAGCGGCAGCGGCTGACCATCGCGCGCGCCATGCTGCGCGACGCGCCGATCCTTCTGCTGGACGAGCCCACGAGCGCGCTCGACGCGGAATCCGAGGCCGCGGTGCGCGCCGCCCTCGACCGGCTCTCGGCGGGGCGCACGGTGCTGGTGATCGCGCATCGCCTCTCGACGATCCGCGACGCCGACCTCATCGTGGTGATGGAGGCCGGCCGCGTCGCGGAGACCGGCCGACACGACGCGCTGGTGGCGAAGGGCGGGCTCTACGCCGAGCTGCACCGCCTCCAGTTCCGCGAGGGAGCCGAGACGCCGTGAGCGACGCCCCCGCCTCTCCGCCGCCCGGCGGCGATGGCCGCGCGCTGGAGCGGCTGATCGAGCTGATGGCCCGGCTGCCGGGGCTCGGGCCGCGCTCCGCCCGGCGGGCGGCGCTGCACCTCGTGAGGAAGCGCGACCTGCTGCTGCGCCCTCTGGCCGAGGCGCTGGCGGAGGTGGCCCGGGAGGTTCGGCCCTGCGTCGTCTGCGGCAATCTCGGGACCGGCGAGCGCTGCGCCGTCTGCGCCGATCCGAAGCGCGACCCCTCGACGATCTGCGTGGTGCAGGACGTCGGCGATCTCTGGGCGATGGAGCGGGGCGGGGCGTTCCGCGGGCGCTACCACGTCCTCGGAGGGCTCCTCTCGGCGCTCGACGGGATCGGACCGGAGACGCTGGGCCTGCCGCGCCTCGCGGCGCGCGCGGCGGAGGAGGGCGTGCGCGAGGTGATCCTCGCCCTGCCCGCCACCGTCGACGGCCAGACCACCGCCCATTACGTCGCGGACGCCATGCCGGAGGGCGTCGCCGTGACCTCGCTGGCGCAGGGCGTGCCGATCGGCGGCGAGCTCGACTATCTCGACGACGGCACCATCGACGCGGCGCTGCGCCGGCGCGGGGCGCTCTAGCGGCGCGCCGCCAGCCGGTCGAGGAAGGCGGCGAGCTGGGCGGCGCGGAGCAGCGCGAAGGCCTCGGGCGCGCTGCGGGGGCCGGGCGCCCGGGCTGCGAGAGCCGCGAGGCGCCGCTCCATCAGCGGCGTGTCCACGATCTCCCGGAACATCGGGTGCGCCGCGGCGGCGGCGCGGAGGCGCGGCCCCTGGGCGAGCGCGGCGTCCCGGTGCAGGCGGGGCAGATCGGGCTCGAACAGCGACTTGTCGCGCCGGAGACGCACCGCCTGCGGCGCGCCGAGCCGGGCGAGGAGGCGGCGCATCACGCCGCGGTCCAGCCCCTCGTGGATCCGGAGGCGCGGCGGCGCGGCCATCACGGCGGCGAGGAGGCGCGTGTCCATCAGCGGCCGCGCCGCGGGCGCGGCGACGTGGCCGCCGGCGCCGTCCGGGAGCAGCCGGTCGGGCGCGACCCAGGAGAGCGCGGGATGCAGCATCTGGCGCTCCTCCTCCGCCAGCCGCCGGGGCGCCATGTTCCAGGACCCCTGCCCGGCGGCGCGGAACGCGGGCGCCCGGGCGCGCGAGCGGGCCGGGTGCAGGCGGCGGGCGTCGTCGTTCTCCCACCGGTCGAAGCGGGCGAGCCAACCGAAGCCGGGAAGCCGCCGCGTCACCTCGCGGAAGAGGATGCCGCGCGGGCGTCCGCCCTGGGCGCGGCGCATCCGCCAGGCCGCGGCCAGCAGGGCGGGGTCGGCGCCGGCCAGCGCCTCGGCCAGCAGCGAACGGGCCTGCAGCGAGACCACGAGATCGCCGCCGACGCCGCTGAGGGTGCCGTCGCGCCCGTCCGCCCGCATCCGGCGCATCAGGGCGAGGGTCTTGAACTCGACGAGGTCGAAGCAGGGCAGCGCCTGGCCGCGCCAGAAGCTCTCGCCGCCGTCGAGGGGATCGAGCCCCTCGGAGTCGACGTCGTGGCGCACCAGATCCGGCAGCGCGGCGAAGACCGCCGCCTGCGGCGCGCGCTCCTCCGCCCCCGGTCCGGACGCCGAGACGGAGACGTAGGCGGCGCGGCGGCGGCCGGGCTCGATCTCCGCCAGGAGAGTCGCGATCAGCGTGCTGTCGAGCCCGCCCGAGAGCATGGCGGCCGGGTCGGGGCCGAGCCGGCAGGCGGCGCCGCGGAGGGCGGCGCGGGCGCGGGCCTCGATCGCGTCCATGAGCTCGGCCTCGTCCAGCCCGGCGAGCGCGGGGTCGGGACCGGGCCGCCACCAGATGCGGGTCTCGGCGCCGTCCGGCCCGATCTCCAGCGCCGCGCCCGGGCGCACGGCGTCGAGCCCGGGCCAGAGCGAGCCCGCCGCCGGCAGGCGCAGCGTGTCGCCGAAGGCGGCGAGGCGGTCCGCGTCGGGCTCCGTCGGCGCGAAGGGCAGCGCCAGCAGCGCCAGCGGCTCGGTCGAGACCGCGGTGACGCCCTCGGGCGAGCGGAGGGTCCAGATCGGGACCGTTCCGAAGGCGTCGCGCAGCAGCGTCAGGCGCGGCGCGCCGGAGACGATGCGGGCGTGAAGCAGGGCGAAATCGCCCTCGACCGGCGCGACGGCGGCGGGCCCGGCGAAGCGGCCGGCCTCGAGCGCCGCGGCGAGACGATCGATCTCCCCGGCCAGGGTCTCGCCCGGCGGGCCGTCGTAGAGCCGCACGCGGCCGGTCGCGATCCCGCCGCCGGGGCGCGGGCGGATCGGCGCCTCGCCGTGCACCGCGAGGCGCAGACGGCGGGCGAGCGCGGGGTGCGCCGGCGCGCCCGCGACCCGCGCGAGGCCGGGCGCCGCCGCGGCGGCGTCGAGCGCGGCGAAGACGCGGTCCAGCGGCTCCGCGCGCCCCTGGGGATCGAAGACCGCGACGAGACGCGGCGGAGGGGCGAAGGGCATCGGGGCGGGCGCCTCAGGCGTCGCCGGATCCGCGCTCGACCAGACCGCCCTCGACCAGCGCGTCGATCATCGGCGCGACGTCGGCGGCGATGCGCGCGGGCTCGGCGTCGTAGTCGTCCGCGAGGGCCGCGACGAGCGCGCCGAAGGTGACGGGGCGCGCGAGCCGGCTCCAGACGTCCGCGGCGACCGGGTCGAGACCGAAATAGTCCTCCGCCTCGGGGCCCAGCAGGACCACCTCGCGCTCGCTGATGCGGGCCTCCGTCACGCCGTCGCGGCGCCGGAGCGTCGCCTCCCGGTTCATGCCTCGCTCC
The DNA here is from genome assembly GCA_041685625.1 of Paracoccaceae bacterium. Classification (GTDB taxonomy): domain Bacteria; phylum Pseudomonadota; class Alphaproteobacteria; order Rhodobacterales; family Rhodobacteraceae; genus Albimonas. Next base: position 27,261 of record JAWLFJ010000010.1, on the reverse strand, counting down.
CTTGCAGGCCGGCGCGCGCCGCGCCGGTCTCGACCGCCTCGCGCACCAGCGCCGTCGTCTCCTCCATCGCCGACCATCGGCGCGGACGGCCGAGGACGCAGGCCGGCGCGGCCGAGAGGATGCGCGCGAGACGGCCGAGATAGACGCCCTCGAGACCGAGGGGAAGCACGAATTCGGGGCGCAGCACCGCCGCGCGGAGACGGCCGAGGGCCGCCATCGGCGCCAGCGGCTCGAGGCGCGGGCGCGCCGAGGCGGGGTGGACCCATTCGAGGAACAGCAGCGCCCTGAGCGGCACGGGCCAGTTCAGCGGCGCCCCCGCCGGCAGCGCCACGACCGCCTTGCCGACGCCGCGCCCGCCGCCGAGCAGCGCCTCCGCCGGCCGGCCCGCGGCGGCGCCGTCGGCGAAGAGCCGGGCGGTGGCGAGGCCCCGCGGCAGGGCCGGGACCGGAGCGTCCTCGATCACCGCGACGTCGTCGCCGGCGGCCCGCCAGCCCTCCGCCGCGAGGGCGCGCGCGAGCGAGGACTTGCCCTGCCCCGCCGCGCCCACGATCAGCGCCGCCCCGGCCTCCGAGGCGAGCGCCGCGGCGTGCAGCGGCATGGCGCGGCGCTGGTGCAGGATCGCGGCGGGCGGGCCGTAGGCGGCCTCGAGGCCGATGCGCGCGGCGCTCCAGCCCTCGGGCGCGTCGATCAGGACGCGGCGGCCGTCCTCGACCAGCGCGCGCAACCCGTCGCGGAGATACCAGGCCGAGCCGTCCTCGCAGAGCCGCCAAAAGGGTCCGATGACGCGGCCGGGCCGGGCCGCCGGCAGGGGGCCGAGCGCGATCTCGACGTCGGCCGGGGCGTCCGGGGGCGCCGGCGCGGCGCCGGGCAGCGGCAACGCCCCCGCCCAGGTCAGGCCGTACGCGGCGCTGCGGCAGGGGTCGGAGCCCGTCATCGCCGCACCTCCGCTCCCAGCCTTGCCACGCCGCCGGGCTCTCGCATACTCCGCGCCGAAACCGCAAGCCGCCGAGGAGCCGCCCCCTTGAGCCCGCGTCCCTGGATCCGCGGCCTGCCCGCCTGCCACGGCGCGACGCCCGAGATCGCGCCGACCCGGATCCGGGCGGCGGCCGCGTTCGGGGGCCTCGCCGTCGGGCCGCTCAGGCGCGTGCTGCTGCTGGACTGCGGCGTCGGCCACGGCCTCGCGCTGCTGGCGGCCGCGACGGCGGGCACGGAGGTCGAGGTCTGGGGCGCGACGGCCTTCGCGGAGGAGGCGGCGGCGGCGCGCGCCCTCGCGGCGGAGGCGGCGCTCGCGGTGCGGGTGCTGGAGGGCGCGCCGGAACGGCTCGCGGCGCGCGCGGACCTCCCGGACTTCGATCTGGTGGCGGCGCCGTCGGGCTGGACCCGCCTCTCGGAGGCGGATCGGCGCGGCGTCGTGGCGCTGCTGACGCGCCGGCTGGCGCCCGGCGGCGCGTTCCTCCTGACGCGCGAGACGCTCCCCGGCGCGATGGAGCGGGTGTTGCTGCGCCGGGTGCTGCGTCACGCCCTAGAGGCCGGGGACGAGGCGGGCGCCCCGGCGGAGCGCGTCGCGGCGGCGCTGGCGCTGGCGGGTCGGCTTCTGCCGCAGAGCCATCTCCTCGTGCGGCTCCTCGTGAACTGGGAGGCGGCGCTGGCCTGGCTCGCGACGATGCCGCCCGAGGTGGCGCTGCGCGAGTGGTTCGGGCCGGAGGGGCCGGCCTGGACCGCGGCCGAGACGGCGGCGGCGCTGGCGCCTGCGGGGCTTTCGGCCCGTGCGCCGGCCGATCCGTTCGCCGCCCCGGCCGATCTGACCCTGGCGCCGGAGCAGCGCGCCCTGATCGAGGCGGCGGGCGACGCGGCCTCGGCCGCCGAGACCGCCGCGATGCTGCTGGGCGACGACCGCTGCAGCGAGCTTTTCGTGAAGCCCGGCGGCGCGGCGGTTCCGCTCGAGACCCTGCGCTTCGCCCGAACCGCGGAGCCTTGGCGCGAGCCGCTCCGCCCCGCCGGCTTCGGAGACCGCGCCGCGCTCGACGCGGCGGCGCACGCGCCGGTCTTCGAGGCGCTGGCGGCTGCGCCGGCGCCGAGCGTCGCGGAGATCGCCGCCCGGACCGGTGCGGGCGTCCCCGAGACGGCCGAGCGGCTGCGGGCGCTGGCCGGCGCGGGCCTCGCGGCGCCGGCGCCGGAGGCCGCCCCGGGCGCGGCGGCGCGAGCCGCCTCGGCGCGGCTGAACCGGCTGCTGCTGGTGCGCGGTCCCCTCGAGGCGCTGGCGGCCCCGCGCCTCGGCGGGGCCGTCCCGCTCGGGGACGCGACGCGCCGCGCGTTCGCCGAGGGCGGCGTCGGGGCGGCGCGCGCGGCCCTGACCCGGCTCGGCGGCCTTTGAGGATTCCGCGGCTCGCGAGGCGATCGGGCTTGGCAGGGCGTCCCGGTCGGGATATCCTGCAACCTACGAGTGGTTGTGTTCCGAGAGGACGTGCGATGAGCAAGCTGGCGTGGACGAAGCCGACAGTGACGAAGCTGCCCGTGAAGGCGGTGACCAAGGGCTTCCCCGGCGAGGGCACGGAGCCCTTCGTCAACGGCCAGGTCAGCTGATCCGACGCCTGTATCGCGCGTTTGGCCCGAGCCGGAGGAGCGCGGCCGCAGCGTGACGGCAGCCCCCCGAGACCCGCTTCCGATCTTCGTTCTGCGACGGCCAGGGACGGTGGCCGTCGCTTTCGCATACCTGGTCCGCGCCGCGTGGCTGCATCGGTCGCTCGGGACGACGGACCTCCTCGCCCGCCTGCAGGCCGCCTCCGCCGCGACGGATCCCCTGCCGACCGGGCGTCGTCGGGAGATCGGGCGGGCGCTGGCCGGCCTTTCCCGCCGGATGCCGTGGCGTTCCGACTGCCTCGTGCAGGCGCTCGCAGCGCGGCTGTGGCTCGACGCGCTCGGTGCGCACAGCGAGCTGCGCCTCGGTGCGTGGCGCGAGGACGACGCGGTGGCCGCCCACGCCTGGCTGCTCAGCGACGGCGAAGTGGTGACGGGCGGGCGGCTCGACCCGAAGATCGCGCCTTTCGCACCGCCCGTCCCAAGGCAGGACCCGTCCCCCGACGCCGCAGGGCCGGACCCGGCGCCGGAGCGACCTCCGGGTCAGGCCTTGCCGCGATAGATCTCGACGAGCTTGGCCAGCATCTCCAGCGCCTCCTCGCGCGGGCGCTGGAAGGTGTTGCGCCCGATGATGGAGCCGTTGCCGCCGCCGTCGCGGATCGCGCGGGCGTCGTCGTAGACCGAGCTCTCGCCCTTCTTGGCGCCGCCCGAGAACACCACGATGCGACGGCCGGCGAAGGCCGCCTGCATGCAGTGCGCGACCCGCCTGGCCTGATCCGAGACGTCGATCCCCTGCTCCTCGTAGACCGCCTTGGCCTCCTTCAGCTCGAGATGGTCGGTGGAGAGCTTGATCTTGATGACGTGAGCGCCGAGCAGCGCGGCCATCTGCGCGGCGTAGGCGGCGATGTCGATCGCCGTCTCGCCCTGCTTGGTCAGCGCCTCGCCCCGCGGATAGGACCAGATCACCGTGGGGATGCCGACCGCCGCGGCCTCGGCGCGGATCTCGCGGATCTCCTCGAACATCTCGAGGGCCATGTCGGAGCCGGGGTAGATGGTGAAGCCGATGGCCGAGGCGCCGAGGCGCAGCGCGTCGTCGACGGAGGCGGTGACGGCCTGGTCCTTGCCGGCGGTGTCGCTCATCAGCGAGTTGGCGGAGTTCGCCTTCAGGATCGTCGGGATCTGGCCGGCGAAGCTGTCGGCCCCCGCCTCCAGCATGCCGAGCGGCGCCGCGTAGGCGTTGAGGCCCGCGTCGATGGCAAGCTGGTAGTGGTAGTGCGGATCGTAGGCCGCCGGGTTCGGCGCGAAACTGCGCGCGGGCCCGTGCTCGAACCCCTGGTCGACGGGCAGGATGATCATCTTGCCGGTGCCGCCGAGCTTGCCGGTCATCAGCATGCGGGCGAGGTTGGCCTTCACGCCGGGCGTCTCGCCCTCGTAGTTGGCCAGGATCTGCTTGACGACGCGCGTGGATTTCATCGGGACACCCCTCGGAGACCATGGAAGCGGCTGCGGAAACACGCCGTTCCGGTAGCCTTCGGCGCCCCCTGCGGTCAAGCGCCGCCCCGCCCGGTCTGCGCCGCGCGGTTTGATCCCGCGGCGAGGAGACCCATTGTTGCGGCATGGATAGCACCGCCCACACCCTTCCCGACCAGCCGTCGGACATCCTGATCCTCGGCGCCAGCCGCGGCATCGGCGCCGCGGCGGTGGAGGTCGCGCTCGCCCGCGGCCACGCCGTGCGGGCCTTCGCCCGAAGTCCCGAGGCGCTGAAGATCGAGGATACGCGGCTGACGCGTTACGCGGGCGACGCCCGCTCGCCCGATGCGCTGCGCCCGGCCGTCGCCGGCGCGGACGCGGTGATCTACGCGCTCGGCACGCCCGGGACGGCGCGCGGGCCGTTCGGCCCCCGCGTGACGCTGCACTCCGAGGCGACGCGCGCCCTGATCGACGTGATGCGGGAGGCCGGCGTCCGAAGACTCGTGGCCGTCACCGGCTACGGCGCCGGCGAGAGCCGCCTCGCGATGAGCCTGCTGGAGCGGACGGCGCATCGCGCGGCCCTCGGCCGGCCCTACGCCGACAAGGACCGGCAGGAGGCGCTGATCCGCGGCTCCGGCCTCGACTGGACCATCGTGCGCCCGACGATCCTGCGCGACGCCAAGGCGCGCGGGCGCTACGAGGTGCTGCGCGACGCGTCGGAGTGGCGCAACGGGCTGATCTCCCGCGCCGACGTGGCCGACTTCCTGGTGCGCCGCGCCGAGGACCGGGAGATGCTGCGCGAGGCGCCGGTGCTGGCCTGGTGAGGGCGGCTCAGCCGCCCTTGGCCCGCTCCAGCGCCGCGACCCCCGGCAGGGTCCGGCCCTCGAGCCATTCGAGAAAGGCGCCCCCGGCCGCCGAGACGTAGGTGAAATCGTCGGCCGCGCCCGCCCGGTTCAGCGCGGAGACCGTGTCCCCGCCGCCGGCCACGCTCACCAGCCGTCCCGCGCGGGTCAGCGCGGCGGCCTTGGCGGCGGCGGCGTTCGTCGCCGCGTCGAAGGGCTCGAGCTCGAAGGCGCCGAGCGGACCGTTCCAGACCAGCGTGCGCACGGCTTCGAAACGGCGCTCGATCTCCACCACCGATTTCGGACCGGCGTCGAGGATCATGGCCTCGTGCGGGACATGGTCCACGTCCACGATCCGCGAGGGGGCGTGCGCCTCGAAGCTCTCCGCGACCACCGCGTCGACCGGGAGCAGGATCTCGCAGCCGGTCGCGCGAGCCTTGGCCATGACGGAGCGGGCGGTCTCGGCGAGGTCCTTCTCGTGCAGCGAGGCGCCGACGCCGCGGCCCTGCGCGGCGAGAAAGGTGTTGGCCATGCCGCCGCCGACGATCAGCACGTCCACCCGCTCGATCAGGTTGGAGAGCAGGTCGAGCTTGGTGGACACCTTGGCGCCGCCCACGACGGCGGCAACCGGGCGCTCCGGGTCGGTGAGCGCCCGGTTCAGGGCCTCGAGCTCGGCCTGCATCCGCCGGCCCGCGGCGGCGGGCAGCAGATGCGCGATCCCCTCGGTCGAGGCGTGGGCGCGGTGCGCCGCCGAGAAGGCGTCGTTGACGTAGACGTCGCCGAGCGCCGCGAGGCCGTGGGCGAACTGCGCATCGTTCGCCTCCTCGCCGGCATGGAACCGCGTGTTCTCGAGCAGCAGGACCTCGTCCGGCTCCAGCGCGTCCACGGCGGCCTCGGCCTTCTCCCCGACGCAGTCCTCGGCGAAGGCGACGGCGTGCCCGAGCGCCTCGGCCAGGGGCTCGCGCACCACCGAAAGGCTCATCTCGGGCACGCGCCGCCCCTTGGGCCGGCCGAAATGGGACAGCAGCACCGGCCGCCCGCCGGCGGCAAGGACGTCGCGGACGGTGGGCACGACGGCCTCGATCCGGGTCATGTCGGTGACGCGGCCGTCCTCGACGGGCACGTTCAGGTCGACCCGGATCAGCGCGACGCGGCCGTCGAGGTCGAGATCGTCGAGGGTCCGCCAGCTCATGATCTTTCGCTCTCCTTGCTTGCGCCGGCCCGCGCCGCCGCCTCGGCCTCCGGGCGGCGAGGGCGTGCGACGGCGCGCGGGGCGGCCGGCCGATCGCAGGGCTGCGCCCCGGGCCTTCAGCGCGTCGCGGCGAGGGCGACCGCGGTGTCCGCCATGCGGTTCGAGAAGCCCCACTCGTTGTCGTACCAGCTCAGCACGCGCACCAGCGTGCCGTCCATCACCTTGGTCTGGTCCATGTGAAAGACGCTGGAACGCGAATCGTGGTTGAAGTCCATGCTGACGAGGGGTTCCTCGGTCAAGCCCAGCACGCCCTTCAGCGCGCCGTCCGCCGCCTCGCGGACCGCGGCGTTGATCTCCTCCACCGTCGTCTTCCGAGCCGCCACGAACTTGAAGTCGATCACCGAGACGTTCGGCGTCGGCACCCGGATCGCGACGCCGTCGAGCCGGCCGTCGAGCTCGGGCAGAACGAGGCCGACGGCCTTGGCGGCGCCGGTCGAGGTCGGGATCATGCTCATCGCCGCGGCGCGGGCGCGGTAGAGGTCCTTGTGCATGGTGTCGAGCGTCGGCTGGTCGCCGGTGTAGGAATGGATCGTGGTCATGAAGCCGCGCTCGATGCCCACCGCCGCGTTCATGACCGAGGCGACGGGCGCCAGGCAGTTGGTGGTGCAGGAGGCGTTGGAGACGACGACGTCGTCCGCGGTCAGCGCCTCGTGGTTGACGCCGTAGACGACGGTGCGGTCCGCGCCCGAGGCGGGGGCGGAGACCAGCACGCGCTTGGAGCCGTTCTCGAGATGCGCGGCGGCCTTGTCGCGCGTCGTGAAGATGCCGGTGCACTCGAGCGCCACGTCGACGTCGCCCCAGGGCAGCGCCTTCGGGTCCCGCTCGGCCGTCACCTTGATCGGGCCGCGGCCGACGTCGATCGTGTCGCCGGAGACCGTCACCTCGGCCGGGAAGCGTCCGTGCACGCTGTCGTAGCGCAAGAGATGCGCGTTGGTCTCGACCGGACCGAGATCGTTGATCGCGACCACCTCGACGTCGGTGCGCCCGCTCTCGACGATCGACCGAAGCACGTTGCGTCCGATCCGCCCGAAACCGTTGATCCCTACCTTGACGGCCATCGCTCGTCTCCTCGCCCCGATGTTGCAACCCCGGGTCCGCGGCCCGGACCCGGACGCCGGGCGCGTTATAGCCGCGGCCCAGGCGGCGGGAAACCGCGGATTGCATGCATTCGTCGACCAGAAGCGGCCGCAAGGTAAAGTTTCGGCAACGCCTGAGGCCGCATACCGCCGGAACGCAAGGCGCGCAGCCCGCGCGCCGTCCGCCGCGCATCGAAGTTCCGGGAGACCGACCGCCATGACCGCACATCGCCGCATCACGGCCCTCGCGGCCCTTTCCGCCGCGCTCGGGCTCGCCGCCGCACCCGCCGTCGCGGACGACTACGACACGCGTCTGCGGCGCCTGGCCGAGGCGCGCCTCGCCGCCCTCGCGGCCGAACCCGCCCTTCTCGAGGCGGTGCGCGAGCGCAACGCCGGCCCGGACCGCTCCGCGGCCGAGATCGCGGCGCTTGACGCCGACTGGCGCGCCCAGGTCGGCGCCAGCTCCGCGCCTCTGATCGAGTCGGTGACGACCGGGCCGGCCTCGCGCCGCCTGCAGGAGATGCGCGACGCCTCGCAGGGCCTGCTGACCGAGATCATCCTGATGGACCGCCAAGGGCTGAACGTCGCCGTCTCCGACGTCACCTCGGACTACTGGCAGGGCGACGAGGCCAAATGGACCGAGACCTACGGCGGCGGCGGCGTCCACGTCTCCGACATCGAGTTCGACGAATCGACGCAGACCTACCAGGCGCAGATCTCCCTGCCGGTCGCCGATCCCGAAACCGGCCGCGTCGCCGGCGCGGTCACCTTCGGCGTGAACGTCGAATTCCTCGAATGACGCGCTCCGTCGGCGCGGGTCCGCCGCGCCGGCGATCCGATCCGCCCGTTCCGGAGTGACGCCCATGCCCTCGACAGACGCTTCGCCGTCCCACGCCCGCCCCGCCGCGCAGCTCGGACGGCGGATCGCTCTCGTCGTCGCGGCGACGACGGCCGTGCTCGCCGTCGGGCTGATCTGGCACGCCTCGCGCAGCAAGGCCGAGATCGTGCTGGAGACGTTCGCGCATTCGATCGAGCGGATCACCGAACTCGAAGCCGAAGGCTTGTCCGGGGCGGTGAAGTTCGGGCGGACCGAGGCCGTGCAGGCCGAGTTCGCCGGGCTGGCGCAGACGGCCGGAGAGCAGTTCGTCGCCGCCGGCGCCTTCGACGCGACCGGGGCGGCCGTCGCGAGGCAGGGGGCTCTGCCGCCCGAGGCCGCGGCGCTCGCCGCCGCAGCCCTCGCCGCGGACGCGCCGCAGAAGGAGGGGCTGCTGATCGCGATGCCGCTCCGCTTCGGCAAGGCCGCCGAGGAGACGGTCGGGGCGCTCGTCGTGCAATGGTCGCAGGCGGCGATCACGGAGGCGATCGCGACCGACACGCGCGTCGCCGCGGTTTCGGCCGCCGGCTTCGTGCTGCTCGCGACGGCGGCGTTGGCGTTGTGGCTAAACCTCGCGCTCGGCCGTCCGCTGCGCGCGCTCGAGGGCGCCGTGGGCCGGCTGATGCGGGGCGAGCCGACCGCTCTGCCCGGCCTGAACCGGCGCGACGAACTCGGCGCCCTCGCCCGGGCGCTCGGACGGATTCACGAGGCCGGCGAAATCGCGGCGCGGACCCGGCGCGCGATCGACTGCTCGGGCGCATTGCTGATGATCGCCGACGACGCCAACCGGATCGAGTACGTCAGCCCCGCCCTCGTCCGTCTTTTCGAACACAACGTCGGCGAGATCCGGCGGTCGCTGCCGCAATTCGATCCCACCCGGATCAGGGGCGCCTCAATCGACGTCTTCCATGGCCGGCCGAAGCATCAAGAGGATCTGGTCCGGACCATGAGCGACGCGCATCTGGCCGACATCCGTCTCGGTAGGCTGCGCATGAGACTTTCGGTCAATCCGGTCACGGCCGACGACGGCCGGCGCCTCGGGACGGTCGTCGAATGGCGCGACAAGACGGCCGACCTCAAGGTGCTCGAGGAGATCGACGCGGTCGCCACGGCCGCCGCCTCCGGCGAATTCGGCGGGAGGGTCGAGGCCGTGGCCGCGGCGCCGGATCTGCGCCGCGTCGCCGAGCAGGTGAACCGCATCAGCGACGTCGTGGGCGACTTCCTGGCCGACATCGAGACCCCGGTCGCCGCGCTCGCCGAAGGCGACCTCACGGCCCGCAGCCGCGGCGGGCACGAAGGCCGCTTCGCGGAGGTCGCCGCCCGGCTCGACGGGGCAATCGACCGCATCGCAGGCTTCGCGAACGACATCCTCGCGGCCGAACGCGGCATGCGCGGCTCCATCTCCGAAGTCTCGGGCGGCGCCGGGGACCTCTCCGCGCGCACCGAAGCCCAGGCGACCGCGCTGGAGGAGACTTCCGCGACCGTCGAGGAGATCAGCGCGACGATTTCGTCGAACGCCGACAGCGCCGGCGCGGCGCGCGAGATGGCCGCCGAAGCCCGGCGGCAGGCCGAGACCGGCCGGTCCGTGGTGACCGACGCCGTCACCTCGATGAAGGAGATAGAGGAGAGTTCCGGACGCATCGGCGACATCACCCAGGTGATCGACTCGATCGCGTTCCAGACCAATCTGCTGGCGCTCAACGCCGCCGTGGAGGCGGCCCGCGCGGGCGACGCCGGCAAGGGCTTCGCCGTGGTCGCCTCCGAAGTGCGCACGCTCGCCCAACGCTCCTCGGCCGCAGCGCGCGACATCAAGGAGCTCATCGCCGCCTCGGCCGGAAAGGTCGCCGACGGCGTGCGGCACGTGCACGCCTCGGGCGAGGCGCTCGGCCGTCTCGAGACCGCCATCGCGCGGATGTCCGAAACGATCGACGACATCGCCCGCGCGAGTGCCGAGCAGGCCACCGGAATGCAGGAGATCACCGCCGCGGTGTCGCACATGGACGAGACGACCCAGCGCAACGCCGCCCTCGCCGAAGCGAGCGCGCGCGCCGCCGAAGCGCTGCGCCATCAGTCCGACCAGCTGGCCGAGATCGTCGCGTTCTTCCGCACCGAACTCGAAACCGGTCGCCGGGCCGCGTGACCCAGCTTCGCCGGTCCCGCCGCTCCCACGGCTGCGATCGCGACCATCGGGAGAGATCGCAGCGGACGATCAGGAGACGGACCCACTTCGCGAGACGCCCGATTCGCCGCTGGGCGGCTGACGCGAGGCCATCACGGAGCCGGGCATGTCGCCTCCTCGCCGCGATGTGCGAGCCCCTCGCCCGCAAGGCCGAGATCGACGGCATGCTCGCCCGCCTGAAGGCGCTCAGCGAGGACCACTTCGACGCGCACCCGGACGAGCTGACCTGGGCCGACGTTGGCAGCCTCGGCCACGTCCGCGAGCGCCTCCGCGAGATCTGCGACTTCGCCTTCTCCGAGGCAAGCTGCGCCCCCGACGCCTGACGGGCCTTTCGCCTCCGCCGCCGCCCCGCGCCCCGCGGGGCTCGCGGTCGTAGGAGGGCCCGCATGCCGCGGACCCGGACCCCGGAGGCCACGATGCCCGCCAAGACCCAGCTCACCGAGACCCAGACCCTCGTCCTCGCCGCCGCCTGCGCCCGGCCCGGACGCAGCGTCCTTCCCATCACCGCCCCCGGCGTCCGCGGCGGCGCCGCCTCCAACGTGATCGCCGGCCTCCTCGGCCGCGGCCTCGCCGAGGAGCGGATCGCCGACGCCGAGCCCGGACCCGACGAGATCCTCCGCCGCGACGACGACGGCCGCGCCGTCCTCCTCGTCGCCTCCGACGCCGCCGTCGAGATCCTCGGCGGGGTCGGAGAGCTCGATCCGGAGGACGACGACGCGCCGGAGCCCGAGACGCCGGGCGGCGACGTGGCGGACGACGAGGCCGAAGCGCCCTCGATCGAGACGGGCGACCCGACGCCGACGCCGACGCCGACGATCCGCGCCGGCACCAAGCAGGCCACGCTGATCGCGATGCTCCGCGCCGACGGCGGCGCCACCCTCGACGAGATCGTGGCCGCCACCGGCTGGCAGCCCCATTATGCCGATCCCCGGATTATGCCGATGTAGCTGTATAAGCGCCTGAATACCCTCAAGTCTGCTGCGTCGGGGTCGGCATAATCCTCGCGACTGCAGGCTGGTAACGTCTCCTCTTTCACTTCGAAACGAGGAGATATCATGGAGATCGAACCGAAGAAGAAACGGCGCAAGAACCCGGTCACGGCCCTTTCGAAAGGCCTTGAGGAGGATCTACGGCAGCAGGGGTACGCGGCCTCGACGATCTGGAAGCAGCGCAGGTTGCTCAATGACCTGATCGGTTGGTTGCACGGCCAACACCTCACGATGGGCGACCTGTCGATGGCTCAGGTTGATCGGTTCATGGCCGACCGCCGTGCCGCTGGCGTCCGCAAGCTGAAGACGCGCAAGGCACTGGGTCCCGCTCTCGACCATTTGCGCGGGCTGGGACTGGTGCCTGCGGCCGAAGCCGCAGTGGAGGACGATCCCGCCCGGGCAATCCTGAACCGATACCGGCAGTTCCTGATCACGGAACGCGGCCTCGCGGATGTGACGGCCGACCGGTACATCGATTGCCTGCGCCCGTTCCTGGACCGCAGGATGGCGGCGGGGGACCTTGATCTCGGGGGTCTGACCCCGGCCGATGTCACCTCCTTCGTGGTGTCGTGGTGCCCGTGCCTGAACTCCGGCGTGGCAAAGCTGACGGTCACGGCGCTGCGGTCGTTCCTCGGCTTTCTGCATCTCGACGGCGTCATGGAGCGCTCGCTCGTCCCGGCCGTGCCGAAGGTGTCCCGCCGCCGAATGGCCGGGTTGCCCAAGGGGCTCGAGCCCGATCAGGTGCGGCGCCTTCTCGCGGCCTGCGATGCCGATACCGCCGTCGGTTGCCGCAATCTGGCGATCCTGACCCTGCTGGTCCGGCTCGGCCTTCGGCGCGGAGAAGTTGCCGGGCTTGGGCTCGACGATATCGACTGGCGCGCGGGCACGATCCGCATTCGCGGCAAGGGAAATTGTCACGAGCGGCTCCCTCTTCCGCCGGATGTCGGTCGCCGCCTGGCCGAATACCTGCGCCATGCCCGACCGGCGGAGGCTCAGGGCCGCACCGTGTTCGTCAGACACTTCGCGCCCCATTACGCACTCGGCGCAAGCCGCGTGAGCGGTATCGTGGCGGATGCTGCCCGGCGCGCGGGCCTCGGGCGTGTCCACGCGCATCGCCTGCGCCATACGGCGGCAACGGAGCTCCTGCGCGCTGGAGCATCCTTGCCGGAGATCGGCCAACTCCTGCGTCATCGCCGCGCCGAGACCACGGCGATCTACGCCAAGGTCGACCGCGACACCCTGCGGCTGATCGCGCGCCCCTGGCCGGAGGGCGTGCAATGAACCCCCTGCGCATTGCTCTTGCCGATTATCTGACCATGCGGCGCGCCCTCGGTTACAAGCTGGACAAGACCGAGCGGCTTCTGGGCCAGTTCACAACCTTTGCCGAGGATCGCGGCGAGACCCATGTCCGGACCGAGACGGCGCTGGCCTGGGCGAACAGTCCCGCAGGGGCCGATGCGATCTGGACTTCCCGGCGTCTGGCAGAGGTTCGTATCTTTGCCCGGCACCTCCGCACGCTCGACCCGAGGACCGAGGTGCCGCCCGGCGATCTGCTCCCTGCGCGCACGCGCCGCGCAACGCCCTATCTCTACGCGCCGCAGGAGGTCGCCGACCTGATGCGAGCCACGGCTATCCTGCGCGGATCGCATGTTCAGGCGACCTACCGAACCTTGATCGGCCTCCTGGCGGCGACCGGCATGCGGGTCGGCGAGGCGATCGCCCTCGACCATGACGACTTCGATGCGGGCAGCGGCATGGTGACGATCCGGCACGGCAAGTTCGACAAGGCGCGCGCCTTGCCGCTGCACCCGGGCACTGTGGCAGCCTTGGACAACTATCTGCGCCGCGACGACCGCCCCCGTCCTGCCGGCATACCGCCCTTGCTGATCAGTTCGCGGGGTAAACGGCTGCGCTACGGAACCGTGCAGCCGATCTTCCACAAGCTGCTGCATCACTGCGCCATCGCTCCACGTTCGGCGGCGTGCCGGCCGCGGATCCACGATCTGCGGCACAGCTTCGCCGTCAGCACCATCGCGGGCGGCTACCGGTCGGGCGACCCCGGCTCCCGCCTCGCGATCCTCTCCACCTACCTCGGCCATGCCGATCCCCGCGACACCTACTGGTACCTGTCGGCCGCGCCGGAACTTCTGGCACTGGCAGGCGAAAGGCTCGAGCGCCACCTGGCGGGCGACGCATGAGTGCGCTGGCCACGACCCTGCAGGCGTTCTTCACCGATCGCCTCGTCCGCCAGCGCCAGGTCAGCCCGAACACGGTTCAGGCCTATCGCGATACGTTGCGGCTGCTGCTGGTCTTCGCGTCGGAGCGGCACGGCAAGGCGCCGGGAAAGCTCGACATCGACGATCTCGATGCGCCCCTGATCGGCGCCTTCCTCGACCATCTGGAGCACGAACGACAGAATGGCGTGCGCACCCGCAACGCTCGACTGGCCGCGATCCGGTCCCTCTTCCGCTATGCCGCCCTGCGCCATCCCGAACATGCCGCTACCATCGAACGGGTGCTGGCCATTCCTCCGAAGCGCTTCGAGCGGCGGCTGGTGACATACCTGAACGAGGCGGAGATCGACGCCCTGCTGGCCGCGCCGGATCGGGCAACCTGGACCGGACGGCGCGACATGGCGCTCTTCGGTCTCGCCGTCCAGACGGGCCTTCGGGCGTCCGAACTGATCGGGCTGACCCGCGCCGACGTCCATCTCGGAGCCGGTGCGCATGTCAGCTGCACCGGCAAGGGACGAAAGCAGCGGATCACGCCGCTCACCTCCGGCACCGTCGCCCTCCTGCGTGCCTGGCTCGCCGAGCGCGCAGGCGAGCCCGCGGATCCGCTGTTCCCGACACGGACCGGACGCGCCCTCAGTCGCGATGCGGTCGAGCGCCGGCTGGCCGGATACGTCAAGGATGCGAGCGCCCGCTGCCCGTCCCTCGCGCGCAAGCGGGTGACCATGCATGTGCTGCGGCATTCCGCGGCCATGCCCCTGTTGCGCGCCGGGATCGATACGTCGGTGATCGCGCTCTGGCTCGGACACGAACAGATCGAAACGACCCAGATCTACCTGCACGCGGACCTGCAGATCAAGGAGCGGGCCCTCGAGAAGACAGCTCCGATCACGACGAAACCCGGCCGCTTCCGGCCGACCGACAAACTCCTCACCTTCCTTGAAGCCCTCTGATTATGCCGACCCATTCGCAGCGGTCCCCGCCAGAAACAACAGCTTACATGACTACATCGGCATAATCCGGGCATCGGCATAATGAGGCTTATGCCGACTTCGGCATAAGCCTCACACCGTCCGCGGCGCCATGTCGGGCGCGCTTTAGAAGAAGCTGGGCCTGAACGTGACGTCGGAGAAGTCGGAAGGCCGCGGGCGGCTCTACTTCATCAAGGCCTGACCCTTGGCGGAGCGCCGCCCCGATACGTTGGGCGCGGCGCTGCCGTCGCTGCACATGACATCGTTTCCGGCGACGCGTACGCTCAGGATGATGTCGCGCCGACCGAGGAAAACGGCCATGCGCTCTTCTTTGCTTGATCTCCTTGGGATCGACGTCCCCGTCGTGCTGGCGCCGATGGGCGGTGCGGTCGGCCCCGAACTGGCGGCGGCCGTGAGCGAGGCCGGCGCCCTCGGCATCCTTCCGCTCTGGTCGGTCGATCCCCACGTTTTGCGTGAGCGGGTGAGGGAGACGCGGGCCCTCACGCAGAAGCCGATCGGCGTGAACCTCAACCTCGCATTTCCGCAAGAGGAGCGGCTGGCGGCGGCCCTTGACGAAGGCGTGCCGATCATCTCGCTCTTCTGGGGCGAGGCGTCGGATCTGATCCGGCGCGCCAAGGCTGCGGGGGCGACGGTCCTGATGACCGTGGCCACGGCGGACGACGCTCGAAGGGCGGTGGACGCCGGCGCGGACGCTCTGGTCGCGCAGGGCTGGGAGGCGGGCGGCCACGTCCGCGGGTCCGTCGCCACGATGCCGCTTGTTCCTGCGGTCGTCGATGCGGTCGCGCCGGTCCCCGTCATCGCGGCGGGCGGGATCTCGGACGGGCGGGGCCTGGCGGCGGCGATGGCGCTCGGCGCCGCGGGCGCCTGGATCGGAACGCGCTTTCTCGCTGCGCGAGAAGCGACCATCCATCCGCACTACAGGGAGCGTGTGCTCGCAGCGCGGGAAACCGACACCGTCCACCTTGCGGACCTGTACGACATCGGCTGGCCCGACGCGCCGCATAGGGTTCTCCGCAATTCCGCGGTCGACCAATGGGAGGCGGCGGGCAGGCCGCCGTCCGGCGCGCGTCCGCGGGAAGGCGAGGTCATAGGCCGGATGGGAGAGCGCGAGATCCCGATCTACGGGTGCGTCACGCCCCAGCCGGCCGCGGAAGGCGAGGTGGAAGCCATGCCCATGTGGGCCGGACAGGGCGTCCATCTGGTTCGGGAGGTCAAACCGGCAAAATCTATTCTCGCGGACATGCAGCACGAGTGGCGGCAGGCCGCTCGGAGAATCGCCCCGTAGAGGCTCTCGACCTCAGCTCCTCGAACAATCGCCGCAGCATGCAGCTGCGCGCCAGCGACACGGCGGCGAAGGCGAGACCGATCGCCAGATGCTCGGCGAACGCGGCCTGCATGCCGAACCAGGGGAACACCAGCATCTGGGTCGGCACGGCCACCCCGTAGCCGACGACGACGTTGGCGATGGATTCGATCAAAGACATCCGTGGGGATCGCTTAATCGATCCTCGCATTCACCGGACCGGGCCCTGCGTCAGTGCCGTGCCGCCGAAGACGCCGCCACTTGCTGGCGCTACTCACGTGGACCTGATGCGCGACGTCGGATACCGTTGGATTCGGTTTCAGCCGTGGAACAGTCTCATGGAGCGGCGGCTTAGCGCGATACTGGCGCTCGACGTTGCTGGCTACTCGACCCTCATGTCGGCGGATGAGACCGGTGCTTTCGCCCGTGTCCGCGCCGCGGAGGGCGAGGTATGGGCTCCCGCCATTGCTGCCGTCGGTGGCCGTATCGTCAAGCGCACCGGCGACGGCCTTCTTGCCGAGTTCCCGAGCGCGACATCGGCCGTCGAGGCGGCCGCCGCGATCCAGAAAGCGATGCTCGCGCGCGGCCCGGAGACCCTGAAGGTCAGGATAGGCGTCGAACTGGGCGACATCATCCATGACGCGGGCGACGTATATGGCAACGGTGTCAATCGCGCGGTCCGCCTCGAGAGCGTGGCGGAAACAGGCGGCATCTCCCTGTCGGAACAGGTGCACTCGCAGGTTCGGGACTACGTTTCCTTGGCATTCGAGCAGGTGGACAACGTCCACCTCAAGGGCGCGGCCGCCCCAGCCACCATCTGGAAATGGCGGCCGGAGACGCGTCAGTCGCCGAAGGGAATGGCGCAGGCGCAATCAGCCGGGCCGCCGCGCGGAAATGACAAACCGCTGGAAGTTCGCGCTTCCCTGGCCGTGCTTCCTTTCCAGGCGTTCGGCGGAGGCCCTGACGCCGAAGCGCTCGCGGACGGCGTCGCCGAAGACATCATCACGACCCTCGCCAAGGCCCCGGATCTGTTGGTGGCCGCTCGCAACTCCAGCTTTGCGTTCAAGGGCAAGGCCGTCGATGTCCGCGAGGTCGCCACAACGCTGGGCGTGCGCCACGTGCTCGAAGGCAGCGTGCGATCCGCGGCAGGAAGGATCCGCGTGACGGCGCAGCTGATCTACGCCGAAACGGGCGCCCACGTATGGGCCGAGCGCTTCGACGGTCCTGCGGACGATGTCTTCGCCCTGATTGACGACATCGCCCTTCGCGTCATGGAAGGCCTCGAGATACATCTCTCTTCCGGCGAACAAGTTCGCCTTTGGCGGCGGGGCAGCTGGACTGTTCCGGCCTACGTCGCGCTCCGGGAAGGCCGAGCGATGTACTTCAAGTTCACGCGGCGCACCAACGAAGCCGCACGTGAGCGTCTGTCGGAGGCTACCCGCGTGAGCCCGGATTGGGCGTTTCCATATGTCTATCTTGGCTGGACCTACGCCGACGAAGCGAGGTACGTTTGGGGCGATGCAGCTAACGCGCTGGAGCGGGCGGAGACCGCCTTCAGCCAAGCGCTCAGCCGCGAGCCGGACATGCCCTTCGCGCTGGCCGGGCTTGGCTATGCCCGCATGGTCGCACGAAAGCATGACGAAGCACTCGATCTCGTCGCGCGGGCTGCTGCTCTGGCTCCAAGCAGCGGTGACGTCCATCATCCGGCGGCGATGGTGTCCACCTATTCCGGCAGGCCCGATCACGGCCTCGACTATGCGCGCTACGCCATGCGGCTGTTCCCAATTCCGCTGAGCAACGTGCTGACAGAACTGGGCCACGCCTACGTTCGCGTTGGCGAGCCGGAGCGCGGCCTCTCGCCGCTTTCCCGCGCACTGGAGATCTCTCCTTGGTTCGCCAGCGCAAGGCTGCTTCGTGCCGAGGCGCTCGATGCGCTTGGACGCGGCGAGGACGCTCAGGCGGAAGTGGCCGCGCTGCTGTCCCGAGCGCCGCGTTTTCGCCTCTCGCGCTGGCTTCAATGCCAACCGTTCCGGGAACAGGCGGTGCTCGATCAGCACGGGGCCGCTCTGGCTCGAGCGGGACTTCCTGACTGACTTCGGTTAGTCTGCGAAGTGGTCCAACGCTGTGCTCGCAGCTGCAACTGCTTCACGCTGCATGCTCTTCTTCAGCCGTAGCCTGCGAGCCGATCCGCTCGCGCTGGATCTCCGCGAAGCTCCCGCCCTCCCCGTCGAGCACCGCCTTGCGGCCGGTCTCCGCCTGCCAGCGCTGGACGGCGACGTCGACGTAGGCGGGGCTGATCTCCATCGCGAAGACCCGGCGGCCGTTGGCCTCGCCGGCCATGATCTACGAGCCCGAGCCGGAGAACGGCTCGTAGCAGAGGCCGCTGACATGTGGCATATCCCTTTCTCAGCTGAGAGTTGACGGCGTCTGAACTCCGGCATGATATGCCACCCCTCAGGGCATCACCAACTTTCGGCCATTGCTCTGCATCGAATAACGTGGCGCCCTCCGGCACCGTGAAGCGATGATCTTCCGGACCAGCCGAAGACATGCGCGCGCCGAACGCCTGGAGCGTCTCCAAGATCTGTCGGATGGCGGTTTCCTGAACGCCCTCTCTGCCGTAACCATCGGAGTCGCGTCGCAGGCGAACAATTGGAGGACTCGACGGTGACCATCTAGCGCACCCTGTGGACCGCCGCCGACAAGATGCGCGGCGCCATGGACTCGGGCGAGTACAAGCACGTCGCGCTGGGCCTGCTCTTCCTCCGCTACGTCTCGGTCGCCTTCGACCGCATGCGCGCCGAGCTGGAGAAGGATCAGTACGCCGACCCCGACGACCCCGAGGAGTACCAGGCCGCCAACGTCTTCTGGGTGCCCGAGGCCGCCCGCTGGTCGCTCATCGCCGCCAACGCCAAGCAGACCGACATCGGCCAACGCATCGACGCCGCCATGCGCGCGATCGAAGAGGAGAACGACACCCTCAAGGACGCCCTCCCCAAGGTCTAAGGCCGCGAGGCGCTCGACCGCTCCATCATCACCGGCCTGATCGAGCTGTTCGGCAACCTCAGGCTCGAGGGCACGCGGGCGGACTTCGACCTGATCGGCCGCATCTACGAGTACTTCATCGGCGAGTTCGCCTCGAACGAGGGCAAGCGTGGCGGCGAGTTCTACACCCCCAAGTCCGTCGTAGAGACCCTCGTCGAGATGATCGAACCCACCAAGGGCCGCGTCTACGACCCCTGCTGCGGCACCGGCGGCTTCTTCGTGCAGTCCGAGAAGTTCATCGGCGCCCACCAGGGCCGCGTCAACGACATCGCCATCTACGGGCAGGAGCGGAACCACACCACCTTCCGCCTCGCCCGCATGAACCTCGCCATCCGCGGCGTCTTCGCCGACATCCGCTGGAACGGCGAGGGCACGCTCCTGCGCGACGCCTTCCCCGACGAGCGCTTCGACTACGTCCTCGCCAAGGCGCCGGTGCAGGTCGAGGACATCGAGGCCCTGCACGAGACGCTGGCGGACCGGCAGCTGGGCGGCGTGATCTTCTCGACGATCCAGAAGTTCCGGCCGCGGCCCGGCGAGAGCGAGTTCCCCCTCCTGACCGAGCGGTCGAACGTGGTGGTGTTCGTCGACGAGGCCCACCGCTCACAGTACGGCTTCGACGCCAAGCTCGATCCGAAGACCGGCGAGGTCCGCTACGGCTTCGCCCATCACCTCCGGCGCGCCCTGCCGAACGCCACCTATGTCGGCTTCACGGGGACGCCGGTCGAGCTGGTCAACGCCAACACCTACGGCGTGTTCGGGAACAACATCGACGTCTACGACGTGACGCAGGCCGTCGAGGACGGTGCGACGGTGCCGATCTACTACGAGGCCCGGGTGGCTCGGGTCGAGATCGCCTCCGACATGGAGGACCTGATCGACGCCGAGTTCGAGGACATCACCGAGGACATCGATGAGACCGCCAAGGACGCGGCCGCGAAGCGCTGGGGGCGCGTCGAGGCCTTGGTCGGGGCCGACAAGCGTCTCGACGTCGCGGTCGCGGACATCCTCGATCATTTCGAGAAGCGGCAGGCGGCGCTGGACGGCAAGGCGATGATCGTCGCCATGAGCCGCCGGATCGCGGTCGCCATCTACGAGCGCAACTGAAAGCCTCACTGGAGCACTACTCTGAGAGACCGCTTTCCGGCAACCTGGCGACAGGGCCGGTACTCAGCCGGACCCGCATAACCCTAGAATACAACGAGAAAATCCGGCCGCAGCCGGATCGGGAGAACGCTTTCCCGGGGGTGAGTGGCGGAGCGGGCGGCAGACGCGCTGAGGGCGCTGGAGGACCGGGCGGTGATCGGCAAGGTGGCTGTGGTCATGGACTGAGGCCCCCGCTCCGCCCCGCCCCGCGCCCGCGAGCGGCGGGCACGGGGCGGCGGGCGGGCGCGGGCGGCGCGGAGCGTCAGGCCCCGGCCCCGGCCTTCTTCCAGTAGGTGTCGCGCAGCTGGCGCTTGTAGAGCTTGCCGTTGTCGGCGCGCGGCAGCGCCTCGGTGAAGTCCACCGATTTCGGGCACTTCACGTGACTGAGGTTGTCGCGGCAGAAGGCGATGAGGTCCTCGCCCAGCCGCGCGGAGGAGGCGTGCCCCTCGGCCAGCTCAACCACGGCCTTGACCTCCTCGCCGAATTCGGGGTGCGGGACGCCGATCACGGCGGCGTCCAGCACCGCGGGATGGGTGACGAGGACGTTCTCCACCTCAGCCGGGTAGATGTTCACCCCGCCCGAGACGATCATGAAGCTCTTGCGGTCGGTGAGGAAGAGGTAGCCCTCCGCGTCCACATAGCCCACGTCGCCCAAGGTGGACCAGCCGTGGCGGTTGCGGCTCTCGGCCGTCTTTCCGGGGTCGTTGTGATACTCGAAGGGCGGGCCGCCGGAGAAGTGGACCACGCCTTCCGCGCCCGGCGGAAGCTCCTCGCCGGCGTCGTCGCAGATGCGGACGCGCCCGATCATGGCCCGGCCGACGGAGCCGGGGCGTTCCAGCCATTCGCGGGCGGTGATGGTGGTTATGCCGTTGCCCTCGGAGCCGGCGTAGTATTCCTCGATCACCGGGCCCCACCAGTCGATCATCGCGCGCTTGACCTCCACCGGGCAGGGGGCCGCCGCGTGGATGGCGCATTGCAGGGAGCCGAGGTCGTATTTCTCCCGCACCTGCTGCGGCAGGCGGAGCATGCGGACGAAATGCGTGGGCACCCACTGGGAGTGGGTGACGCGGTGGCGTTCGATCAGCTGCAGGCACTGCTCGGCGTCGAAGCGGGGGGTGGCGACGAGCGTGCCGCCGTACCGGTTTACGCGCAGCGCGTAGCCCAGCGGCGCGGCGTGGTAGAGCGGCGCGGGGTGGAGATAGACCATGTTCTCGTCGAGGCCGAAGCGCTCGGCCCCGCGCCGGTAGGCGGGGGGCGGCGTGCCGAAGGGGGTGTCGGGCAGCGGCTTGCGCACGCCCTTGGGCCGCCCGGTGGTGCCGGAGGAATAGAGCATCTCCACCCCCTCCGCCTCGTCGGGGATGCGGGTGGACGGCTGGGCCTCCAGCGCGGCGTCCAGATCGACGAAGCCGGGCGCGGGATCGTCGGCCATGAAGCGGGCGGCGGGGGCGGCGCGCAGCCGGGCGGCCGCGTCGGCCATGGCCTTCGAGGTCAGCAGCAGGCGGGCGCCGGAATCCGAGAGGATGTAGTCGATCTCGTCGGGCGTGAGGTGGGTGGGAATGGCCGTGACGCGCAGGCCCGCCCGCAGCATCCCCCAGACGAAGGGGACGTAGCGGGGACGATTCTCCATGAAGATGGCGGCGTGGTCGCCGGTTTCGAGGCCGGCCTCGCGCATCAGATGGGCGACGCGGTTCGACAGCGCCTCGAACTGGGCGAAGGTCATGACGGAGCCGTCGCGGGCGTCGATGATCGCGGGGCGGTCGGGGGTCCTGGCGGCCCAGACGGCGGCGTGGCGCTCGTCGTCGCGGAACTGGGGCATGGGCGGTCTCCTCCTCGGGGGCGCGGGGGCCTTGCGGCCTTCTTCGCGCGGGGATCACGGGTCGGGGGCGGCGAACTTGATGTAGTCACGCACCCAGCGGGCCGCATCGACCCGCATGGCGTCGCGCGCGGACTCGGGGTCCCCTTCGCGCAGCGCGGCCAGCGCGTCGAGATGCGGCCCCGGCCGCCAGCGGGGGCTGCGCGCGTCGATGGCGTGCCACAGGATCGGACCGCAGCGGATCCAGAGGCTTTCGACCAGCTCCAGCAGGATGGGGGAGCGGGCGAGGCCGCACAGGCGCAGATGGAAGCGGGTGTTGGCGCGCACCGCGCCGGGGATGTCGCGCGCGGCGTGGGCGGCGACGACCTCCTCGTTCACGGCGGCGAGGGCCGCGATCTCGGCGGCCTGCGCACGCACGGCCGCCAGCGCGGCGGCGCGTCCCTCAAGGTCGGAGCGCAGGTCCCCGATCTCCTGCACCCGGGCGCGGGTCAGGGCGGGCACCACGGCGGTGCCGCGGGCGTCCATGCTCAGGGCGCGTTCGGAGACGAGGCGCAGCAGCGCCTCGCGCATCGGCGTGACGGAGATCTTGAAGCGCTGGGACATGGGGCGCAGGGGCAGCGGCTCGCCGGGGCGCAGGCGGCCCTCGGCGAGCGCGGCGCGGATGGCGCGGTAGGCGGCGTCGCTGAGATTCGCCTTCTCGATCGGGCGGGCCCAGTCCCGCGGCTGCGCGGCGTCCATCGGCGGCTCCCTTGGCCCAGCCGTCAGAGGCTGCGGGCCACGACCTCGCGCATGATCTCGTTCGAGCCGGCGTAGATGCGGTGCACGCGGGCGTTCATGTAGAACTTCGAGATCGGGTATTCGAGGATGTAGCCGTAGCCGCCGAACATCTGCAGGCACTGGTCCACCACGCGCTGCTCCATCTCCGACATCCAGAACTTGGCGCCGCAGACGGTGGCCACGTCCAGTTCGCCGTTCACATGCATCTCGAGCAGGCGGTCGGCGTAGAGGCGGGCGATGTCCAGCTCCGTGCGGCATTCGGCCATGCGGAAGCGGGTGTTCTGCAGGTCGATCAGCTTGCCGCCGAACGCCTCGCGCTGCTTTACGTGCTCCAGCGCCAAGTCGAAGGCGGCCTCGGCCGAGGCGCAGCACTTGAGCACGAGGCCAAGACGCTCCTGCGGGAGCTGCTCCATCAGGTAGCGGAAGCCCTTGCCTTCCTCCCCGATCAGGTTCTCGGGGGGCACGCGCACGTCGTCGAAATGGAGCTCGGCGATGTCCTGGGCCTTCTCGCCCATCTTCTCAAGCTTCTTGCCGCGCGAGAAGCCCTCCCGGTCGGTCTCGACCACGATGAGCGAGATGCCCTTGGCGCCCTTGGTCGGGTCGGTCTTGGCGGCCACCAGCACGAAGTCGGCGAGCTCGCCGTTGGTGATGAAGGTCTTGGCGCCGCTGACCACGATCTCGTTGCCGTCGCGCCGGGCCGTGGTGCGGATGTTCTGCACGTCGGAGCCCGCGCCCGGCTCCGTCATGGCGATGGAGCCGATCATCTCGCCCTTCGCCATCTTCGGCAGGAAGCGCGCCTTCTGATCGTCAGTGCCGTAATGGGTGAAGTAGGGCGCCACGATGTCGGAATGCAGCCCGTAGCCGGGGGCCGAGAGGGCGCGCCGGCCCATCTCCTCGGTCAGGATGGCCGCGAAGCGGTAGTCCACGCCCTGGCCGCCGTATTCCTCGGGCGCCGTCATCAGCAGGAAGCCCTGCTCGCCCGCCTTCGCCCACACCTCGCGGGAGACGCGGCCCTGGCGTTCCCATTCGGGGTAGTGGGGCGTGACCTCGCGCTCGATGAAGGCCGAGACGGAGCGGCGGAAATCCTCGTGCTCCGACTCGTAGAGGCTGTGCTTGTTGAGCATGCGGTTCTCCTCCACCGCGCCCCCGGGCGCGCCCCGAGGCTTGACAGGGGCAATGCTATGGGGACCTCTGTTATAACAAATAACGCCTAGCACCCCGGTGGGGCGCGGGCCAAGCGAAAAAGGGGCCGGAACGCGGCCCCGCGCGCAGGGAGGAGGCGCATGATGCTGGAGGGCAAGGTCGCGGTCGTCACCGGGGCCGGGCGCGGGATCGGGCGCGAGATCGCGATCCTGATGGCCGCCCGGGGCGCGAAGGTCGTGGTCAACGACCTGGGCGGGAACGAGCGGGGCGAGGAGGGCGCGGCCAGCCGCGAGCCCGCCATGGAGGTGGTGAAGGCCATCCGCGACGCGGGCGGCGAGGCGGAGGCCAATTTCGGCTCGGTCGCCGAGCGCGCGGACGCCAGGGCGATGATCGAGCAGGCGCGCGACGCGTTCGGTCGACTCGACGTGGTGGTGAACAACGCCGGCATCCTGCGCGACGTGATCTTCCACAAGATGACGTTCGAGGACTGGGACGCGGTCATCAACGTCCACCTCAACGGCAGCTTCAACGCCGCGCACTACGCGGCGCCGATCTTCCGCGAGCAGGGCTCGGGCTGCTTCGTGCACTTCACCTCGACCTCCGGGCTGATCGGGAATTTCGGGCAGGCCAACTATTCCGCCGCCAAGATGGGGATCGTGGGGCTGTCGAAGTCCATCGCGCTGGACATGGCGCGCTTCGGCGTGACCTCGAACTGCATCGCGCCCTTCGCGTGGAGCCGGCTCGTGGGCACAATCCCGATCAATTCGGAGGCGGACGCGAAGCGAGTCGAGAAGGCGCAGGCCAGCACGCCGGCCAAGATCGCGCCGCTGGCGACGGCGCTGGCCTCCGAGGCCGGGCGTGCGGTGTCGGGGCAGATCTTCGCGGTGCGGCTCAACGAGATATACCTGATGAGCCAGTCGCGGCCCATCCGCTCCGTCCACACCGCCGAGGGCTGGACGCCGGAGGCGGTGGCGGAGACGGCGCTGCCCGCGCTCAAGGGCAGCTTCTACGGGCTGGACCGTTCGGGCGACGTGTTCACCTGGGATCCGATCTGATGCCGCTCGATCCCGGGAAGCTCAAGGCCCGGCATTTCGCGCCGGTGGAGCAGACCTACACGCATCGCGACGCGCTTCTCTACGCGCTGGGGCTCGGCTTCGGCGCGGACCCGATGGACGAGGACCAGCTCCGCTTCGTGTTCGAGGAGGCCGAGGGGTTCGCGGCCGTGCCGACGATGCCGGCCGGGCCGGGCTTCTGGGCGCGCGAGCCCGACAGCGGCGTCACCTGGCAAAAGGTGCTGCATGGCGAGCAGGGGCTGGAGATCCACGCCCCCCTGCCCACGGCGGCCACGGTGGTCGGGCGGACCCGCATCGAGGACGTGATCGACAAGGGCGAGGGCTGCGGGGCGCTGATCCGCCTCGTCCGGGAGATCGAGGAGAAGGGCACGGGGCGCAGGCTGGCGACGGCGCGCACGACGACCTTCGCGCGGGCAGACGGCGGCTTCGGCGGGCCGAGCGGGCCGAGCGCCCCGGCGCGCGGGCCGCCCGAGCGGGCGCCTGACGCTGCGGTGGACATCCCCACCCGGCCCGAGGCGGCGCTGATCTACCGGCTTTCGGGCGACCCCAACCCGCTGCACGCCTCGCCCGCCGTGGCGCGGGAGGCGGGGTTCGAGCGGCCGATCCTGCACGGGCTGTGCAGCTACGGCGTGGCCGGGCGCGCGATCCTTCAGGCGTGCTGCGCCGGCGATCCCGCGCGGCTCCGGCGGCTGGACGTGCGCTTCTCCTCGCCAGTGCATCCCGGCGAGACGATCCGCACGGAGATCTGGCGGGACGGCGGGGAGATCTCGTTCCGCGCGAGGGTCGTGGAGCGGGACGCGGTGGTTCTGAACAACGGATACGCGGTCGTCGGATGACGGCCCCAAAGGCAGGAGAGGGACCTTGAGCGAGCGGATCGTGCCCACGCCGACGCCGGAGACCCGGCACTACTGGGAGGGCGCGCGGCAGGGCGAGTTGCGCCTGCAGCGCTGCGACGACTGTCGGGAGGCGTATTTCCCGCCCCGGCCGTTCTGCCCCCGCTGCGGCGGGCGCAAGGTGTCGGTGGAGAAGGCCTCGGGCCGCGGCTGGCTGCACAGCTACGTGATCAACCATATCGGCGCGCCGGGCATGGAGCCGCCCTTCGTGATCGCCGCCGTGGAGCTGGAGGAGGGCCCGCGGATGATGGCCAACATCTTCGGCGTGGCGCCGAAGCCGGAGGCGCTGGAGCTCGACATGCCGCTCGAGGTCACGTTCGAGAAGCTGACGGACGAGATCAGCCTGCCGCAGTTCCAGCCGGCGAAGGAGTCCCGGGAATGACGCCGAACGCCTGCGCCATCGTCGGCGCCGCCGAGACGACCGAGCTGGGCAGGATCCCCGAGCTCTCCCAGATCAACCTGCACGCGGACGCCGCGCTCAACGCGATGGCCGATGCCGGGCTCCGGCCCGCGGACATCGACGGGGTGGCGACGGCCGGGCACAATCCGGTGGAGCTGTCGCACCTGCTGGGCATCGAGCCGGAATGGGTGGACGGCACCTCGGTCGGCGGATGCTCGTTCATGATCCATGTACGCCACGCGGCGGCGGCGCTGGAGGCGGGGCTGTGCCGCACGGTGCTGATCACCCATGGCGAGAGCGGGCGCAGCCGCGTGGGCGTGCCGCCGGGCCGGCCGGTGACGCCGAACCAGTTCGACCTGCAGTTCGAGCAGCCCTACGGCGCGATGATCCCGCCGACCCGCTTCACCCTGCCGGTGATGCGCAAGATGAAGGATCACGGCGTCACCGAGGAGCAGCTGGCCATGGTCGCGGTGGTGCAGCGGGAATGGGCGGCGTTTCATCGGCGCGCCTCCTACCGCGACCCGATCACGGTGGAGGACGTGCTGAGCTCCAAGATGATCGCCTGGCCGTTTCGCAAGCTGATGTGCTGTCTGGTGACGGACGGGGGCGGGGCGCTGATCCTGACCCGGGCCGACCGGGCGAAGGACTTTCCGACGCGGCCCGTCTACATCCGCGGCGCGGGCGAGGCGGTGGAGACCCCGGTGGTCAGCCAGATGGAGGACTTCACCTCCTCCCGCGCCTTCCGCGTCTCTGGCCGGCGGGCCTTCGAGAGCGCGGGCATCTCCCATGACGAGGTGGACCACCTGATGGTCTATGACGCCTTCGCGCATCTGCCGATCTACGGGCTGGAGGATCTGGGCTTCGTGAAGTCCGGCGAGGGCGCGGCCTTCATCGCCGAGGGGAACACGCGGCCGGGCGGGCGGCTGCCGCTCAACACCAACGGGGGCGGGCTGAGCTACATGCATTCGGGCATGTACGGCATGTACGCCCTGCAGGAGAGCGTGCGCCAGATGCGCGGAACCTCGCCCGCCCAGGTGGAAGGGGCGAGGATCTCGGTCTGTCACGGCGTCGGGGGCATGTTCATGGCCGCGGGCACCGTGGTGATGACGAACGAGGCGGGCTGAACCCGCACGAGCGCGTCGCGGGCCCGGCGCGGGGCCGTTTCCGGTCGGGAGATCGGAAGAGCACA
>JAWLFJ010000080.1:0-18111 GCA_041685625.1 Paracoccaceae bacterium | reverse complement strand
GGCCTCCTCGGCCGGGGTCTCGCCGCGGGGATCCTCGCCGAGCGGCGGCGCGGCCTCGGCGGGCTGCGCCTCGTCCTTGCGACGCCGGCCGCCGCGGCGGCGGCGGCGCTTCGGCTCGGCCGCGCCCGGATCGGCCTCGGCCGGCGTCTCGGCCTGCATCTCGGGCGCGGGCGCGGGGGCGTCCGCGGGCGTCTCCTCCGGCGCGGCCGGAGCCGTCTCGGCGGCGCCGACGAGCGGATCCGCGATCTCGGGGATCGGCTTCTCGATCAGCTCCTCGATCTTGTCGAGGAACTTCTGCTCGTGCGGGAAGCAGAGCGTGACGGCCTTGCCCGACCGACCGGCGCGGCCGGTGCGGCCGATGCGGTGAACGTAGTCCTCGGCATGGATCGGCACGTCGAAGTTGAAGACGTGGCTGACCGTGGGGATGTCCAGCCCGCGCGCGGCGACGTCGGAGGCGACCAGCACGGTGATCTCGTTAGCGCGGAAGCCTTCGAGCGTGCGGGTGCGCACCGACTGGTCGAGATCGCCGTGCAGGGCCGCGGCGTTGAAGCCGTGGCGCTTGAGCGACTTGAACACCACGTCGACGTCGCGCTTGCGGTTGCAGAACACGATGGCGTTGGTCAGGCTCTCGCCCTCGCCGTTCAGGAGCGCGCGCAGCAGCTCGCGCTTCTCCTTGTCGGCGCGCTCGCGGCCCGCCGGGCGGTGCCTGCAGACCGCCTGCTCGATGCTCTCGGCGGTGGTCGACTGCCGCGCAACCTCGACCCGCACCGGGTTGTGCAGGAAGGTCTGGGTGATGCGCGTGATCTCGGGCGGCATGGTGGCCGAGAAGAACAGCGTCTGGCGGGTGAACGGCGTCAGGCTGAAGATGCGCTCGATGTCGGGGATGAAGCCCATGTCGAGCATGCGGTCGGCCTCGTCGACCACCATCAGCTGCACGCCGGTGAGCATCAGCTTGCCGCGCTCGAAATGGTCGAGCAGGCGACCCGGCGTGGCGATCAGCACGTCGACGCCGCGGTCGATCAGCTTGTCCTGATCCTTGAAGCTGACGCCGCCGATCAGGAGGGCCTTGGCCAGCTTGTGGTGCTTGCCGTAGGTCTCGAACGCCTCGGCGACCTGGGCGGCGAGCTCGCGCGTCGGGCAGAGGATCAGCGAGCGCGGCATGCGCGCCCGGGCGCGGCCCTGCGCCAGCATGCTGATCATCGGCAGGGTGAAGGCGGCGGTCTTGCCGGAGCCGGTCTGGGCGATGCCGAGGACGTCGCGGCCCATCAGGGCGTTCGGGATCGCCTGTTCCTGGATCGGGGTCGGGGTCTCGTATCCGGCGTCGATGACGGCTTCGAGGACCTTCGGGTCGAGGTCGAGATCGGTGAACTTCATGGGGCTCCTTGCGCTCGTCTGGGCGGCCTTGAGGGATGGCCGCAGATCCGCGCGGCCCGTCCGCGGGCGCCCGGATGGCGCTCGCTGCGCGCACTTTGCACAGTATGTGCGCAATGTCAAACGCCGCGCGCCCACGGCGGGCGCCAAGGCCGGCGTCGCCGAAGCGTCACGCAGGGGTCGCCTCGGCGTCGCGGATCGCTGGCACGCTCGTCTCCGATCTTCGGAATCTTGGGGGGACGCCGTGCTCCGTTCCGTCCTCGCGGCCATGCTCGCGGCCGGTCCCGCAGGGGCCGAGACCGTGTTTTCCGTCCGTCTCGTCGGGCACGCCGTCCTGCCGGCGGCCACGTTCTCGGCGCCGCCGCCCGAGGCGCCGCGCGACGCCCGGATCTCCGGCAAGTTCGCCGTCGGGCCCGGCCGCGTCGACGCGCCGGGCGCCGCCGGCGCGCGGCCGTCCCCGCCCTTCGCCGGTCAGCCCTTGCAGGGGATTTCGGGTTTCGCGACGGAGCGCGCGCGGGACGGATCGATCTTCGCTGTGCTCGACAACGGGTTCGGCTCGAGGGCGAATTCGCCCGACGCGCTGTTGAGCTTCGTGCGGATGCGGGCGGACGTCTCGACCGGCGCGGTCGAGGTGACGGAGCGGGTCTGGCTGCGCGATCCGGACCGGGTCGTCCCGTTCCGCATCGCCTACGAGGGAAGCGAGGCGCGGCATCTGACGGGCGCCGACTTCGACCCGGAGTCGATCCAGGTGCTGGGCGAGACGGTCTGGATCGGCGAGGAGTTCGGCCCGCACCTGATCCGCGCGACGCTCGATGGCGTGGTGACGGGCGTGTTCGCGGCCGAGCTCGACGGCCGGCCGCTGCGCTCGCCCGATCATCCCGCGTTGCGGATCCCGGCCGAAGCGGGGCGCGACTGGCGCGTGCCGCGCTCCGGCGGCTTCGAGGGTCTGGGGCTGCAGCCGGGAACCGGGCTGCTCTGGGCGATGGCCGAGCGGCCCATCCTGACGCCCGACGGCGATCCGGAGGCGTTCCTGCGGGCCTTCGCCTTCGATCCCGCGGCGGAGGCGTGGACCGGCGAGAGCCTGCGCCTGAGGCTCGCCGCGGGCGCGACGGCGATCGGCGACCTGACCTTCGTCGACGAGGTCCGCGCGCTGGTGATCGAGCGCGACGGCGGCGAGGGCGATCCGAGCCTGGAATGCGACGGCCCGCCTGCCCCGGACTGCTTCGCGCATCCGGCCCGGCTCAAGCGGGTGGTGCTGATCGACATCGCCGAGACCGACGCGGACGGCTTCGTGCGGCGCATCGGGCATGTCGACCTGATGGATCTGGAGGATCCGGACGGGATCGGGCGGGTCGAGACCGACGCGGCGCGCGATCTCACGGGTCGATACACGCTGCCCTTCGCCACCATCGAGAGCGTGACGACGGCAGGCGAGGGGCGGATCCTCGTCGCGGTCGACAACAACCTGCCGTTCTCGACCGGCCGAAGGCTCGGCGTGCCGGCGGACACCGAGGTCGTGCTGCTCGAGGTGCGGGCGCTGCTCGCGGCCGAGTGAGGCGCGCCCGACGCGAGGTGCGCTCGACCGCCGCCGGGCGCGCCGGCGCGCGCACGGCCGTCAGTCCGAGAGTTCCCTTTCGGCGTCCTCGGCGGTGTCCTCGACAGCCTGCCCGCCGGCCTGCACGTCCGGCCGGAGCCTTGGGCTGTGCCGCAGCCGGCGAGCGCCGCCAGCGACAGGAGAGGAACCAAGAGGATCGCGGCGATGCGGGTCGTCTGCGGTTTCCGTTCGCGGTGGCGGGCGCCGGCGGAAACGCCCCGGGGCGGCCGGGCTTCGCGCCGGGCGGCGCGACGGCGCGCCTGCGGGATCGTGCCGCGCCGCCCGGGAGCCGGTCGGGCCGGGCCCGAGGCCCCACGCCCCCCCGTGGAGATCAGTCGG
This sequence comes from Paracoccaceae bacterium, assembly GCA_041685625.1. Classification (GTDB taxonomy): domain Bacteria; phylum Pseudomonadota; class Alphaproteobacteria; order Rhodobacterales; family Rhodobacteraceae; genus Albimonas. The sequence continues at coordinate 14,807 of JAWLFJ010000080.1, read as the reverse complement.
AGATCTCGTCGGAGGTGTCCTCGGAGCCTTCCTGGATCGCCTCGCCGCCGGCTTCGACGTCCTCTCCGAAGCCTTCGGCCGTGTTGCAGGCCGCCAGGGCGAAGAGCGTCAGGGCGGCGAGGATCGTGCCGATGCGAGGGCTGGTCATGTCGCGTCTCCTTGCATAGCCGCCTCGGCCGAGGCGTATCACGCCGCCTCGGCCGAGGCGCATGAGAGGGAGCAACGCACACCCGGCCGGAGCGTTCCGGCGCCCCCCGCTGCAGCGTGTGCGAGGTCAGCCGACGCCCGGCTGCGCCTCGCCCTCGTCGTCCCGGGCGAAGCCGCCGCGTCCGCCGCGGCGCGTCCGGATCGGGGCCGATGCCTCGGCGTCGTCGCTCCCGACGGCGCGCAGATGCACGTCGCGCTGGGGATAGGGGATCGAGATCCCCTCGGCGTCGAAGGCCGCCTTCACCTGCTGCTGGAGGTCCCAGTAGACGGTCCAGTAGTCCGCGCCCTTGGTCCAGGGACGGCAGATCAGGTCCACCGAACTCTCGCCGAGGGCGCCGACGCGGATCACCGTCTCGGGCTCGTCCAGGACCAGCGGATGCGCCTTGCAGAGCCGGGCGAGGATCGATTGCGCCTGCTCCATGTCGTCGTCGTAGCCGATGCCGAAAGTCAGGTCGACGCGCCGCTCGGGCGAGGCGGTGACGTTGGTGATGACGTCTCCCCAGACCCTGGAGTTCGGGATCACGATCACCTGGTTGTCGGGCGTGATGACGGTGGTGGACATCACCGAGACCGACTTCACCGTGCCCGCCGTGCCGGCGACGGAGACGTAGTCGCCCTCGTCGAAGGGCCGGTTGAGCATGATCATGACGCCCGACGCGAGGTTGCCGAGCGTCGACTGCAGCGCGAAGGCGAGGATGAAGGAGGCGCCGCCGATCAGGGCGAAGATGGGCGTGACGTCGATTCCGAGGGCGGAGAGCACGACGAGCAGCCCGAAGGACAGCACGATCCAGTAGACCACGCCGACGAAGAAGGCCTTGAGCAGCCGCGAGAGGGTGGAGACCCGCTCCAGCCCGCGCCGGGCGATGCGACGCACGAGACGCGCGACGATCACCAGGCCGAGAATCGCGCCGACGACGATGGCGACGTCGATCGCGAGCCCGACGCCGCCGTCCGGCGAGGTCGCCCAGACGAGGGCGCGGCGGGCGAGGGTGGCGGCGTCGGCGGTGCGCGTCTCGTCCACCAGGATGGCGTTGCGGTAGGCGCGGTAGGCGGCGATGGCGTCGGCGTCGCCGGCCTTCTTCTCCCAGGCGTCGAGGATGGCGGCGTAGGAGTCGAAGAGGCCGCGTCGCTCCTGCGCGAGAGCGTCGGCGCGCTCCGCCGCGGTCGTGGCGGCCGGGCCCTCGGCCGAACGGGCCTCGAGCTGGGCCTCGACGATCTCCTGGGTCTTGGCCTTGACGAGGCCGAGCCATTCCTCCGCCGCGGCGGCGAGCTCGTCGCGCGTCAGGGGGGTGAGGCGGACGACCAGCTCGTCCGTCGGGGTGCCGGGGGCGACCACTGCGGACGGGAGGGCCGGCGGCTCGGGCGCGTCGGCCTCCTGCGCCGTCGCGGCGGCGAAGGGCGTCAGCAGGACGACGGCGAGCAGGGCGAGGCGGCGGATGGATGGCAAGTTCGTCTCCCATGATGACGGCACGCGACGGTTCGAATCGGAACCGGTACGCATTTACCATACGGAAGATACCGTGAACTGCCCGAATCGGGCCTTTCGGACCGCGATCTCAGGAGTGTGTCTCCTTCACCGCGGAGAGCGTCACGTCCGGGTGGTCTCGCGCGACGCGGTCGAGGTCCCATTGCAGACGCGTCATGTAGACGAGATCGCCGTCGTGATCCTCGGCCATGTGGCCCTTGTTGGCGTCGGCGAACCGCTCGACCGCCTCTCGCGGGCCGGAGACCCAGCGGGCGGAGGTGAACTGCGTCGGCTCGAAGCGCACCGGCAGGCCGTACTCGAGCTCGATGCGGCTGGCGAGGACGTCGAACTGGAGCTGGCCGACGACGCCGACGATAGGCGCGCCGCCGATGCGGGGCTTGAAGACCTTGGCCGCGCCCTCCTCGGCGAACTGGGTCAGGGCCTTGTCGAGGTGCTTGGCCTTCATCGGATCGCCCGCGCGGCAGGCCTGAAGGAGCTCCGGCGCGAAGGCGGGGATGCCGGTGAAGCGCAGGTCCTCGCCCTCGGTCAGCGCGTCGCCGATGCGGAGCTGGCCGTGGTTGGGGATGCCGATGATGTCGCCGGCCCAGGCGTCCTCCAGCGTCTCGCGTTCGGAGGCGAGGAACAGCACGGGATTGGAGACCGCCATCGCCTTGCCCGAGCGCACGTGCTTGAGCTTCATGCCCCGGCGGAAGTGGCCGGAGCAGAGGCGCAGGAACGCCACGCGGTCGCGGTGCCTCGGGTCCATGTTGGCCTGAACCTTGAACACGAAGCCGGCGACCTTGTCCTCGGCCGGGCCGACCTGGCGCGGCTCCGCCGGGCGGGGCTGGGGCGGCGGGGCGTAGGCGGCGAGGCCCTCGAGCAGCTCCTTCACGCCGAACGAGTTGAGGGCGGAGCCGAACCAGATCGGGCTCTGCGTGCCGTCGAGGAAGGACTGCAGGTCGAATTCGGGCAGGAGGCCGCGGGCCATCTCCACCTCCTCGCGCAGCGTCGCGAGCTGGTCCGCGCTCATGTGATCGGCGAGGCGCGGGTCGTCGAGGCCCGAGAGGTCGAGGCTCTGACCGCGGACGTTGCGCTCGGCCCGGTCCATGATCTCGAGCCGGTCGCGGATCAGGTCGTAGGCGCCGACGAAGTCGCGGCCCATGCCGACGGGCCAGGACGCCGGCGCGACGTCGATGGCGAGCGCCTCCTGGATCTCGTCGATGATCTCGAAGACGTCGCGGCTCTCCCGGTCCATCTTGTTGCAGAAGGTGAGGATCGGCATGTCGCGCAGGCGGCAGACCTCGAACAGCTTGCGGGTCTGGCTCTCGACGCCCTTGGCGCCGTCGATCACCATCACGGCGGCGTCGACCGCGGTGAGGACGCGGAAGGTGTCCTCCGAGAAGTCGTCGTGGCCGGGCGTGTCCACGAGATTGAACCAGTTGCCGCCGTATTCGAACGACATCGCCGAGGCGGAGACCGAGATGCCGCGCTCCATCTCCATCTTCATGAAGTCCGAGCGGGTGCGCCGCGCCTCGCCCTTGGCGCGGACCTGGCCGGCCATGTTGATGGCGCCGCCGAACAGCAGCAGCTTCTCGGTCAGCGTGGTCTTGCCGGCGTCGGGATGCGAGATGATCGCGAAGGTGCGACGACGCGCGATCTCCGGCGGCAGGGGCGGGGCGTTGTGGGCGCGGTCAAGCATGGCGCGGGGTGTAGCGCGGGCGCCGTGGCGCGGCAACGGCGGAGGCGCGGGGGACGCCTCTGGGTTGCGCCGGGCTGGCGCGATGGACGTCGAGAGGTTAGCATCACCGCTGACGCCGCGCGGGCGGCCTCGCAGAGGTGGATCCATGTTCAGGCATGCGTTGCTTGCGGCCTCCTCGGCCGCGATGCTGGTCTTCGCCGGTCCGGCGAACGCCTTGGCCGCGTTCGACGGCTTCTCCTTCGCCGAATTCGGGTGGGAGTCCGTTCCGCCGGACGTCTCGGTCTTCACCGACTTCGGCATCCTGGACGCAGGGCTCTCGGAGTCGGGAACCGGCCTCGTGACCGAATGGGCGCCCGGGCAGTTCGAGACGGCGACCTTCGTCTCGACCGAGGGGTCCGTGGCGGGCCAGGCCTCGGCGCCCGGCGGCGCGGCGTCGGCGTTCCTGCTGACCGACGCCTTCGTCTCCTTCGCGAACGAGGGGTCCGAGGCCGTCACGCTGTCGTATGCGTGGCGGATCGGCGGCTTCACGCAGGCGCTGGCGGAGACCCCGGCGACGGAGGTCGCGGAGGTGGGCGTGCTCGCGAGCATCTTCGGCGAGCTGTTCGATCCGGCCGGCGCCGGCGCGGTCCTGATCGACGTCGAGGGCTTCGCCTTCTCCAACGACTTCTTCGCCGAGGATCTGTTCGACGAAGGCGGCTCCGGCGCGATCACGCTGGAGCCGGGCGCGGTGTTCGACGTCTTCATGACCGCCGATCAGGACGGTTTCGCGCAGGCGGTGCCGCTGCCGGCGGCGGCGCCGCTGCTGCTTGCGGGCCTCGCGGCCTTCGGGGTGGCGACGGCGCGCCGGCGGCGCTGAGGCGCTTCGGCGGGGCCTCGGCCTCGGCGGTTTCGGGAGGGCCCCGGCGGCGACGCCGGAGCCTTCGCGCGTCCGGGGCCGGCGGGAGATTGACGCGGCGCGGGCGGGGCGCGAGGGTCGGCCGCCGGCGGCGCGACCGCGCCGCGCGATCAAGAAGAGACGGGAGGGACGGCCATGGATCTCGGCATCCGGGGGAAGACGGCGGTGGTCTGCGCGGCCTCCAAGGGCCTCGGGCGCGGCTGCGCCGAGGCGCTGGCGGAGGCGGGTGTGGACCTCGTGATCAACGCGCGCACGGCCGAGACGCTGGAGGCGACGGCGAAGGCGATCCGCGACGCCTACGGCGTGCGGGTCGAGGCGGTGGCCTGCGACGTGACCTCCGAGGCGGGCCGCGAGGAGACGCTGGCGGCGGCGCGCAGGCTGACCGGGGGCGGCGAGATCGACATCCTGGTCAACAACGCGGGCGGCCCGCCGCCGGGGATGTGGACCGACTGGGACGAGAGCGACTGGCTGAAGGCGCTGAACGGCAACATGCTGACGCCGATCGCACTGATGAAGGCGGTGCTGCCGGGGATGATGGAGAAGGGCTGGGGAAGGGTGATCAACATCACCTCGGTCAGCGTGAAGGCGCCGATCGCGATCCTCGGTCTCTCCAACGCGGCGCGCGCGGGGCTGACGGGCTACGTCGCGGGGACCAGCCGGCAGGTCGCCCCGAAGGGCGTGACGATCAACAACCTGCTGCCCGGCACGCACGACACCGACCGGATCCGCGGCGTCGATTCCGGCACGGTGAAGAGCACCGGCAAGTCGATCGAGGAGGTCCGGGCCGAGCGGGCTGCGGCGATCCCGGTCGGACGCTACGGCACGGCCGAGGAGTTCGGCAAGGCCTGCGCCTTCCTCGCCTCGGTGCATGCGGGCTTCATCGTCGGGCAGAACTGGGTGCTGGACGGCGGCCAGACCAACGCGACGATCTGAGGGCGCCCGCCCGCCGCGCCCGGGCGCGGCGGGTGGACCTTCGTCGCCGGCGCGGCTATCTCGTGGACCGAAGGCGGCAGGGTCCCTGCGGGGGCGGCCGCGGTCCCGCCGGCGTGCGGGGTTCGGTCATTGTTCCCCCGCCGACGCGGGGGCGGAGGGTCCATGCGCATCCTGATCACCAACGACGACGGCATCACGGCCCCCGGCCTCGCGGCGGCCGAGGCGATCGCGGCGGAGGTCGCCGGCCCGGACGGCGAGGTCTGGGTGGTCGCGCCCGAGATGGAGCAGTCCGGCGTCGCGCACTGCATCAGCTACACCAAGCCGATGCGCCTCGTGCCGCTCGCGGATCGCCGCTGGGCGGTGGACGGCTCCCCCGCCGACTGCATCATCGTGGCGCTGAAGCATCTGATGGCGGAGACGCCGCCGGACCTGATCCTCTCGGGCGTCAACCGCGGGCACAACGTGGCGGAGGACGTGGTCTATTCCGGCACCGTGGGCGGCGCGATCGAGGCGGTGGTGCACGGCTTCCGCGCCATCGCGCTCAGCCAGGCCTACGGGCCGGCGACGGCGAACGAGGCGGACATGTTCGGCGCGGCGAAGGCGGCGGGCGCCGACGCGGTGCGCCGGGTGCTGGCGCTGCCCTGGGACGAGGACGCGGCCTATGGCCTGTTCTACAACGTCAACTTCCCGCCGGTGCCGGCGGAGAAGGTGAAGGGCGTGCGGGCCGCGGCGCAGGGGCGCCGGCCGAACGGGGCCTTCCGGGTGCAGGAGCAGGTGGCGCCGAACGGGCGCACCTATTTCTGGCTGGCGCATGGCCGAGGCAACCATGAGAGCCCGCAGGGCACCGACGCGCGCGAGACCGGGGACGGCTGGGTGACGGTGACGCCGCTGCGCGCCGACCTGACGGCGCACGACCGCCTCGAGGCGGTGGCCGAAGCGCTCGGCGCCGGGACGGACGCCGCCGCCGCGGCGGGCGGCTGAGGCGGAGGCGCGGGCGATGTCGGGCACGCCCGAGGAGCGGATGCGCCTGACGCTGGCGCTGCGCCGGGCCGGGGTGACGGATCAGCGCGTGCTGGCGGCGATGGAGGCGACGCCGCGCGAGAAGTTCCTCGACCGCGCCTTCCGCGACCGCGCCTGGGAGGACACAGCGCTGCCGATCTCCTGCGGGCAGACGATCTCTCAGCCCTCGGTCGTCGGGCTGATGACGCAGGCGCTGGAGGTCGGACCGCGCTGCAAGGTGCTGGAGATCGGCGCGGGCTCCGGCTATCAGGCGGCGATCCTGGCGCGGCTGGCGCGGCGGGTCTGGTCGGTCGAGCGGCACAGGGCGCTGGCGCGGCGCGCGCGCGAGGTGCTGGAGGAGGGGCTGGGCCTCTCCAACGTCTCGATCCTGGCGCGGGACGGGACGCTGGGGCTGCCGGAGCAGGCGCCCTTCGAGCGGATCATGGTGACCTGCGCCGCCGAGGACGTGCCGGGCGAACTGCTGGCGCAGCTCAAGCCCGGCGGGGTGATGGTGCTGCCCGTGGGCCAGAGCGACGAGGTGCAGCAGCTGATCCGGGTGCGCACCGATGCGGCGGGCCGACCGAGCTACGAGGAACTCGCCCCGGTCCGCTTCGTTCCCCTGCTGGAGGGGGTGGCGGCCGAACCCGGCGGCTGACCGACCGGAAGACCGGCGCGAGAGCGCGAGAGGAGATGCCGAGCATGGCGAGCCATCGACGCCGAGAGGATGCGGCCCGCGCGGCGCTGGCGCTTGTCGCCGCGCTGGCCTTGGCCGGTTGCGCGGGTGGGGATGGCGGCGGGGACCGGGCCGGCGCGCCGCCCGCGGCGGCGTCGGGCGGCGGCGGCCCCTCGACCGAGGCCGCGTCGCCGGCGATGGGCCGGCCCGACGCGCGCGGGGTGATCCGCTTCGAGGACTACGCGGTGATCCAGGCGCGCGAGGGCGACACGGTGGAGGCGCTGGCCGAACGGGTCGGCCTGCCGCCCTCCGAGCTCGCCGCCTACAACGGCCTTCCGGTGAGCTACCGGCCGCGTCCGGGGGACGAGCTGGTCCTTCCCCCGCGCGCCGGCGGCTACGACGCTGCACCGGACGCCGCCCCGCGGTCGGCGCCTGCGGAGACGGAGGAGGCCCCGCCTTCCGCCCCGCCGGGGCGCGAGGAGGCGCAGCCGCTGTCGGCCGCCCCTGACGCCGCGCCCTCCGGCGCGGTGGAGAGCGAGGCGGGGGGATGGTCGTCCGCGCGGATCGGCGCGGCGATCGAGCGCTCGGGCGCGGACGGCGCCGCGGTGTCGCCGGCGCCCGACGGACCGGCGCCCGCGACGGACGCCGACGGATCGGCGCCCGCGACGGACTCCGACGGGACGGGCCGTGACGTCGCCTATCACGACGTCGAGGCCGGCGAGACGATCTACTCGATCGCCCGGCGTTACGGGGTGGCGCCGGAGACCCTGATCGCGTGGAACGCGCTTTCGGGTCCCGACTATCGCGTCACCGAGGGTCAGGTGCTGACCATCCCGGCCGGGGGCGAGGCCGCGGACGACGGGATGCCGAGCGAGCCGACGGCGCCCGGGCGGGGAAGCCAGGCGACGCCGCCGCCGAGCGCGGGACGGGTGCTGCCGCCCGACACCGTGCCGCCGCCGGATCTCGCCTCGCCGCAGCTCTCGCGCTACCAGACCGAGACCGCCCCGGACGAGCGGCCGGCGCCCGCCGAGACGGCGGAGCCGGTCTCCGCCCCCGAGTCGGGGGCGGAGACGCGCACGGCGGCGACCGAGCCGAGCGACGCGCCGGAGGTGGCGACGGGCAAGCTGCTGCCCCCGCATCCGGGCCGGATCGTGCGGCCCTACAGCCGCGAGGCGGGCGCCGGCCGCAACGACGGCGTGGACTTCGCCGCCTCGCCCGGCGATCCGGTGCGCGCTTCGGCGGACGGGGAGGTGGCGCTGGTCTCCACCTCCCTCGGCGAATGGGGGACCATCGTCCTGGTGCGCCACGACGAGCGACTGATGACGGTCTACGGCCGGCTCGGCGAGACCTCGGTGACCAAAGGGCAGCGGGTGAGCGCGGGCGAGGAGATCGGCCGCGTGGCGGCGCCCGAGTCGGGATCGGCGCGGCTGCATTTCGAGGTGCGCCGCGGGGCGGTCAGCGAGGATCCGGCGGAGTATCTCTGAGCCGGCGTCCGCCGCCCCGTGGCAGAGCGGCGGCGGCGGCGGTCAGGGCAGCCGGACGCCGCGGCGGCCGGCGAGGTCGGTGACGAACTGCCAGGCGACGCGCCCGGAGACGGAGCCGCGGGTCTGGCGCCATTCGATCGCCTCGGCGCGGAGCGTCTCGTCGTCGATCGCGATGCCGTAGGCGTCGCAATAGCCGCGGATCATCGCGAGGAAATCGTTCTGGCCGGCGGGATGGAAGCCCAGCCAGAGGCCGAAGCGGTCCGAGAGGCTGACCTTCTCCTCGGTCGCCTCGGAGGGGTTGATGGCGCTGGAGCGCTCGTTCTCGATCATGTCGCGCGGCATCAGGTGCCGGCGGTTCGAGGTGGCGTAGAACAGGACGTTGGGCGGGCGCCCCTCGACCCCGCCGTCGAGCACGGCCTTGAGGCTCTTGTAGTGGCTGTCGTCCTTGTCGAAGGAGAGGTCGTCGCAGAAGAGCACGAAGCGGCGCTCCGGCGCGGCGCGGAGGAGCGCCAGCAGGCGGCCGACCGAGGGGATGTCCTCGCGCTGGATCTCGACGAGGATCAGGGGCCGGGCGCAGGTCTTGTTGACCTCGGCGTGCGCGGCCTTGACGAGGGAGCTCTTGCCCATGCCGCGGGCGCCCCAGAGCAGGGCGTTGTTCGCGGCGTGGCCGTCGGCGAAGCGGCGGGTGTTCTCCAGAAGGGTGTCGCGGCTGCGGTCGATGCCGACGAGGAGCGCGAGGTCGACGCGGGAGACGGCGGGCACGGGGTCGAGCCGGTCTGGGTTCGCGTGCCAGACATAGGCGTCGGGCGCGCCTTGGGCCGCGAAGTCGGGCGGGGCGAGGGGCGGCGGGCTCATCCGCTCGAGCGCGGAGACGAGACGCTCGAACAGGTCGGGGCCGCGCGCTTCGGCGTCGCGGACCTCGGGCAGGGCGCGCGCGAAACCGGTCATTCGGCGGGGTCCTTCGCGTTCTCGGGGCCGAGGCCGAGCTCCTCGTCGAGCTCCGCCTCGCGCTCGGCCGCGCGCTTTTCGGCGAGGCGGACGAGCAGGATCGAGAGCTCGTAGAGGCCGTAGACCGGGATCGCGAGGCCGAGCTGGGAGAGCGGGTCCGGCGGCGTGAGGATCGCGGCGGCGGCGGCGATGCCCACCACGGCGTATTTGCGGGTTCGGCCGAGCCCCTCCGAAGTGACGAGGCCGGCGCGTCCGAGCAGTGTCAGCAGCACCGGAAGCTGGAAGCAGACCCCGAAGGCCAGGATGAAGGTCATCATCAGGTCGAGGTATTCGCGGACGCGGCCGAGGAACTCGGTCGAGGTCTGCACGCCTTCCTCGAGGCCGGTGGTGCCGTAGTCCAGAAAGAAGCCGAAGGCCATCGGCGCGACGAAGAAGTAGACGAGACTGGCCCCGGTGAAGAACAGCACCGGCGTCGCCACGAGGAAAGGCCAGAACGCGCCGCGTTCGTTGCGGTAGAGGCCGGGGGCGACGAACTTGTAGATCTGCGTCGCGATCAGCGGGAACGCCAGGAAGAAGCCGCCGAACAGGGACAGCCGGAGGTCGGTGAAGAACTTCTCGTGCAGCGCCGTGTAGATCAGCATCGGCTCCATCCCCCGCGCGAGCAGGGCGCCGCGCAGCGGGTCGGTCAGCAGGTCGAAGATGTGCTTGGCGAAGACGAAGCAGACGACCATGGCGCCGGCGAGGCCCCACAGGCTCCAGATCAGGCGGGAGCGCAGCTCCGCGAGGTGCTCGATCAGGGGGGCCTTGCTGGCTTCGATGTCGTCGTCGTCGGTGGCGGACATCCGGGGGCTCTCGCTGGGGCGGCGCGGGCGCGCCGCGCGGAATCAGGTGTCGCGCCGGGGGGCGGGTTCGCCCGCCGCGCGGGCGTCGGACCGCGACGTGGCGCCCGGACGGTCCGCGGCGGCGGGGGGCGGCTGCGGCGCCGGTGCGGCGGGCGCCGCTTCCGGCGTCGCGGACGGAGCGGGCGCGTCGGCCGGCGCGGGCGCCTCCGACGAGGCGGCGGGCGCCGGCGGCGGCGCCGCGGGGTCGGCAGGCTTGGCGGGGGCCGGCTTGCCGGAGGTTCCTTCGGCCTGCTTCGCCATGCGCTCGGCGAAGCGCTTGGGGGTCTCTCCGCCGACGCGCCGGTTCCAGTCCGCCATGGACTTCTGGACGTCGCGCAGTTCGGACACGTCCGCCTCGCGGGCCGCGTCCTCCATCGAGTTCTGGAACTCGCGGGCCATGCGCCGGGCCTTGCCGGCGGTCTGGCCGAGCGTGCGCAGCAGGCCCGGGAGATCCTTCGGGCCGACCACGATCAGCGCGATGGCCCCGAGGACGAGAAGCTCGGTCCAGCCGATGTCGAACATGGGACGTCCTCCGGCGGACGCGGCGGGGAGGGGCTCAGGCGTCCTTCTTCTCGGACGCCGCGGTCGCGGTCTTTTCGGACGGCGGGGTCACGTCGAGCGCGTCCTCGCCGCCTTCGCGGGCGACCTTCTTCGGATCGTCGTCGTCGTCCGGATCCTCGGCCATGCCCTTCTTGAAGCTCTTGATGCCCTTGGCGACGTCGCCCATGAGCGAGGAGATCTTGCCGCGTCCGAACAGGAGCACGACGAGAACGGCGACGATCAGGATCTGCCAGATGCTGGGGGCCATGGCTGGGGCGCCTCCTAGAGAGGGGTTGCGTCGCGCCGAAGGCGCGGAATCTCGTCGGCAAGATGTATTGCGGATGGGCTCCGGGTTCCAGAGCCGATTCCGCCTGCGTCGCGGCTCATTCGGCGGCCTGGGCCAGACGCTCCACCCGCACCGGGGCGCCGGCGGCCTCCGCGGCGAGGGCGGCGCCGGGATCCTCGGCCCGGAAGACGTGACAGCGGTCGCGACGGAAGGAGAGCCAGAGCGGCTCGTCATGGGCCGGCAGCCAGGCGCCCGGCACCGTCGCGCGCAGGACCGAGCCGTCATGCTCCATGCGCGTCTCGATCAGGCTCTCGGAGCCCATGAACCGCGCGCGGACCACCCGCCCGCGCGCCGGCGCGCCGTTCTCGGCCGAAGGGCGCGGCCCTGCGCCGCGCTCGTCGCGGTCGATCTTGAGGTGCTGGGGGCGGATCAGGATGTCGACCGGCGCCCCGTCCGGCACGCCCGGCGCGAGGAACAGGCCGAAGGGCGTGTCGGTCTGACCGTTGCGGACCACGGCCGAGATCACGTTGACGTCGGAGAAGAAGGCGGCGGCGCGCCGGTCGGCGGGAAAGTTGTAGATGTTGTACGGCGCGCCGATCTGCACGATCCGCCCCTCCCGCATCAGGGCGATGCGGTCGGCCATGCGCATCGCCTCCTCGGGTTCGTGCGTGACGAGGAGGACGCCCGTGCCCTCCGCCTTCAGCAACGAGAGCGAGGCGTCGCGCACCTCGTCGCGCAGGCGCTGGTCGAGGCCGGAGAAGGGCTCGTCCATCAGCATCACCCGCGGGTTCGGGGCGAGCGCACGGGCCAGCGCCACGCGCTGCTGCTCGCCCCCCGAGAGCTGGTGGGGATATTTCGCCCCGTAGCCCGAGAGGCCGACGCGGGCGAGCATCGGCTCGGCGCCGCCGCGGGCGCGCCGGGCGAGGCCGAACTCCACGTTCTCGGCGATGGTGAGATGGGGGAAGAGGGCGAAGTCCTGGAAGACGAGCCCGACCGAGCGGGCTTCGGGCGGCAAGTGGCGGCGCTCGTCCGACACCGTCCCGCCGTCGATGGCGACGGTTCCGGCGTCCTGCCGCTCGACCCCGGCGGCGATGCGGAGCGTGGTCGACTTGCCGCAGCCCGACGGGCCGAGCAGGCACACGATCTCGCCGGGCAGCACCTCGAGGTCGACGTCGTCGACGACGGCGACGTCGCCGTAGCGGCGCGTCACGTGCTCCATCGACAGGCGTGGCGGCGTCTCGGTCAAGCGGGGCCCCTCGCATCGCCTCGGCGGCCGGGGTATCCGACCGTTTCCATCGGAATGGAGAGGTAACGGTGCGGGGGGATATGGACAAGCCCCCGGCGCCGCGGCGTCCCGAGAGCGTGAAAGACGCGGTCGCGTCCGCCGAAGGGGACCGACGCCTTCGGGAAGGTGGCCGGCCTCCGGCTCGGCGGGGCGCCGCGAAGGGGCCTCAGGCGGGCGCGAGCGCCCGTCAGTCGAGGGCGCCGTCCGGGGCGATGCGGGACGCGCCGCCCATGCGCGTGCGCAGGACCTCGGGGATCGCGATCCCGCCCTCGGGGTCCTGATGGTTCTCCATCACCGCGACGAGGGCGCGGCCCACGGCGAGGCCGGAGCCGTTGAGGGTGTGGAGGAATTCCGGGCGCGCCTCGGCCTCGCGCCGGAAGCGGGCGTTCATGCGGCGGGCCTGGAAGTCGCCGCAGAGCGAGCAGGAGGAGATCTCGCGGTAGGCGCCCTGGCCCGGCAGCCAGACCTCGAGATCGTGGGTGCGGCGCGCGCCGAAGCCCATGTCGCCGGTGCAGAGGACCAGCGTGCGGTAGGGAAGCTCCAGCGATTCCAGCAGGCGCTCGGCGATGCGGGTCATGCGCTCGAGCTCGGCCTCGCCGTCCTCGGGGGCGACGAGGGAGACCATCTCCACCTTCTCGAACTGGTGCTGGCGGAGCATGCCGCGGGTGTCCTTGCCGGCGCTCCCCGCCTCGGAGCGGAAGCACTGGGTGTGCGCGGCGTAGCGGCGGGGGAGGACGCCGGGCTCGAGGATCGCGCCGGCGGCGAGGTTGGTGAGGGTGACCTCGGCGGTGGGGATCAGCCACCAGCCCTCGGCGGTGCGGTAGCTGTCCTCGGCGAATTTCGGCAGCTGGCCGGTGCCGAGCATCGCCTCGTCGCGGACGAGGACGGGGGTCCAGGTCTCGAGGAGGCCGTTCTCCTCGACATGGGTGTCGAGGAAATGCTGGGCGAGGGCGCGGTGGAGGCGCGCCAGCGCCCCGGTGAGCACCGTGAAGCGGGCGCCGGAGAGCTTCGCCGCCGCCTCGAAGTCCATGCAGCCCATAGCCTCGCCGAGCTCGAAATGCTGCTTCGGGGCGGGGAGGTCGCCGCGGGGCTCGCCGTGGCGGCGCAGCTCGACGTTCGCCGTCTCGTCCTCGCCGTCGGGGACGGAGTCGAGGGGGAGGTTGGGAAGCTCCATCAGCCGGGCCCGGAGGGCCTCGTCGGCCGCCTTCGCCTCGGCCTCGAGGCGGGCGATCTCGGCCTTCTTCTCGGTGACGAGCGCGCGCAGGCGCTCGAACTCGGCCTCGTCGCCCTTGGCCTTGGCGGCGCCGACCTGTTTCGAGGCGGCGTTGCGTTCGGCGAGGGCGGCCTCGGCGGCGACGATGGCGGCGCGGCGGGCCTCGTCGAGGGTCAGCAGCGCCTCGGCGACGGGCGCATGGCCGCGCCGGGCGAGGGCGGCGTCGAAGGCGTGGGGGGTCTCTCGGATGGCGCGGATGTCGTGCATGGGGGCCTCCGGGGCGTCGCGTCGCGGCGGGGTTATGGCGCGGGCGCGGGGCGGAGGGAAGGGGGCGGAGGCGGCGGACTCGTGCCGCATCCGTGCCGCTTCGGTCCGGATCGCGTGCGCAAGGCGCGCGCCCTCGGTGCGCCTCGCGTCGGACATTCGTCGGCCCCCCGTCGGACTCGCGTCGGCCCTTCATGCGCCTTTCGTCGGTCCCGGGGGCCGACCGCGTCGGGCTTTCGCGCCGACGCCGTCGGACGGGGATCGCGGGCAGGCGTCTCTTTACGGTTTTGCGACAGGATCGATTAATGTATGGTTCACGAACCGGACTCGGTGCAGGGGAGACCGACATGGACGCGATCGCACAACGGGTGGAGCTGGGCCTTACGGCCGAGGAGGCGGCGGCGCTGCGCCGCGCGGCGGCGCGCGAGGGGGTGGCGCCGGAGGCGCTGCTGCGCCGCACCCTCCGCGAGGGGCTGAGGCTCTCTGAGCGGGGGCCCGGCGGCGCGCCGCCGGACGAGCGGGTGGCGCGCCTGTTCGAGTAGGCGCCGCCGCCGCCGCTCCGGCCGCGCCGCCCGGCCCATGGCGCCGTCGCCCCGCGAGGGGCGGCGGCGCGCGGGAGCCTCGGCCCGACAAGACTCAGTCCGCCGCGATCTCGTCGGGAGCGACGGGACGGTCGGGCGGCGTGGCGGGGATGTCGGTAATGCCTGTCCGGCCGAGGATCGGACCGGAAAGAGCGCGTCTAGGGTGTGGCCAAGCCAGATCGCGCGCCTCCCGCCAGCCGCGCCAACGAGAAAGGAAGGCGGACTCGGTGAGGCGTTCCCGTGGCCAGTGGCGGGGCGGGGCGAGCCCCTCCGGCAGTCGGGCCGAGCCGTCGCCGAAGGTGGCCGCAAGCGAAGCGGCGGTGAGGCCGGTCGCTTCCGTGAAGGTACCCCCCTTGATGGCGGCTTCGTTCGGGAAGATCCCGACGACGTCGGTGCGCCGCTTGATCTCGCCGTTCAGCCGTTCGATCGGGTTGGTAACCGGTATGTCATCTGT